>NZ_CABPRH010000011.1:0-148050 GCF_902410085.1 Haloferax sp. KTX1 | reverse complement strand
TCCCGACCCGACCCCCGACGCCGACCCGGCGGCGTGTTCAGGAACCGGTCGAGGTAGACGTTGACTGCGGCGTCGAACGCGCCCCGATAGAGCTCCGCGGCCCCGGTCCGCTCGGCGAGCCGGTGGACCGCGTTGGCGTAGGTGAACGTGTGGTGGACCGTGTTCCAGTCGCCGAACTCGTTGGTGGTCGAGAACCGCGCGACCCGCGTGCCGGCGGCGAAGGCGACGGCGTCGGCGAGTTGGGCGGGCGTCGCGCCGGCCCGAATCGCCTCGGCCAGCGCGTCGACGATGTCGTGCGGGTCGTCGCCGAGGAGGGTATCGAGCAGGTCGTCGGGGCGTGACCACGTTGCGCCCGCGCCGGCGTCGACGTGGTCGTCGAGGTCGGCGAACACGTCGTCGAGCGTGCCCGCGAGGTCGATTGGGCGACGCCACTCGGCGGACTCCTCGGCCCGGTCGGCGCGGGCGAGTCCGCGGACGAGGCTCGGGAGGACCTCGTCGGCGCGGTCCCAGCCGACGTGGTCGAGCGCCTCGCAGGCCTTGTTGACGAAGTCGAGGACGTGTCCCGTGTCGAGGTAGCGGTGGTCGGTGGCCGCGGCGGCGACCATGCCGGCGAGTTCGGCGTCGTCGTGACCGGCCGCGATTGCGGTCCGGAGGACGCGCTCCGCGCCGTCGGGGTCGCGGACTTCGACGTTCTCGCGGAACCACGACCGCAGGCGGTCGAAATCGGTGTCGGTCGCGCCGAGGGCGTCCTGTTCGAACCGCGGCGGTTCGTCGGAGACGTCGCCCGCGACGTGGACGAGTCCCTGATAGAGCGCGCGCTTTCGGTCCTCGGGGTCGAGGTCCGAGAGGACGTTCGCCATCGCGGTCAGGATGGTGAGTCCCGACCCCCAGCCGTCGCGCCTGTAGCGACAGCCGAACCGGACGCCGGTCGAAAGCGGCTCTGTCGGCTCGACGCCGGCGTCGAGGAGGCCGATGACGGACTTCGCGACCACCAGCCGGAGGTTCTGTTCGAGGCCGTCTTCCAGCCGGTTCGACCAGCGGACCGCCGGCGGTTCGTCCGAGTCGGGGCGGGGGTCGACGTAGACCGTCCCGTCGCGCACCTCCACGGGGTAGGTCCGCACGTCGTCGGCCCACGGGTCGAAGGTGTCGCCGCAGGAGAGCTCGAACCGGGCGTGGTGCCAGTGACAGGTCAGCACGCCCTCGTCCACGGAGCCGCGAGCGAGCGGGAACCCCATGTGCGGACAGGCGTTGTCGACGGCCCTGACGGAACCCTCGTGGTCGAAGAGGGCGATAGAGCGCCCGTCCAGCGCGACCAGTTCGCGGCCGGACTCGCGGAGGTCCGCGAGGTCGGCGGCCGGTCGAAAGCGGTCTTCGGATGCCATGTGCACACGTTCGACACGACGATTCCTAAAGATTCGCTGAAACGAATTTACGTCCGCGACGTGACTCGTTTCCGGGAATCACCCAGTCGCGGACGCTCCCGACCGATTCACGTGGGTTCTGGATTTCACCGTCACCGCCCCTTCCCGTGCCGCGAGCTAGCACGATTCGGGCGTGTCTTTTTCGTCACCGAGGCCCAACGAGGAGTCGTGTCCGCGCTGACCGTCCGCATCGACCCCCACGTGCACTCGGAAGGCTCGTACGACGCGCACGACCCGGTGGAGCTCATCTTGGAGCAGGCCGCCGAAATCGGGCTGGACGCCGTCGTCGTCACCGACCACGACGTCATCGACGAGTCGGTCCGAGCGGCGCAACTCGCACCGATGTACGGCCTCGTCGGCATCCCCGGCGTGGAAGTCTCGACGGCCGACGGCCACCTCCTCGCGCTCGGCGTGGAGGAGCTTCCGCCGCGGCGTCGCCCGCTGGACGAGACGGCCCGGTGGGTGCGCGAGCGCGGCGGCGTCGCCATCGTCCCGCACCCGTTCCAGCGGAGCCGACACGGCATCGGTCGCCGCCGGCTCGGCCGGTACCACGACGCCGCGGGCGGCGACGCCTTCGACGCCATCGAGACGTACAACTCGTGGCTCTTCACGGGCTACAAGAACCGCCGCGCCCGCCGGTTCGCGGCGAATCGGCAGTACCCCGGCGTCGCCGGCAGCGACGCCCACAGGGTCGGGTACGTCGGCCGTGCCTACACCGAAATCGACATCCCCGACGTGTCGCGGGCCTCCCTCACCGCCGACGACATCTTGGACGCCATCCGAAGCGGTTCGACCGAGGTGCAGGGCCGTCGGACGCCGATTCCGACGAGCACGAAGCACTACGCCGGCGCGGCGGGCCGGAAGTCCGCGTACTACGCCAAACGCGGGGCGCTCGGGAGCGCGCTCCTCGCCAAGAAGGGCGCGTTCAAGTCCGGCTACTACGCGAAACTCGGCGCGCTCAAAAGCGGGTCGCTGGCGAAGACCGGCGTCGCGCAGGCCGCGCGGATGCTCTACCGGCTGTCGCCGCTGTCGCGGTAGGCGGACTGATGTGACGCGGACGGCGGCGCAAGCGTCGAAAACGAGCGGTGTTCGGGCCGGCTTTGGTCCGTTTTCTCACTCAGTCGCCCGAACTCACGAGCTCCTCGTACTGCGCGCCGGTCTGCTTCAGTTTCGCCGTCGAGTACAGTCGCTCGTGGTCGAACGGGAGGTGGTCGGCGGCGAGTTCGTCTATCTTCTCGTCGACGGCGTCGGCGTCCCGGCCGTGAATCATGGTAAAGAGGTTGTACTCCCAGCCCTGCTCGGGGCGGCGCGGGCGGTGGTAACAGAGCGTGACGTACGGGAGGCTCCCGACGGCCTCGCCGCGGGCGTCGAGTTCGTCGTCGGGGACGTCCCAGACGACCATGCAGTTGTTCCGAAAGCCCGTGACGATGTGGTTGACGACGCAGCCGATGCGCTTGATACAGCCGTCCGCGAGGAGGCGATCGACGGCGACGAGCACGGCGTCGACCTCGGCGTCGAGGCCGTCGGCCACGTCGCGGTAGGGCGTCTTCGACAGCGGGAAGCCGCCCTGAATCGCCACGAGCAGGCGGGCTTCGAGCGCCGAGAGGTCGCCGGTCGCGTCCTCGGAGATACGGGTGGCGCTCACGTCGGTCGCGCCGAGGCTCTCGCGCGCGAAGCGGTCGTCGTTGACGATGGGGAATTCGAGGTCGATGTAGTAGTCGGTGAGCATCGGGAGGTTCAGCACCGCACAGCCGGTGCGCTCCTCGATTTCGTCGAGGATGCGGTCGCGCGTCTCGCGGGAGCCGGCGGTGACGACGAACCACATGTTCCACTCGTGGGCGCGGCGGTAGTTGTGGTTCACCTGCCGGTAGCCGTTGATGATTTCGGCTATCTCCTCGAAGCGCTCCTCGGGTGCGGCGACGGCCGCGAGGGTCGAACTGCCGATGACCGGCGGGTTGAGCACCGGGCCGAACCGCCGGAAGATGCCGTCCTCGCGGAGCCGGCGGACGCGGTCGATGGCGTCGTCCTCGTCGATGCCTAGCTCCTCGGCGACGACGCGGAACGGTCGTTGCTCGACCGGAAAGCCGCTCTGGTAGCCGTCGATAAGCGCCGCATCGACCTCGTCGATGCCGTCCCGCCAATCGTCCGCCAACGCGCTCATTACCCCGCGTTAGGAGTCGGGAAGCCTATCGCTTTCGGACGGCGTCGACGCTCCCGGGCGACGGGACCGAACGGGACGTTTTTTGAGCGCTCGCGCGAACACAGGCGCATGGCAGTAGTCGAAAGCGAGTTCGGGGAATGGCCGCTGAAGCGTCTGATGACGGAAGTCGTCGGCACGGGCACGAAGTCCGCCGAGGACATGACCCGCGAGCAGGCGTCCGAGGCGATGCGCCGCATCCTCGCCGGCGAACCGGACCACACGACGCTCGGCGCGTTCTGGCTCGCCAACCGCTGG
This sequence comes from Haloferax sp. KTX1, assembly GCF_902410085.1. NCBI lineage: Archaea > Methanobacteriati > Methanobacteriota > Halobacteria > Halobacteriales > Haloferacaceae > Haloferax > Haloferax sp. KTX1. The sequence goes on along the minus strand of NZ_CABPRH010000011.1, from coordinate 144,174 downwards.
AAGCACAACAACGCGGAGGAACTCGCCGCCTACGCCGACGTGATGGCCGAAGGCGTCGAGTACGCCGAACCCGACGTCGACCCGGTGGACTGCGGCGCGAACTACGACGGCAAGGGCAAGACCGCCATCCTCGGCGTCGCCGCCGGCGTCGTCGCCGCCGCGGCCGGCACGCCCGTCGTCGTCCACTCCGGCGACCGCGTCCCGACCCAGAAGCAGGACGCCTACAAGCACGTCCTCGACGAACTCGGCGTCCGCACGGAACTCGACCCCGAGGAGTCCGCCGACATGGTCGACGACACCGGCTTCGGCTTCTACTACCAGCCGCGATTCAACCCCGCCATCCACGCCCTCTGGGAGCGCCGCGACAACATGGGCGTCCGGACGTTCGTCAACACCGTCGAGACCATCGCCAACCCCGCGAACGCCTCGGTCCACCTCGGGTCGTTCTACCACCTCGCGTTCGCCAAGAAGATGGTCGACACCTTCGAGGCGAGCGAGCACCACGACCTCGACCGCGTGCTCATGTTCCAGGGCATGGAGGGCTACGACGACATCCGCCCCGGCTACACGAAGGTCGCCGAGTGGACCGCCGGCGACGACGGCGAGGCCACCTTCGACGACTTCGACATCGAGACCGCCGAGTACGGCATGGACTTCGAGTACGACGACCTCGGCGTCGACGAGGACGACGTGGCCGGCGACTCCGCGGCAATCACGGAAGCCGTGCTCGCCGGCGACCGCGAGGACCGCTTCGCCGACGCCGTCGCCCTCAACGCGGCGCTCCGCATCTACGCCCGCGAGGACGCCGAAACCATCGACGAGGGACTGGAGATGGCCCGCGAGGCCATCGCCTCCGGCGACGCGGAAGCCGTGCTCGAAGACCTGCGCGACTTCTAAAACCGACTCGAACGCGCTCGCCTCGACACGTCGGTCCCGCTTGTTCGACTGAACCGCCGTTCTCTATATGTCGAGGTCGCCGTCGGTCTCGTCGAACGGGTCGTCGCCCTCGACGTCGCCCTCGCCGTCGTCCAGCGGGAGCGCGATGCCGACGAGCGTCTCTCCGGCCGTGACGGTGGCCTCGCGGGCGATGGAGTAGACGATGCCCGCGCGCTCGGCTTCGACCTCCTGGAGCACCTCGTAGGTCGTCGGGTCGTACACCCAGCCGAGGTGGTCGCCGGGGCGGACCTCGCGGGCGAGTTCGACGTCCTCGCGGGCGACGAACAGTCCCGAAGCGTCGGCTTTCACGCGGCCGAGGTGGTTGCGGTAGGTGCGGCCGTCCCACGGCTCGACCGCGCCCGAGAGGATTCCCATGTCGCGGCAGACGTTGAGGACGCCCTCGACGCCGGCGACGACGGCCGGCTCGACGAGCTGTTTGTTGTGGGCGAGTTCGGGCGTGATGGAGGGGATGCCCGCGTTCGTGGCCGCGACGCGGAGTTTGCCGTCGAAGCTCCGCTCGGTCCACTCGTCGTCGGCCTCGTCGCCGGCGGCCTCCGCGAGGAGGATGTCGACGCCGAACGCCCGCGCGAGGTCGCGGGAGGACTCGTCGCCCCGGAGGTAGACGGTGTGAGTGAGCATGTCCGGGCTCCCGGTGTGGAGGTCGATGATGGCGTCGGACTCGCTGATGTACTCCCAGAGCTTCGCGGCCATGCGCTGGTGGAGCGAGCCCTCGGCGTCGCCCGGCCAGACGCGGTTCATGTTGGAGTTGACGGAGTCGAGCACCTCGGGAGTGACGTAGGAGACGCGGTCGAACGTCAGCGGGTCGGCGACGGGGACGGCGACGACGCGCCCCGAGAGCTCCGCGCGTTCGAGGCGGCCGTGCAGTCGGCGGAGCACTTCGGTGCCGTTGATTTCGCGCCCGTGTTGGGCGGCCTGCACGTAGAGCGTCGGCCCGTCGGTCCCGTCTGCTGGTTCGTAGGTGTGAACTGTCGTCTGTACCGGGACGCCGGAGGGGAGGCGGGTGAGCGTCACGGTCTCCGCGGTGTGCATATCCGACGCATCGCGGTGGGGTGTCTTGTAGTTAGGGGAGCGAGAAAGACGGACGGCGCGGGGCGACCGTCAGTTCCGGTCGTCCGAGGTGTCGATGCCGAACGGGAGATACAGCGGACACGTTCGCCGGAACCCGGTCACGAGCAGGGCGACGCCGACGGCGGCGACGAACGCGGCACCGAGCGCCGCGGGCACCGGCCCGAACCCGAGCGAGAACAGCCCCGCGTAGCTTCCGACCCCGCCGATGACGAACAGCGCACCGAGCGCGAGGCGAACGGTCCGGTCGAGCGTGCCGACGTTTCGTACCATACAGTAGTGCTTGTCCTTCGCAATACATTAACGTGGCGTTGCTTCTCGGGAGACGGGCAGTCTCAAAAATCGAAGGTCGTTTTTGACGACTCAGTCGTCTGCCGGCGTGGTGCCCGACGGTTCGCTCGCGGTTCGGGAGAAGTAGCTCGCGAGGAGCGGGCCGGTGATGTTGTGCCAGACGCTGAACAGCGCGGGCGGGAGCGCGGCGGCGGGCGAGAAGAACGACAGCGCGAGGGCCGCCGCGAGCCCGCTGTTCTGGAGGCCGACTTCGAACGTCGTCGTTCTGACGCGGTCGTCGGACATCCCGGCGAGGCGGCCGGTGCCGTAGCCGGTGCCGAGCCCGATGGCGTTGTGGAGGACGACGGCCCCGATGGCGGCCGCGCCCGCGCCGAGGATGGTGTTGACGTTGAGGCCGACGACGGCCGCGACGATGGCGACAATGCTCAGGACCGAGACGAGCGGGAACACGTCGAGACCGACCTCGGCGACTTCGGGCGCGTTGCGGTCGAGCAGGAGGCGGAGCGCGAAGCCGAGGACGACCGGGATGAAGACGATTTGGACGATGTTGAGAAACAGGTCCATGAAGCCGACCTGAAGCTGTTCGCCGGCGAGTGCGACGACCCACGCGGGCATGACGAGCGGCGCGGCCAGCGTGGTGACGGTCGTGATGGCGACCGACAGCGCCACGTCGCCCTTGCCGAGGTAGGCCATGACGTTCGAGGCGGTGCCGCCGGGGGCCGCGCCGACGAGGATGACGCCGACGGCGAGTTCCGGCGGGAGAGACAGGACGACCGTGAGCGCGTAGGCGGCGGCCGGCATGATGAGCCACTGGGCGAGCGCGCCGATGGCCACGTCTCGCGGGCGCTCGGCGAGGCGGCGGAAGTCCACGGGCTGGAGTGTTAGCCCCATCCCGAGCATGATGAGTCCGAGAAGCGGGGAGATGTACGGCGCAATCCACGTGAACAGGTCCGGTTGCGCCAACGCGGCGGCCGACGCGAGGAGCACGAGGCCGACGAAGTAGGTGTTTGCGAGTTCCGACAGGCGTTCGAGGGTCGAGCGGGCGTTCATTCGGAGCGCCCTCCGTCGAATCGTGATGTCATCTCACACCACTCGGTCGCGGGGTAAAGAAACGTCTGTCGGTGTGACAGTCGTCGACGGCGGCGACGAACGCGGCACCGAGCGCCGCGGGCACCGGCCCGACCCCGAGGCGGCACGGTTTTCACTCGCCCGCCCGACGGGGCGAGTATGAGCGACAACCCAACGGCCACGCTCCACACGAACAAGGGCGACATCACGGTCGAACTCTTCGAGGACAAGGTCCCGAACACGGTCGAGAACTTCGTCGGCCTCGCCACGGGCGAAAAGACGTGGGTCCACCCCGAGACGGACGAGACGATGGAGGGCGAGCCCCTCTACGAGGACATCCTGTTTCACCGCATCATCTCGGACTTCATGATTCAGGGCGGCGACCCGACGGGAACCGGCCGCGGCGGCCCCGGCTACACCTTCGACGACGAGTTCCACTCGGACCTCAGCCACGACGGCCCCGGCGTGCTCTCGATGGCGAACCGCGGCCCCAACACGAACGGCTCGCAGTTCTTCATCACGCTCGACGCCCAGCCCCACCTCGACGGCAAGCACGCCGTCTTCGGGAAGGTCACAGAGGGCATGGACGTGGTCGAGGACATCGGCTCGGTCCCGACCGACCGCGACGACAAGCCGGTGTCCGACGTGGTCCTCGAATCCGTCGACGTCGAGCAGTAACCGCCGCGAACACCGAGACGCGACCGAGCGCGCCGGACGCTACCCGCTCGCGTTCGTCGCGGGGGCGACGGTCCGGCCGCCGGTCGACCCGTCGGCGCGGTCGAGCCACGCCGGTCGCGTGACCGCCGTCTCGCCGACCGCGCCGTACGCGAACCAGACCTCGACGCCGAGGCCGTCGCGGGTCTCGTATGTGACGCGCATCGAGCGGACGAACCCGTCTTCTTCGACGACCGCTTCGACCCGGTAGTCGCGCGACCGCGGGAAGTCGGTGCCGCGGCCCCGAACTCGGTACAGCGCGGTCCCGCTTTCGGCGGTCGCGTTGGTCACGCTCTCTACGCGCGTCACGCTCGTCTCGTCGGTCGAGAGGTACCATTCGACGTAGCGGGCGGCGCGCGAGGCCTGTCGCCCCGGGCCGTCGCGCACGTCGGGGTCGAGGACGCGAGCGGCGACGCCGTCCGGCTCGGCGGGGCGGCGGGCGTAGCGCGTGGTTCCGTCGGCGTAGGCGTCCTCCGAGGCGGTCGGGCGCGGGAACGCCCTGAGTTGTCCGGCGCGCTCGACCTCGGAGACGTAGACGTTCGGGGCCTCGACGCGGACGGTCTCCACCTCGCGGCCCGTCTCGTCGCCGGCGATCGACTCGCGGTATCGGATCGTCCACCGGTACGACCGGTTCGCCGCGGCCCGGCGGTGGGCCGCCGCGAGACGCGTCGCGTTCTCGACGCCGGCGGTGGTCACGCCGGGGGCGACCGTCCGCGGTTCGGGCGTCGGCGTCGGGTCGGGAGTCGGCGTCGCGGCCGACGTCGGCACCGACGGCTGTTGTCCACCGAGCGCCGGCCCGAACTCCAGCACGCCGCCCGGCCCGGCGGTCACGACGACCGCCGCGAGAAGGAGTGCGACGAAGAGAAGCGGCGCGACCGGGAGCGACGAGAGCGAGGGCGGAAGCCGAGAGACGACCGCGCCGTTCGCGCCGTTCGCGCCGTCCGCACCGTCCGAACCGACGCCGCCCGAACCGGCCGGCAAGTCGGCGAGGCGGACGCCGAAGTGGTCGGCGACGATGTCGTCGCCGCGGTCCTCGGGGAGGCCGTACCGGACGAGGTCGTAGAGGTCGTCGAGCCCGAGGACGCGGGCGGCGTCGGGGGCCGCGCGCCGGGCCCGTTCCGGGTCGCCGAGCGCGACGACGACGGTCGCTTCGGCCGGAACCGACGGCGACAGGCGGAACCGCGAGCGCGAGACCACCGCGAGTCGCTCGGTTCGGTCGCCGCGGCGGGCGGTTACGAGGCGGTCTTCGACGGTCGTCTCCCACCCGCGAGCGGTCCAGAGGTCGGCGAGGAATCGGCGGCGGTCGCTGGGGCCGGCGGCGCGAATCAGGTCGCCGAAGCGCGAGCGACGGGACTGCCGCATCGCTCGGAATTAGGGCTCGACGGCGAAAGAATCACCGGGCGGTCGCTGAGGGGCGGTCCCTTCCGACCGGTTCCGGCCCGTTCCGACTCGCACTGACCGGTCCCACCCGGTCAGCGGTCCGCCGAGTTCTCGTACTCCGACAGCCGGGCCGACACCTGTTCGTCCATCGTCGTCAATACGGCGTCGAGGTCGCGGCCGCCGAACAGCTCGGACAGCCCCTCGGAGACGATGGTTCTGACGGTCGTGAAGGGGCCGACTCGCGCGCCGCGGGTGGCCGGCGTGTCGACGGTCTCGGCCAGTTGGTCGAACGCGACCGCGAAGCCGGGGTGCTCGTCGAACCAGCCGTCGTCGCGGAGGAGGTCCCGCGTCCGGCGGTGGACCGGGAAGTACCCCGTCCGGCGGTGCCAGCGACGCTGTTGTTCGGGCCGGGTGAGCCACGCGATGAACTCGCCCGCGGCGGCCCGCTTTCGGGCGTCGACGCCGTCCGCGACCCACAGCGACGCGCCGCCGACGACCACGCCCTCGCGGGTCGACCCGGGCGAGGGGAACCGTCCGACCTCGGCGGTGAAGCCGCGCTCTGCGGCCCCTCGAACGACCGACGCGGCGCTCGAACTGGAGTCCACGAGCATCGCGGCGCGGCCGTCGAGGAACGCCTCGCGGGCGTCTCGGCGGGCCTCGACGCCGGGGTTGTACAGCAGGTCGTTGCGTTCGAGGTCGCACCACCACTCGAACACGCGCGTCCCGACCGGGCCGTCGAGGTTCGAGGTGCGGGCGGTGCCGCTCCGCCCGTTGTCGGCGTCGAAGAGACACTCGCCGGCGGCGGCGAACCACTGCTCGACGAACCAGCTGTAGTTCGCCCACGTCGCGCCGTAGTCGACCGCGCCGCTCGTCTGCAGCGTCGCCGCGGCGGAGGTGACCGCGTCGAACGTCGCCGGCGGGTCGTCGGGGTCGAGGCCGGCCCGCTCGAACGCGTCGGCGTTGTAGTACAACACGGGGTTCGAGGCGTTGAACGGCATCGACCAGAGCGCGCCGTCGTGGCGGTAGTAGTTGGCGATTTCGGGGACGAGTTCGCCCGCGGACGCCCCGTCTGGGAGCACCGACTCGACGGGAGCGAACGCCCCGCTGTCGAGGGCGCGCTGGGTGCCGACCTCGTACAGTTGCGCGATGGTCGGCGGCGTCCCCGACCGGGCCGCGGCGAGCGTCGCGTCGAACGTGCCGCGGTAGCTCCCCTTCGACGCGGTGTCGACGCGGACGCCGTCGTGGTCGGCGTTGAACTCGTCGACGAGCGACTCCAGAACCTCGGCCTTGTCGCCGGACATACCGTGCCAGAACTGGACGACGGTCTGTCCCGACCCGGTCGCCTCGGCGTGGAGGCGGTAGTCGTCGATGGAGTCTTGGAGGTGGTCGGCCTGGTCGGAAAGCGCGCCTATCTTCGTCACCGCCTCGGAGAGCGACACGGTCTGTCGGCGGGCCGACCCGGCGGCGTCGACCGCGAGCGCCGCGGTCTCGTCGCTTATCTCGCCGACGCCGTCGGCCTGGCTCACGACCTCTTGGGAGGTCGCCGCCTGCGAGTCCGTGGCGTCGGAGATCTCGTGGAGGCTCCCGTTCGTCTCTTCGAGGTCGGAGACGACGCCGTCGAGCGCCGACAGCGCGTCCTGAATCGTCTCGCTCCCCTCGTCGAGGCGGTCGCTCGTGTCGGTGATGTCGTCGACCGTCGCGGCCGACCGACTGCGAACCGTCTCGATGGTCGATTCGATGTCGGCGGTCGCGGCCTGCGTCTCCTCGGCGAGCGCCTTCACCTCGTCGGCGACGACGGCGAAGCCCGCGCCCGCGTCGCCGGCGCGGGCGGCCTCGATGGAGGCGTTGAGCGCGAGGATGTTCGTCTGCTCCGCGATGTCGGAAATCTTGGTCGCGATGCCGGTGATGTCGTCGATGTGGTCGTCGAGTTCCTCGACGCGCTCGACGGTCGCGTCGGTCCGCTCGCCGATGGCGGTCAACTCGTCGATGGCGGTCTCGGCGGCGCGTTTGCCGCGGTCGCCGCGCGCGACGGCCTCGTCGGTCGCGTGCCTGATTTCGTCGGCGGAGGCGGCGACCTCCTCGATGGTCGCCGAGAGGTTCCGCATCTCGTCTGCGACCTCCTCGACGCTCTCGCTTTGCCGGCGCGCGCCCGCCGCGATGTCGTCGACGGAGTCCGCGACCGACCGGCTCTCCTCGCGGCTCTCCTCGGCGGCGTCGGCCACGATTCGGGTCGACGCCGAGACCTGGTCGGCGAAGGCGTCGACGTCCCGCATGGCGGCCTGCCACTCCTCGAACAGCTCGTTGAGGAGGCGGGCGTGGCGCGCGAGCGCCGGGTCGTCGGGCACGTCGACCCGGACCGTCAGGTCGCCGTCGATACAGCGTTCGATAGCCGCGGAGAAGTCGTCGATGTCGTCGAGCGCGGCGGCGTTCGAGCCCGCCGACCCGGTGGCACCGTCGTCGGCGGGGAGAGATTCCCCGCCCACCGACTCGACGGCGACCGAGGGAGTCCCCCCGCCGTCGCTTCGCGCGTCGTCGGCCGGCGGCGCGTTCGCGGCGTCCGATTCGGAGTCGTCGTCGGTCGCGCGCGAGCCGAGCGCGTCCCGGACGGCGGCGCGAACCGACGACGCTCGTCTCCGGAGGTGGCTGTCGTCGTCCATTGGTTCAGAAGATTTCTGGTCGGTGATAAGACCACGCTCTCGGCTATCAAATATGAGAACGCATTCGTGACTGGCGGTGACACAGTCGGATACCCGTTCGCCGGGAGCGACCCACTGCGTCCGGATTCGTCCGAGATAATACGGTACGTGTACTCGGCGTTTCGCCGGAAGAGCGCTCGGAGGGGGCGCTTCGGCGGACGTGACAGAAGTTCGAAGCGTGTCGCGGGTCCGGCCCGCGGCGTCGCCGCGCGACCGACAGCGCAAAGACCACCGCGCGGCAAGGGCCGACGATGAGCGAGGAGTCCGACCGTCCGAAGCCGAGCGACTTCGGAACCGACGAGAACGCCCCGCCGGTCGACGAAAAGCCCTACAAGATAATCTTCGAGGCGAACAAGTGCTTCGGGGCCGGCCGGTGCGCGGAGGTCGCGGACAACTGGGAGATGGACCTCGAAACCGGCCTCGCCCGCGCCAAATCCTACTTCATCGGCGAGGACGAACTCGACGAGAACGTCGACGCGGCGGAGGTCTGCCCGGCGAAGAAGGGCCGCGGGGTCATCCACGTCATCGACCGCCGGACCGACGAGGAGCTCTCACCGAACCCCCACGGCGACGGGACGCTCTCCGTCGACTGGTAAAGCGAAAGCACTTTTCTCCCCCTCGAAGAACGGGAGAGTGCGCGGGGGTGGCTGAGCCAGGCCAAAAGCGGCGGACTTAAGATCCGCTCCCGTAGGGGTTCGCGAGTTCGAATCTCGTCCCCCGCATCGATTCTCTGAACGTAGTGAAGGGAGCGATGCGGCCAGAGAGATTTGAACTAGGGAGCGTCGCGAACGGAGTGAGCCGAGCGAGTGGAGTTCGAATCTCGTCCCCCGCACTTTCATCGCCGAGCGGCAGCGAGGCGTGAAAACCGAACGACGAAACGGGACTCGGGAGCGGCGCGTCTCCACTTCGTCTACCCGAGACGCGCGAGGTCGCCGCCGACCCGGCCGACCCGGACTGAGAGAGCGAGGCGAGTAGGACCGCACCCACAACTATTTTGACAGTTCGAATAATGAGATGTAATTAGACCGTGACACCCGGACACCTCATCACGCGATTCGACGCCGCGCTCCTCGGCATGGCCGTCTGTCTCCTCGTCGGAGCCGTCGTCGGCGTCGTGTCCGCCCTCCCGACGCCGCTGGCCGCGGGCGGCGGCGCGACCGGTGCCGCCGCTCTCGCGCTCGGCGTCACCGCGAGCGAACTGTAGCCGAGCGTCAGCATCGCCGTCGGACGCGAGCGAACTGTAGCCGAGCGTCAGCATCGCCGTCGGACGCGAGCGACGCCGTGATCGCCTCGCCACCGACGACTCGGTCGCTCACGATTCGGGTTCTGGAACGCGTACTGAGGGGACGTCGCTCGGTTCGGGTTCTGATTCGAGCGCGCGAGAACGCGAGCCGGCGGCTCTCGGATGTGAGTTTCGTGAGAAAGGGATAGGCAGCCGCACGGGATCGGCCCGCGCGGCGAATGCCGCCCTAGATTGGTCCCCGCTGACGCTTCGGCCCTCCAAAGCGAAGCGTCACCTGAACGGAGTGCGGCGAGATACTTAAACGTGCCGCCATTCGCCCAAAACCGCCGCAGGCGGGCGATTCGAGGGCGCTCGCGACGCAACGGGCTTTTCTCCCGTCGGCACCTTCGTCCGTGCATGAGCGAAGACGACATCCCCGGTCGAGTCCGCCGCGCGTTCGGCGACCACGGGTCGTTCGAACCGGTTGACGACCGAACCTTCGAGTCCGTGACGACGCCGTTCGACGGCACCGTCGGCGTCGCGGCGCGGGACGGCGGCCGCGTCGAGTTCGACGTGGAGGTGCGCGTCCCGATGCTCTCGGCGGTCGCCGACGACGTGGCCCCCGTGGTCGAAGACGGCTGGTACGAGACGTTCGAACTCCGCCTCGAAGACGTGGGCGGCGTGGTCGCCGGCGACCACGACCTCGACCCCGACGTGGCGCGCGCGGGCGACGAGGCGGTCGTCCGGACGAGTTTCGCCGACGTCAACGAGCGCCGCGGCGTCGACGACGCCGGCGCGGTCATCGACTACGTCGAGGGCACGTTCGTCGAGGGAATCATCCCCGGCTACGACTACGGCGAGCCGGTGACGAGTCTCATCCAGAACGCGAGAGACGCCGCCGGCGCGGGCTTCTGAAAAACGAGCGTATTCGGTTCGAGCGCGGCTCGGATGGCTCCGCGGGGCTGGCCCCGTTGTCCGGGCTCAGTCCATCGCGATGTACGTCTGGGTGTCTTCGATGCCCGACACCGACTGGATGCCGCCGGCGATGTCCTTTACGTCCGCGGGCGAGTCCACCTCGACTTTGACGATGAAGTCCACGTCGCCGGCGACGATGTGGGCGCTGACGATGCCGTCGGAGACGGCCAAGAGGTCCTCTTTCAGTTGGTCGATGCCGCCGGAGACGGGCGCGGCCTTGACCATGATGTAGGCGTAGACCATCGTCACGCACCCCCCGCCGCGGTGGCGACTTCGTCGCCGACGAGCAGCTGTCGCACGTCGTCGAGCACGTCGAAGTCCGCGAGGACGGCCACGCGGTCGCCGGTCTCAAGCGAGTCGTCCGAAAGCGGGATGCCCATCGGCCCGTCTCTCTTCCCGAACGCGAGGATGCGGGCGTTCGCCGGGAGCGCCACCTCCTCGATGCTGTAGCCGTTCATCGGCGACTCCTCGGTCACCGTCACGAGGATGACCTGCAGGTGTTGCGCGATGTCGGCGATGGCCCGGATGGAGCCGCCGAGCAGCGCGTTCTTCGCGCCGATAGCGCCGAGTCGCTCGGGGTAGACGATTACGTCGACCTCCTTGGCGTACTTCTGGTACACCTCCTCGCGGTAGTCCTCGTCGACCCGGAGCACCGTCCGACAGCCGAAGTGCTTGCCGATCATGCACGCCGCGAAGTTCACGTTGAGGTCGGCGGTGAGCGCGCCGAGGGCGTCGGCCGCCTCGATACCGGCGTCGACGAGCACCTCCTCGCGGGAGCCGTCGCCTTCGACCACCTCGAACTCCGCCTCGCGGGCCCGCTTGACCCGGTCGCGGTCCAACTCCACCAGGACGATGTCGTGGCCCTCCTCGCGGAGGACGCGAGCGGTGCGCAGCCCAACCCGTCCAGCACCAATGATAACGAACCGCATGGTAAGACGGTATGTCGGCGGAGGCAAATAACCTTCCCCCGGTTCGGCCGAGCGGGGCACGGTCGGTCGAAGCAAGGCTTTTGACGACCGTGGTAGAATATCTCACGCATGGTTCACGCGTTCATCATGGTGAAGACCGGAGCCGGCGAGTCGGAACAGCTGCTCGGTCCCATCCGCGACTTCGAGACGGTGACCGAGGCCCACATCGTCGCGGGCGCGTACGACATCATCGCCGAGGTCGACACCGACGCGGTGTACGAGGTGCTGAAGACGGCGTCGAGCCACGTGCAGGGGTTACAGGGCGTCGCCGACACGAAGACGTACATCTCCTTGGACGACTGAGGAGAAACGCGACCGCGACCTCGCCGGGCGGCTGCGGAAACCCGACTCGCTGGACGACTGCGGGAGCCGACCGCGGCTCAGCGCTCGATGTCGAACGGCCCGTTGCGCTCGACGAACGCGACGTGTTCCTCGCGCTGCCGGGCGAGTTCCGGCGGCAGCTCCTCGTAGACGTTGTCGAACAGCTCGTCGGTCCCCGGTTCGGGCGTCGCCTCGGCGCGCTCGACGGCCTCGCGCAGTTCCTCGTCGGCGTCGTCGCGCATGGTCCCGACGGCCGCGTCGTCGACGACGCCCTGCTCGCGGCAGAACGACTCGAAGCGGTCGAGCGGGTCGCGCGTCCGCCACTCGGGGAGCTCCGGGTCGTCGTCGCGGTAGCGCGAGGGGTCGTCGGCGGTCGTGTGCGGCCCCTGTCGGTAGGTGAGGCTCTCGATGAGCACCGGCTCCCCGGCTCGGGCCTTCTCGAAGCCGCGCTCGACGGCCTCCCTGACCGCCAGCGGGTCGTTGCCGTCGACCTGCATCCCGTCCATCCCGTAGGCGTCGGCCTTGGCCGCGATGGATTCGCTGGCGGTCTGGCGCTCGCGGGGGAGCGAAATCGCCCAGCCGTTGTTCTCACAGAAGAAGACGACCGGCGCGTCGAAGACGCCGGCGAAGTTCATCCCCTCGTGGAAGTCGCCCTCGGAGGTCGCGCCGTCGCCGAAACAGACCAGCGCCCCGTAGTCGTCGCCGCGGTAGTTGGCGGCCATGCCGACGCCGGCGGCGTGGGGAATCTGGCTCCCGATGGGGACCGCCTGCGGGAACACCGGCACGTCGTGGTCGGAGTCGTATTCGGCGTGGCCGCGCCGGAAGAGGAGGATGTCGCTCGGCGGCACGCCGCGGGCGAGTTGGAGGGCGTTCGACCGATACGTCGGCAGCAACACGTCGTCGTCGCGCATGGCGTGGGCGGCTCCGATTTGGGAGGCCTCCTGTCCGCGGAAGGGCGGGTAGCCGCTCATCCACCCGCGTCGCTGGAGGGCGAGTGCGCGCTCGTCGAACCGCCGCGCTCGAATCATGTCGCGGAGGGCGGCGCGGGCGTCGTCCGCGGTGAACCGCGTGTCGTCCAGCCCGCGCTCTGCGATGAGTCGGTGCATGGCGGTGAGTCACGGTCCTTCGTGATAAACGTCACCCGTGGCGGGGGCGGACCCGGCGGGCGGTTCGACAGCCGGCGGCGCGGGGCGAGCGGGTCGCCGAGAGCGACAGGCCAAAGACCACCGCCTCCCTAGGTCGACTATGGTCTCGGTGGTCAACCTCGTGCTCATGGGCGCGGTTATCGTCCTCCACACCCTCATCGCGGCGGTCATGACCCGCTTTTTCCGCCTGCGGCTGAACACGCAGTGGGGGTACGTCCTGTACGCCCTGTTTCTCATCCCGCTCGTGCTGTTCGTCTCGACGCTGGTGTTCTCCGGGGTGTTCAGCATCGGCGTGGACCTCGGCAGTCCCACGGCGGCGGCCGGCGTGATGATAGGGATGCCGCTCGCGCTCGGCTTCACCATCGACACGCTCTACGTCCCGCCGCCGGAGGAGTACGGGAACCTCCCGGACTCGCGGTGAGCCGCGGCCGGTCGGCGGTTACTGTTCCGCGAGACTCTCTTCGAGCGCCGCCTCGACCGCGTCGAGCACGTCCTCGGGCGACTGCGTCGCGTCGACGCGGACGAACCGCTCCGGCTCGGCCTCGATGAGCCGTTCGTAGTTGGCGCGCACGTCCGCGAGGTACGCCGCCTGTTCGAACTTGTTGGTCGAGCCGCTGCGCGCGGCGGCCGTCTCGGGGTCCACGTCGAGGTAGATGGTCTTGTCCGGCGGGCGGGTGAAGGCCGCGTGGATGCCCATGATGTACTCCATCGGGCGGCGGAGGTCGCTGTCGCGGAGCGCGGCGGCCTGATAGGCGTACCGCGAGTCGGAGTAGCGGTCGGAGACGACGAGGTTCCCGTCGGCGAGGGCGGGCCGGACGACCCGCGAGAGGTGGTCGGCGTGGTCGGCGGTAAAGAGGAACAGCGTGGCCAGCGGGTCGGCGTCGTCGTCGTCGATGGCGCGGTTGACTGCCTCTCCGTACCACGAGTCCGACGTGGGCTCGCGCGTGAAGACGGCGTCGGGGTACGCGTCGTGGAGCGCCTCCCAGACGGTCGTCTTCCCGCTCCCGTCGAGCCCTTCGAGCGTGACGAGCATACCCTACCAACTCGGCGCTCCGGAAAAAGCGCGCCGAAGCGAGACGCCGCAACGATGATGTCAACGCGGGCCCATATGCGGGATAGTGACACCCCCCTGCGAGCGGTGGGACGACCTCCGACCGAGGGACAAACGGTACAGCGTCGTCCGCTTCGACGAGCGCGTGTCGCCGACCGACCCCTCGTTCGCGACGAAACGGTCGGAGGTCGACCACCCGAACGACGCCCCCGACGAGTGGCCCGCGGCGGCCGAAGAGCTCGTCGTCTACGACCGAATCGGTCGGATGGTGAAACGCACCGACGGGTCGGTCGCGCCCTCGGTCCTGTTTTGAACGCGCTCGGCCTCGATTTTGAACGCGCCCGGGATCGCCGCGGGGGCGCGGACGACGGGCCGCGCCCGAACGCGAGAACGTCCTTCCCATCGGGGCGTTCGCCGGCGAAATCGACCTCAGTTTCCCGTTAGCTTTACCCTCATTCCACCGAATATTACGGTATGAAAGTCCTTGTTGTCGGCGGAAGCGGATTCATCGGGAGCCACCTCTGCCGCGAACTGCAGTCGCGGGGACACAGCGTGACCGCGATGTCGCGGAGTCCGAACAGCGAGGACCTCCCCGACGGCGTCGAGAGGGCGATGGGGGACGTGACGGACTACGACTCCATCGCGGGCGCGTTCGAGGGGAAAGACGCGGTCGTCAACCTCGTCGCGCTCTCGCCGCTTTTCGAGCCGAGCGGCGGCAACCGAATGCACGACATCGTCCACTGGCAGGGGACCGAAAACGTCGTGAAGGCCGCCGAGACCCACGACGTGCCCCGGCTCGTCCAGATGAGCGCGCTCGGAGCCGACTCGGACGGCGACACCGCCTACATCCGCTCGAAGGGGAAGGCCGAGGGGGCGGTCAAGTCGTCGGGGCTCGACTGGGTCATCTTCCGGCCGTCGGTCGTCTTCGGCGACGGCGGCGAGTTCGTCTCCTTCACGAAGCGGCTCAAGGGGATGTTCGCGCCCGGCGTTCCCCTGTACCCGCTTCCCGGCAACGGGAAGACGCGGTTCCAGCCCATCTGGGTCGGCGACCTCGTGCCGATGCTCGCCGACGGCGTCGAGGGCGACGAACACGTCGGCGAGACCTACCGCATCGGCGGGCCGGAAAAGCTCACGCTCCGCGAAATCACGGAGATGGTGTACGACGCCGAGAACAAGTCCATCACCATCGTCCCGCTCCCGATGGGGCTCGCGGGCGTCGGCCTGACCGTCCTCGGGGCGGTCCCCGGCTTTCCGATGGGGAAAGACCAGTATCGGTCGCTCCAGTTCGACAACACGACCGACCGGAACGACGTGGGCGTCTTCGGCGTCGACGTGTCGTCGATGAAAACGCTCGGCACGTACCTCGCCGAGCGAAACTGACGGCGACCCAACCGTTTCCCGAGGTTAAGGGGTTGTGAACTGCGGCTCATTTCGCCGGTATTAGGGGCTCTCCCGGGATAACGTCCGATTAACATCGGTTTCGAGTCGCCGTTTTTGGCCGATAATCTGATGGTGCAGAGACACGTCCCCATCACAACGCTTATGTCCGCGTTCGTACTGCAATTCACGCAATGGCGAGGGGACTGAACCTATGAAGCTCGCAATGATCGGATTCGGGCAAGCCGGGGGAAAAGTAGTCGACAAGTTCGTCGAGTACGACCGGGAACGCAACGCCGGAATCGTCCGCGCTGCGGTCGCGGTGAACTCCGCGAAAGCCGACTTGCTCGGACTGAAGAACATCCCGAAGGACCAGCGCGTCCTCATCGGCCAGTCCCGCGTGAAGGGACACGGCGTCGGTGCGGACAACGAACTCGGTGCCGAAATCGCCGAGGAGGACATCGACGAGGTACAGGGTGCCATCGACAGCATCCCCGTCCACGAAGTCGACGCCTTCCTCGTCGTGTCCGGCCTCGGTGGCGGCACCGGGTCCGGCGGCGCGCCGGTCCTCGCGAAACACCTCAAGCGCATCTACACCGAACCCGTCTACGGGATCGGCATCCTGCCGGGGTCCGACGAGGGCGGTATCTACACGCTCAACGCCGCGCGCTCCTTCCAGACGTTCGTCCGCGAGGTCGACAACCTCCTCGTGTTCGACAACGACGCCTGGCGGAAGACCGGCGAGTCGGTCCAGGGGGGATACGACGAGATTAACGCCGAAATCGTCAACCGATTCGGCGTGCTCTTCGGTGCCGGCGAGGTCCAGGACGGACAGGAGGTCGCGGAGTCCGTCGTCGACTCGTCGGAGATCATCAACACGCTGGCCGGCGGCGGCGTCTCGACCGTCGGCTACGCCTCCGAGGGCGTCGAGCCGCGGAAGAACAAGGGCGGCGGCCTCCTGTCTCGGCTGACGGGCGGCGACGAGCCCGACGACAACCTCGACACCGCACACACGACCAACCGCATCACGAGCCTCGTCCGCAAGGCCGCGCTCGGTCGACTCACGCTCCCGTGCGAGATCGAAGGCGCGGAGCGCGCGCTGCTCGTTCTCGCTGGTCCGCCGGAGCATCTGAACCGGAAAGGCATAGAGCGCGGGCGGAAGTGGATCGAGGAGCAGACCGGTTCCATGGAAGTTCGCGGCGGCGACTACCCCATCCCGGGCGCGGAGAAGGTGGCGAGTGTCATCCTCCTGTCGGGCGTGACGAACGTCCCGCGCATCAAGGAACTGCAGCAGGTCGCCATCGAAGCACAGGACAACATCGAAGAGATCCGCCAAGAGAGTGATTCGAATCTGGAGACCCTCATAAACGATGACGAGGACGAACTGGAGTCGCTTTTCTAAGCTGGCGCTCGCGCTCGTCGTGCTCCTGTCGGCCTTCGCGGGGCAGGCAGGGGCGGTGAGCGTCGCGTCCGACGACGTCCCCGACGAGGCGCAGGTCGGTTCGCAGGTGACCGCGTCGGTCACCCTCGAAGAGCTGTACCGGAGCCCGCAACTCGAATCGTGGACGCTCGCGGGCCAGACCGACCTGGAGGACGTGACGTGGACCGTCGCGTACTACGACCAGACGGGCGCGAGAGTCGACCAGCAGTCCTTCGACGGGCAGAACTTCAGCGGCGCGGAAATCGCCACTGCCGACGGGACGAGCGAAGTGGAGGTCACCGTGACGGGAATCGTTCCCGAGGTGGAGTCGTACAGCTACGACCCCGCACAGACGTTCACGATAATCTCGCTCGACCAGACCCGCGAGGGCGGCTCCAGTAACGATATCGACTCGTGGACGGTCCACCACTACACCGAGGAGAGCGCCGCCGCGCGCGACGAACTCGACAGCGCGCGGGACGCGATTCAGCGTGCGAGTGGGGCCAACACGCAGCAAGCCGAACAGACGTTCAACAACGCCGTCGAAGCGTACAACGGCGAGGAGTTCAACCTCGCGACGAACCTCGCCAACGAGGCCGAGACCAGCGCGAACCAGGCCCGGCAGTCGAGTCAGACGACCCAACTGCTCATCTACGCGGCGGGCGGCCTGCTCGTCGTCGCGCTCATCGTCGGTGGGTTCCTCTACTGGCGGTCCCAGCAGTCGACCTACGACAAACTGGGCTGATTTCCCGTGCGAGTCGTCGTTCCCTTCGGGGGACGCGAGCCGAAGACCCGACTCGCCCCGTTTTTCGACGCCGACGAGCGGCGCGACTTTGCGGTCTCGATGCTCCGCGACGTGCTCGACGCGGTCCGCGCGGCCGGCGGCGACCCCGCGGTCGTCGCGGACGCGCCCGTCTCGGTCGAGGCACCCGTCGCCGTGGACGACCGGCCGCTCACGGAGGTCGTCGGCGACGAACTCGACGAACTCGACGAATTCGGCGGCGACCCCGTCGCGGTCGTCATGGCCGACCTCGCGCTCGCGACGCCCGCGGCGCTCGCGCGACTGTTCGAGACCGACGCCGACGTGGTCGCCGCGCCCGGCCTCGGCGGGGGAACGAACGCGCTCGTCGTCCGGCATCCCGAGTTCTCCGTCGACTACCACGGCGCGTCCATCCTCGACCACCGGCGAATCGCCCGCGACGCCGGCTGTTCGTTCGCCGAGGTGGATTCGATGCGGCTCGCCGTCGACGTGGACGAGCCGAGCGACCTCGTCGAGGTCCTCGTCCACGGCGAGGGCCGCGCCCGCGAGTGGCTGGTCGACGCCGGCGTCAGACTCGAACGCGGGACCGGTCGGGTCGCGGCCGTCCGCGAGCGCCGATAGGGCCTTAACGGTACGCGGTGAACGTTGAGAGGCGCGGTCGTCCGTCCGCCCGGCGGGAACTGAGGCGACGTGTGCCGCGCGTTCCGCGTCGCGAAGACGGCGCGGGGGGCGAAGTGGAGTGGAGTCCGAACGTCGCGGCGACGACGCGAGTCTCGGTCGAAACCAACACGGGGCGAGCGTCCGACGTCGCTTCGGACGGGCCGGTGACGTGTCTGGCACCAACTATCCGGCCCCGAAGCTCCGACTTCCGTTCTTCGGTCTCGACGCCGCCGTATCGGCCGGGGAGTGACACGCTTTTAGTGGTTCGTCACGCACCGGGAGACATGTTCCCGGGTGCCGACGAGTACGGAGTCGACCTGACTATCGACGACGCCGAGGTGGACCGACTGCTCGCCGTCACCCCCGCCGACGCCGACGCGCCGGCGTCGCTTTCGTTCTCGCGGAACGTCTTCGTCCCGCTGACGACCGCCTGCCGGTACACCTGCACCTACTGCACCTACTACGACGTGCCCGGCGAGGCGACGCTCATGTCGCTCGACGAGGTCCGCGAGGTGGTCCGCACGGGCGCGGACGCCGGCTGTACGGAGGCGCTGTTTACCTTCGGCGACGCCCCCGACGAGCGCTACACGGCGATTCACCGCCAGCTCGACGAGTGGGGCTACGACGACATCCTCGACTACCTCGCGGCGGCGTGCGAAGTCGCGCTCGACGAGGGGTTGTTGCCGCACTCGAACCCCGGCGACCTGACCCGCGAGGCGTTCGCCGACCTCGCGCCCCTGAACGCCAGCATGGGCGTGATGCTGGAGACGACCGCCGACGTGGCCGCCCACTCGGGGAACCGCCGGAAGACGCCGGGCCAGCGGCTCAACACCATCCGCGCCGCGGGCGAGGTGGGCGTCCCCTTCACGACGGGCATCCTCGTCGGTATCGGCGAGACGTGGCGCGACCGCGCGGAGAGCCTGCTGGCAATCCGCGCGCTCCACGAGCGCTACGGCCACGTACAGGAGGTCATCGTCCAGAACGTCGTCCCCAACGAGCGGTCGGACTACGAGCGCCCGTCGCTCGACGCGATGCGCCGGGTCGTTTCGATGGCGCGGGTCGCGCTCCCCGAGGAGGTGTCGGTACAGGTGCCGCCGAACCTCTCGGCGGCGGCCGACCTCGTGGCCTGCGGCGTCGACGACCTCGGCGGCGTCTCGCCGGTCACGGACGACTACGTCAACCCCGACTACGAGTGGCCCGCGCTCCGGGAGCTCGCCGACATCGCCGACGAGGCGGGCGTGCCGCTCCGCGAGCGACTGCCGGTCTACGAGCGGTTCCTGCCGGACGGGGCGCTCGGACCGGCCGGCGAAACCGGGGACCCGCCCGCGAGCGCGCCGGACCGCGAGTGGCTCCGCGACCCGATTACCGAGCGTCTCGACGCCGACGACGTTCACGGGCGGCGGTTCCGAAACGTCGCCCGGGGCGACGGGCCGCTGTCGATTCCGCGGTGAGAGCGGCGCGGCCGTCGGTCGGCGGTCTGGCGTCGCGCGCTACCGACGACGAACGAGAACTGAGTAGAGCGCGACGACCGCGCCGGTCACGGCGGGCCCGCGCCCCGAGAGCTGTGGCACGCGCTTTCTGACGAGCGTGTAGGCGACGCCGACGGCGAGGCCGGCGAGGAGAATCCCACGCGGACCGTCGCCGAGCGTCAGGACCCCCGGCACCGACAGCGCCGCGGCGAGCGCGAGGTCGCCGGGAGAGCCGTCGTAGGCGGCGAGGCGGCGGGGTTCGACCCAGCCGCCGAGGCTGCGGACGTAGACGCCGCGGTCGGTTCGGGCCTCCCACGGGCGGGCCTCGCTGCTGCCGCCGAGGTAGTCGGCCGCGCAGTGGAGCGCCGCCGCGACGAACCCGGTCGCCGCGGCCGCGGCCAGCGGGTCGCCCGTGACGACCGCGACCGCGACCGCCCCGACCGAGCCGACGACGAACGCCTCGACCTGATGGAGCGTCTTGCGGTGGACGCCGACGACCATGTCGAGGTCGGGGAAGACGCCGCCGACGAGCGCCGCCGCGACGACGAGCGGTGCGGCGGCGGGGGCGACGAACACGACGGCGGCGGCGAGCGCGAGGCTCATCGCCACGTGCGTCGGGGCCATCACGGGGCGACCGCCCCCCGCGCCGGTCGGCGTCGTCGAGTCGTCATCGCTTCGCCTACTCGGCGACCGAGACGTATGAGTTTCGTGGTTGAACCGAACGTCCGCGGGCGCTGTCGTCCTCGCAGACGCCGCGTCTCAGATGCCGAACCACTCGGGCATCCGCTTTCTGAAGCCGGTGTAGAACAGCGCGACGGCGACGCCGACCGCGACGGCGACGCGGATGCCCCCGGGGAAGACGAGAAACCCGGGGACCGAAAACAGGAGCGTCAGCGCGAGGTCCTCGGGTGCGCCGTCGTAGCGGACGAGATAGCGGGGGCGAAGCCAGCGCTTCGCGGGGTGGACGTACACCGCGCGGTCGGAGGTCCGGTCCCACGGCCGGAGTTCGCCGCCCGCGCCGAGCCAGTCGGACGCGGAGTGGAGCGCCGCCGACGGGAAGAAGAAGGCGGCCGCGACGGTGAGCGACGAAGGTGAGACGACGGCGACGGCTCCGAACACCGCGGCGGCGACGCTGTAGTAGACGGGGAAGTGCAGGGTCTTGCGGTGGACGCCGACGAAGAGGTCCACGTCGGGGAAGACGCCGCCGGCGAGCGCGCCGACGGCCGCCGCGGTGGCGAGTTCGGGCGCGACCCAGACCAGCGGGGCGGCGAGGGTCAACCCCACGGCCGCGTGGGTGGTCACCATCATCTCAGTCGTCGGCGGTCGCCGGGCCGCGGCGGCCGTCGAGGAGCGGTGTCCCGTCGGCGCGGGGGCCGAGCGTCGGGCCGTGCGGGCCGTCGTCGATGTCGATTGGGCGGCGGGTCCGGTAGTCGGTCGAGCGCTCGACGGGTCGGCGGCCGATGGCGGTTATCATGTCGACGTAGTCGTCGAACGAGCGGAACTCGCCGAAGCCGCCGCCGGCGCGCTTCGTTATCTCCTCGGAGAGAATCGTCCCCATCAGGTCGTCCGCGCCGCAGTTGAGGAGCTTCAGCGCCTTCGCGTTCCCGAACTTCACCCACGACGACTGGATGTGGTCGACGTTGTCGAGGTAGAGCCGCGCGACGGCGACCATCAGTTCGTCCTCGTCGTCGGTCGCGCCGCCGGTCACGAGGCCGCGGTCGTACAGCGGCGTGTTCTGGTGGATGAACGACAGCGGGACGAACTCGGTGATGCCGCCGTAGCGGTCCTGGAGGTCCCGAACCACGTCGAGATGGAGCACCCGGTGTTTCTCGGTCTCGACGTGACCGTACATGATGGTCGCCGTCACGTCGAGGCCGGCTTGCATCGCGCCCTCCATGCCGGCGACCCACTCGTCGGTGCCGATTTTGCCGGGGCAGATGACCTCGCGCACCTCGGGGACGAGAATCTCCGCGGCGGTGCCGGGCGCGCTGGCGAGGCCCGCGCCGGCGAGGCGACGGTAGACCTCCTCGTAGCTCCAGTCGGTGCCGCGCTTGGCGTGGTGGGCCTCCTCGGGGGTCATCGAGTGGACGTGCGCGCCGTCGGCCGCCATCGCCGAGAGCTGTTCGGCGTAGCTCGCGGGGTCGGTGTCGTACGCCTCGGGCGGTTTGTAGTTCACCTCGGCGGCGGGGTTGTCGTAGGCTTCGAGAATCTCGCGGTGTTCCTCGTCGAGCACGAGCGCGGGGTGGAGGCCGGAGACGGACGTGACCTCGTAGACGCCCATCTCGACCGCGTCGGCGACGATGTCGCGGGACTCGGCGGGCGTCTTCGTGAAGCCGCCGTGGTCGGCGTCGGAGTCGGACTCGAATAGGTGGGCGGTGTTCTTGAAGTTACAGAACAGACAGCCGGTGTTGCAGGCCGTCGTCACGTTGTTGTTGAGGTTGGCGACGAACGTCACCTCGTCGCCGACCGTCTCGGCGCGCCGCCGGTCGGCGGCTTCGAGCACGAGTTCCTTGCGCGCGGGGTCGATTCCCTCGCGGTCGGTCCCCGTCGTGATGAGTTCGACGCCGTCGTCGACCGTGAGGCGCTCGCCCGCTCGCGCCTTCGCCAAGGCGTTCTCGAACGACTGGTCTGTCTCCGGGACGTGGTCGAACCCGAAGTCGTGGGCGGCACCGGTCATGCTCGGTTGCAACGCGCCACGGTCGTAAAAACGGGGCGGTACCGGAACTCCGACCCCGGGACGCCGCGGCGGAGAAAGCGTTAGGCCCTCCCGCCGTGTTGTGTCGGGCATGGAACGCTCCCCGACTTCGACGACCGAACCCTCCCTCGGCGACGACGGAGAGAGCCTGCTGTTTTCGGCGCTCGTCGGCGCGGTCGCCAGCGTCGTCCTCTCGCCGCTTCCGGGGTCGACCGTTCTGGGCGGCGCGGTCGCCGGCTATCTCACCGGGAGCGACCGCGAACTCGGCGTGAAGTCCGGCGCGGTCTCGGGGCTGTTCGTGAGCCTCGTCGGCGTCGTCCTCGGCGTCGTCGTCCTCGGTTTCTTCGGCGTCTTCGCCATCGGCGTCACCCCGTTCGAGTTGGGATTCGGCCTCGGCATCCTCGGCATCGTCATCGTCGCGCTGTTCGTCCTCGTCGCGCTGCTCGTCTACACCGTCGGCCTCGGCGCGCTCGGCGGCTACCTCGGCGCGTACCTCCACGAGGAGTTCGCCTGAGTCCGCTCCGCCCCGATTCGGCGGTCAGGACTCGGATTCGACGCCGGTGAACTCGAAGCGAGCGCCGCCCGCGTCGCTTTCTCCCACCGATATCGTCCAGCCGTGGGCGTCGGCGACGTTCGAGACGATTGTCAGTCCGAAGCCGATGCCGGCGGTGCCGGTCGAAAAGCCGCTGTCGAAGATTCGCGAGCGGAGTTCGGGCGGGACGCCCGCGCCGTCGTCTTCGACGTAGAAGCCGTCGTCGAGCGCGCCGACGGTGACGGTGAGGCGGTCGTCGTCGTCGGGAGCATCCCGACTGCCGGTCGAACCGTGTTCCACGGAGTTCCGCATCAGGTTCTCGAACAGCTGGTGGAGCCGACCCGCGTCGGCGACGACGGTCCGGTCGGACGCCACGACGAGCGCCGCGTCCCCGGTCTCGACGTGTTCCCAACATCGCTCCGCGGTCTCCGCGAGGGACACCGGCGTCGTGGCGAACACGTCGGTGCCCTGCCGCGCGAGGACGAGCAGTTCCTCCGTCAGCGCGTTCATCCGGTCGTGCGCCCGCGCCACCGCCGCGAGGTGGTCGTTGTCGACTTCCTCGCGGGCGATGTCGAGGTGGCCCGTGGCGACCGAAAGCGGGTTGCGGAGGTCGTGGGAGACGACGCTCGTGAACTCGTCGAGCCGGCGGTTCTGGGCCTCGACCTCTCGTTCGACGTCCCGCCGCGCCGTGATGTCCGTGTACACCGCGTAGATGGTGTTCTCGCCGACCGGGACCGACCGGAGGAGGAAGTCCCGCTCGCCGTCGGCGGTCCGCCTGCGCACCTCGGTCTGGACGAAGTCGCCGGCGCGGACCATCTCGGTGAGCTTCGCGGCCTCGTCGAGGCGGTCGTCCGGCGCGACCACGTCGTCGATGGCGCGGCCGACGACCTCGGATTCGTCGTAGCCGAACGTCGCCTCGAACGCCGGGTTGACCGCGCGGATGACGGACTCGCCGTCGACGAACTCCGAGTCGATGATGCAGTCGGCGCTGTTCTCGAACAGGGCGGCGTACTGGTCGCGTTCGATACGGAGCCGGCGCTCGAAGCTGAGCCGCTGGAGCGCCGCGTTCGTGTGGGCGACGAGCAGTTCCGCGAGTTCGAGGTCGATTTCGTCGAACGCGCCGGTCTGTTCGGAGACCGCCTGAAACACGCCGAAGGAACCGATGGCGACGCTCAGGCCGGAGCGGTAGTCGCCGAACTCGGGGCGGCCGAACGCGTGGAGTTCCATGTCGACCGCGCGGTGGGACTCGCCGGTGCGGAACGTCTCGCCCATCGCGCCCGAATCTTTCGGGACCGGTCGGAGTTCGCGGTCGGTCGGCGTCGACGACTGCGCCTTCGGGACGAACCGCTCGGCCTCGGCCTCGAAGGCGAAACAGATGTCGAGGTTCAGGATGCGCTCTGCGGCCTCGACGGTCTCCGCGTAGATGTCGTCGGCGTCGGCGGTCGACGCGAGCCGCATGGCGACGCCGTGGAGCGACGTTATCTTGCGCTCGGTGCGCTGAATCCGGCGTTCGAGCCGGGAGACGATGTCGCGTTCGGTGCGCTGGGCCTGCGAGCTTCGGTAGCGGGCGACCGACGCCCGGACGCGGTCGGCGAGGCGGTCGTACGAGATGGATTCGATGTCGTCGGAGAAGCGGTGGACGGCGGGGTCGGCGACGAGCGGGCCGGCGGGCGAGGCGGTCGCCGCGCCGTCGTCGTCCGACCGACCGGGGCCGAGGAGGACGACGGGGAGTTCGGGATGGCGGTCGCGGACCAGCGCGACGAGGTCGACGGCGGTGTGTCGGCCGAACCGGCCGGGAATCAGGAGGCAGTCGACCGTCCGGTCGTCGACGCGGCCGAGCGCGGTTCCGAGGTCGAATTCGACGGTGACGGGCACGTCGTGGCGGGCGAGCGCGGCCGCGACGGCGTCCGCCCGGGTTCGGTCGGGAGCGACGAAGAGAACGGACGGTGCCGTCCCCGCCGGCGCACCCGGCGAGGGAAACCGAGTCATGCACCGACATGCCCGGGAGAGAACATCAATTGATTGGTGAGTGTAACCGGGCGCTCGTGCACTCGGCCACCACCTATTTGCCGCGGGCGACGTGAGCTAGGGGCCCGATGTCCGACGACACCGAAGCGGACGTGACGGACCGCGAACCGAGCGTCGAAGACGACGACGGCCACGGCGTCACGGTCGACGGCGGCGGCGACGCCGGCGCGTCGTCGCCCGAGGAGTCCGAGGAAGTCGACGCCGAGCGTCCGGACGAGGGGGAGGAACCGGACGCCGAAGACGAGGTGCGAGAGGAGGAGGCGGCCGAGACGGAGAACGTCGACAACCACCGCGACGACGAACCGTTCTACTCCTGACGGGGCGGTCGCGCGGTCGCGCGGTCGCGCGGTCACGAAGTCACGCGGTCGCGGTCAGATTCGTTTTTCGACCTCGGGGAGGAACGCTGCGAGGTCCCCGCGGACGAGGCGGTCGGCGCGGTCGTCGTACTGCGTCGCGTCGAAGTTGACGACGACGAGCGAGCCGCCCTCGGCGGCGCGGCCGGCGAGGCCCGCCGCCGGGTGGACCGTCAGCGACGACCCGAGCGACAGGAACACGTCGGCGTCGCCGGCGAGGCGGTTCGCCTCGCTGTAGGCGACCCGCGGGAGGTGCTCGCCGAACAGGACGACGCCGGGCTTGAGCAGGCCGCCGCAGTCGCCGCACCGAGGCGGCGCGTCGCCGGCGCGGACCGTCTCGAACGCGGGTTCGGCGTCGGTTCGCGCGCCGCAGTCCTCGCAGACGACCTCCGCGGCGTTGCCGTGGAGTTCGACGACGCGGTCCGACCCGGCCTCGCGGTGGAGACCGTCGGTGTTCTGCGTCACGACCGCGTCGAGGACGCCCCGCGATTCGAGGGCCGAAAGCGCCTCGTGGCCGGGATTCGGTTCGACGCCGTCGGGGAACATGCGCTCCTGTAAGCGGACGCGGTCGCGCCAGAAGCCGGCGGGGTCGTCGACGAAGCGGTCGCGGTGGAACGACGCCGGGTCGAACTCGGTCTCCCAGATGCCGTCGTCGCCGCGGAAGTCGGGGATGCCCGAGGCCGTGCTCATCCCCGCGCCGGTGAAGGCGACGGCCGTGTCGGCCTCGCGGAGTCGGCGGGCGACCCACGCGGCGTCTGATTCGAGGGCAGCGTCCATAGCCCGACGGACGGGCCAGCCGCGAAAAAGCGATGCGATTCGCTCGGTGAGCGCGTTCGTGCATATAATAGAGTCTCCTGCGACCGAGATACGCACGGAAGTGGAAGCTTCTTAGTGGGATGAGTCCAGAGGACGACCATGACCAGCGTGAAGGACTTCCGCGTCGAGGAGGAGCCGACGGCGACCGACCTCGGGCGGGGCCGCTTCGTCTTCTCGGACCGCTACTCGGTGTTCGACTGGGGCGAGATGCCCGACCACGTCCCGAACAAGGGCGCGAGCCTCTGTCTCATGGGCGCGTACAACTTCGAACTGCTCGACGTGAACCACGTCCCGACCCACTACCTCGGGGTCGTCGAGGACGGCGAGGTCAAAGAGCTCGGCGAGTGCGAGTCGCCGCCGACGGAGATGGCCATCGAACTCACGCAGGTGCCCGACCTCCCCCACGTCGACGGCGCGTACGACTACGACGCCTACCACGAGGCCGCCGGCGACAACTACCTCATCCCGCTGGAAATCGTCTTCCGCAACACCGTCCCCGTGGGGTCGAGCCTCCGGCGGCGCGGCGAGCCCTCGGAGTACGGCCTCGACGCCGACGAGTGGCCCGACGAGGCCGTCTCCCTCCCCGAACCGGTCGTGGAGTTCTCCACGAAGTACGAGGAACAGGACCGCTATCTCTCCCGGGAGGAGGCCGACGACATCGCCGGGAAGGTCGACCTCGACCGCCTCGAAGAGCTCGCGCTCGCCGTGAACCACGTGCTGACCGAGCGCGCCGAGACGGCCGGCTTCGACCACGAGGACGGCAAAATCGAGTGTCTCTACCACGACGGCACCGTCAAGGTCGGCGACGTGGTCGGCACGTTCGACGAAAACCGGTTTTCCTACGGCGGCCAGCAGGTCTCGAAGGAGGTCGTCCGCCAGTACTACAAGCGCGTCCAGCCCGAGTGGGTCGCGGCCGTAAAAGACGCGAAGGCCGAGGCCATCGAGACGGGCGAGCCGAACTGGCGCGAGCACTGCGCGGTCGAACCCGACCACCTGCCCGCCGACATCGTCGAGGCGCTGTCGGACCTCTACTGCGCCGGCACCAACGCCTACGTCGACCACGACTGGTTCGACGCGCCGGCCATCGAGGACGCCGTGGCTCGCGTCCGCGACCTGTAGTCGGTCGCCGAGCGAGCAACGCCGGTTTTCGTCTGTCCCCTTCTCACGACGCGTCGTTCTCCCCGACGAGGAATCGCCAGCCTCGGCGGAGGAGTTGGACGACGCCGAGCGCGAAAAACACCGTCGCGCCGGTCACGACGCCCGGTTCGACGCCGGGAAGGAGCGGGATGAAACCGAGTTCGTGTGCGGCGAGGAGGACGGTCGCCACGAGCCACAGCGCGTAACAGCCGAGGGCGACGCGATGGCGGAGGGAGACGGGCACGGCTCCGAGTCGTGGCGGCGGCAAAATAGGTCTGCTGGTGGTCGCCCCACTCAGCGTCGCCTCAGTCCTCGGACGGGTCGGGCGCGAGCGCCTCGCGCTCGCCGAGGGCGTCGATGATGCCGTCGACCGGGCGGTCGGGGTTCGACGCCTGCGCCTCGCGGGTGAGGCCGAGTTGGTAGCGCTCGGGGTCGGCGCTCTCGCGGAGGCTGGTGCGCCCGCGGTGGACTGAGACGTCGTTGTTGAGGTGAAGCTTCACGGCTTCGAGGAGCGCGTCGGCCTCCAGCGGCTGACCGCGTTCCTTTATCTCCTCGATGGTGGCGTCGTCCGGCACGTCGAAGGCGCGCTGGGCGATGATGGGCCCCTGGTCGAGGTCGGTCGTCACGTAGTGGGCGGTGACGCCGGCGATGCGGACGCCCTCCTCTTTCGCCTGCCGGTAGGCGGCCGCGCCGGGGAACGCCGGGAGCAGCGACGGGTGGATGTTGATGATGCGGTCCTCGTAGCGGAAGACGACGTTCGGGCCGAGGATGCGCATGTAGCGCGCGAGGACGATGAGGTCCACGTCGTACTGTTCGAGGAGGTCGAGCAGGCGCTGTTCGTTGGCGGTGCCCTTCTGGTCGCCGATGTCGTGGAAGGGGACGTCGTAGTGGCTCGCCAGCGGTTCGAGCGTGTCGTGGTTGCCGATGACGACCGAGATATCAGCGCCGAGGTCGTCGTTGGCCCACGCCTCGAACAGCGCTTCGAGGCAGTGGGACTCCTTCGTAACGAGGACGGCGATTTCGCGGGTCTCGCGGTCCGAGGGGAACCGGACCTGCACGTCGACGCCGAGGTCGTCGCCGAGGTCGGACAGCGCCGCCCGAAGCTCGTCGCGGGAGCAGGTCATCTCCGCGGTGTCGGCGTGGAGGGTCATCCGGAAGATTCCCTCGCGGACCGCCTGGTCTAAGTCCTCGACGTTGATTCCGCGCTCGAACAGCAGGGTGGTCACGTTCGCGATGAGTCCGGTCTTGTCTCCTCCGATGACCGTGATTTCGGTGAGTTCGCGAGTCATACCGTCACCTCCAGCTGTTCGAAGCTGAACATACCCGTCCTGCGTCGGCGAACGGTAAACCGCTGTCGTTCTCCGCAAGCGGATTCCTCCGGAACGACCGTGAACTACCGAAAGGGCGTCGAACGCGTCCGACTCGCTTCGCGCGACCTCGCGTTCGAATCCCGGACGGAGCGCTCGCGCTCACGAACGGCGCGGACCTCGACGGCCGCGACGTAACGCGGTCGTCACCGCCGTAACTGCCGATTCGAACTGATACGCACATCTGTGTATATCAAACACGACCCAAAACCGTTTTTGCACATGACCGCGCATCGCCACCTGATGACCACTTACACCGCGACGGTGACGGTGCGCCTCAAGCGCGGCGTGCTCGACCCGGAGGCGGAGACGACGAAGCGCGCGCTGGAACGACTCGGGTTCGAGCTCGACGCGCTACGCTTCACCGAACGCTACGAGGTGGACCTCGACGCGGCCGACGCCGACGAGGCCGAGGCCCGCGCCGACGAGATGGCAGAACGCTTGCTGGCGAACCCGACCATCCACGACTACGAGGTCGCGGTCGCCGAGGCCTGAGATGATCGCAGTCGTGCAGTTCGGCGGCTCGAACTGCGACCGCGACGCCGTGCGCGCGCTGTCGGACCTCGGGTTCGACGCCGAGCGCGTCTGGCACGAAGACCCCCTGCCCGAGGCGACGACGGGAATCGTGCTCCCCGGCGGCTTCTCGTACGGCGACTACCTGCGCGGCGGCGCGATGGCCGCCCGCTCGCCCATCATGGGGTCGGTCCGCGAGGCGGCCGACGACGGCGTCCCCGTCCTCGGCGTCTGCAACGGCGCACAGATCGGCTGCGAGTCCGGGCTCACCCCCGGCGCGTTCACGACGAACGCGAGCGCCCGCTTCCAGTGCGAACGCGTCTACCTCCGCGTCGAGAACGCCGACACGCGCTGGACCGCGGCGTACGAGGAAGGCGAGGTCATCGAACTCCCCATCGCCCACGGCGAGGGTCGCTTCGAACTCGACGCCGAGCGCTACGAGGAACTCGAAGCCGACGACCGGATTCTGTTCCGCTACTGCGACGAGGACGGCGACGTCACCGACGAGGCGAACCCCAACGGCTCGCTCGGGAACGTCGCGGGCGTCCTCGGCGACAGCGAGTCCGTCGCGGTGCTGATGCCGCACCCCGAGCGGGCGTCGCTCCCGCAACTCGGCAACACCGACGGTCGGGGCGTGCTGGCGGGCTTCGAGGGATAGGGGTATAAAAAAGACCGTCCGCCGCGGTGGCGGGCGGCACGGGGCCGGTTGGCGAGTGAAGCGGCGTACACGATGAGCGATGTTGGAGTGTCGAGGTTTCCGGCCCGCATGCCGCGTGCTATGGGGCGAGAGCGCAGGGAGCGTCCGTGGCGATCCACGCCTCGGTGTTCTCCTCTTCGCGTATCTCGAACCACCCATCCGCGTAGTAGACGGTCTTGTACGTGTGTTTCGTCATGATGGCGGGCGGTTCGGATGGACACGTCCGAACCACCGAATATGACAACGACTCACACCCTCTTTGATACGAATATCCTATTCGACGGTTAGGGGTCAGTTACTCTGAGACGTCACACCCTAACGCGGCCGAATCGGAGGAAATTCGGGGAGATACTGGACGAACAGTCACCGGTTCGGGACGGGACGGGACGGGACGGGACGGCTCCGTTCGCGGCGGGCGTCGGGCCGCGCGGGGAGATGCGATTCGGGGGGCTCAGCGCGCGGCGCTCACTTGACGAGCGGCATGTTGTAGCTCGTCTCGTTGTCGAGGACGAACTCCCACGTCGCCTCGCAGTCGCAGGACACCTGGTCGAAGACGCTCGGGTCCTGTCGGAGGTTGAAGTCCTTGACCGCCTTGAACACGAGTTCGTCGCAGTCGCCGCAGTTGTGCGCGCCGCGTTCCTGCCCGCCGCCGACGGGGTCGGAGACGACGATGGCGTCCACGTCGGCCGTCTCGCGGAGCGCGTCGGCGACCGACCAGAGCCACGGCGGGCGATAGCCGCCGTTGAAGAACAGCTCGTCGACCATCGTGTAGCGCTGGACGTTCGTCGGGTTCATCGAGACGGTGTGGCAGTTGTCGACCGCCGCACACCGGCGGATGGAGGACTTCATGTCGTCGAGCGCCTCGGGCTCCGAGAGGAACGGCGGCTTCATCAGGAGGTACGCCTTGACGCCGCCGCCGGCCGCGGCGGCCTCCTCGCAGGCGTCCTCGAAGTCCGCGAAGTCGAAGTACTTGTTCACGCAGTCGTGGCGAACGCGGTCGGTGGCGGTTTCGAGGCCGATTGCCACGTCGGTTTCGAGGCCGCGGTCGGTGAAGTCCGCCAGCTTCTCGCGCGTGACGAAGTCCGGGAGCGACTCGACGACCATGCGGTCGCGGTCGGCGAACGTCTCGGCGATGGCGTCGCGGGTCTCGGCGGGCACCTCGCGCTCGTCGAGGAACGAGCCGGAGGTGTAAATCTTGATGAGACCGGCTTTCTCGCCGTCGTCCATCTCCTCGGCCTCGTGGTCGAGACAGACCTGAATCTGGTCCATCAGCGCCTCGTGGGCGACGGTGCCGCCCTCGACGGACTCCGCGACGTAGCCGCACATGGTACAGCCGCCGGCGCGCGCCCACCGACAGCCGCCGGTGTTGAGGATAATCGTCAGCGAGTCGTAGACGCCGTCGGGCGTGTTGTCCTCGTCTAACCACACCCGGGTCGGCTCGTGGGGGTCGTAGGTCTTCTGCTTCCGCGAACGGATGTCGCGCATCACCTTGTTGTGCGCGTCCATCCCGCGTCCCCGCTCGTAGACCTCGGGGCTCGGCTTACTCATTGGATACCCGTATCGGACGGGTGCGTAAAGCGGCTTCGTCTGGGTGCGGCCGGCGGCGGTCGCCGGCCTGTCCCGCCGCTCACATGTTCCGCGAGATGTAGCGGTCGATGTCGGCGACGAGCGACGGCCGGAACGTCCAGTAGCCCTCCCACCGCCTCGGTTCGGTCTCCAGCGCGAGGAGGGCGACGGGCTGACCCGGAGCCGCGCCGTCGACGCTCCCATCGCCCGGTCGCCGCCCGTCGGTCGCACCGCCCGCCCCGGACGACTCGGTCGGGCCGTCGTCCGGCGGCGTGTAGACGACGAACCACGAGTCGTAGAAATCGTCCGTGTAGCCGCCGTGGGTCAGGAGGCCGGAGTCCGACGGCGGGGACCAGTCCGGAATCCCGTAGACGTGGGTCTGCACGTCGGTCGACGCGACTTTCTGGTAGACCGCTCGCGTCCCGCGTTCGTCTTCGATTCGGGAGAGCCGTTGGAACGACGACCGCAGCCTCCCTCGCCCGGCGCGCCACGCGTGTCGCTCGATGTACCGCGAAATCGCCACGAGAAGGAGTTTCTCCTTGTCCGACTCGGGATAGCCCCGGAGGGAAAACGGCACGTCGTCGAGTCGCGTGAGCACCGACGGGAGCTCGAACTCGTCGAGTTTCGTCTGGCCCGTCTTGTAGAGGTCGGAGTTCACGAGGAGGACGGCGTCCATCACCTCCGACAGCGGCGAGGTGGCGACCACCTCCCGCTCGTCGGCCGTCCGCTCGGTGAGCACGACCACGTCGTCGCCGCGGTCGTCGTCGGACAGCTCGTCGACGTCGACCGGCTGGTCGGAGAACGTGGTTTCGAGCATTCGCTGGACGGGGTCGGGTGCCGAGCGATTGACCACGGAAAGCGACCGGCTCGCGGCGTCAATCGCGTCGAGGTAGCTGTCGAGTCCCATCTAGTCGTGAGAACGACTGACCGCCGACGAAATAGCTGTTTTGGAGGCCGGAGCCGCGACGGGTTCGGCGGCCGCGGCGACAGGCGTTCATATGCGTCGCGCCCGTAGGTGAGGTATGGAGCGCCGCACGCTCCTCTCGCTTCTCGCGGGCGGCGTCGCCGGACTCGCCGGGTGCGGGACGCCGGACGGAGAGACGGAGACGCCGACGCCAGAGGAGGGGACCGACGCGCCGACCGCGACGCCGACGACCGAAGCGCGCGTAGAGCGGTCGCTGACGCTCTGGAACCCGACGCCGGACCCCGTGTTCACGACCGTCGTCGGCGTCCGCGGCGACCGCGACGCGTTCTTCGAGAACCGCGACCTGTTGCCCGGCGAGCGCGCCGCGCTGTCGGTGGCGGTGCCGACCGGAGAGACGGCGGTGCTCGTCGAGACGGACTCCGGCCTGCGGGCGCGCTCGACGTGGACCGTCGACGCGGCGTTCGAGGGGCTGGAGGTCGTGCTCGGCCGAGACGACGCGGCGTTCTGGCGGACCGTCTCGTGCGACGCGCGGGGGGCGTGTTCGCTCGCGGCGTCGCCCCCCGACGACGGGCCGAGAATCGACCTCCCGCTCGTCGGCGACGGCTCAGCACGGTGGTACGCGCCCGCGGGCGTCGTCGTCGAAAACCCCGGTCCAGAGACGACCGCGCGGCTCCGCATCGACCTCGGTGACACGGCGCTGGTCGACCGCGCGTACCGCGTCCCCACGGGAGCGCGGCTGTCGGTGCCGGTGACGTACCGAAGCGGGAGCTACCGCGTCGAAGTCGAGACCGACGACCGGCGCGTCGAGGCGGCGTGGCCGGTGCCCGACCAGCCGACGAAGTACGTCGACGTGTCGAGCGGGGCGACCGGCTGCGGTCCCGCGAACACGACGCTCACGGTCGCCAACCGCGACGGCGAACCCCACCGGCTCTCGCTCCGGGTCGACGCCGCGGGCGGCGGCGAGTCGTTCGACCGCGTGCTCGCGCTCGACCCCGGCGAGGTCCGCGAACTCGTCCCCGTGACGACCTCCGGGGGCCACGCCGTCTCGGCGAGCCTCGAAACCGGCGCGACGGCCTCGGGTACGTGGTGGTCGTGCCCGCCGCGGGGCCCCGCGAGCGTCGTCGTCGACGCCACCGGAACCGTCGCGCTGCGGGCGGCCGGCCCGCAACCGGGATGAGTCGCACGGATTGCCGCAATCCCGTGACGGTCCGGCGTCGGTTCGCGCCGGCGTAACCACTATCGGTTACTCGGAGGTGGGAATCACTAACCCGACAGCGACCGTATATAACTAACGAGGATTACAATGACTGAACTCGGTGGTTATCACGACAGGGTCGCTCGGGTGGACCTGTCGTCAGGCGACATCGCGTACGAGGGAATCGACGACGAGGACGCAAAGAAGTACATCGGGGCCCGCGGCCTCGGCGTGAAGTACGTCTTCGACCAGGGACCGGACGTGGACCCGCTGGGACCGGACAACCTCCTCGCGTTCATGACCGGCCCGCTCACCGGCACGCAGACCGTGATGAGCGGCCGAATCGCGGTCGTGACGAAATCCCCGCTCACGGGGACCGTCACCGACTCGCACCACGGCGGCTGGAGCGGCGCGCGCCTCAAGTGGTCCGGCTTCGACGGCCTGCTGTTCGAAGGCAAGGCCGACCACCCGGTCTACGCGGTCATCGAAGACGGCGAACTGACGCTCCACGACGCCGGCGACCTCTGGGGCAAGGGCGTCCACGAGACCATCGAGACGCTCGAAGGCGAGGTCGACGGCAGCCTCGGCAAGAACCTCTCGATAATGGCCATCGGCCCCGGCGGCGAAAACGAGGTCAGATACGGCTGTATCATCAACGAGGACGACCGCGCGTCCGGCCGCGGCGGCACGGGCGCGGTCATGGGCTCGAAGAACCTCAAGGCGGTCGTCGTGAAGTCCGGCACGCGGATGCCGAAGCCCGCCGACGCCGACACGTTCAAGCAGGGCTACCAGCAGGCGATGCAGCTCATCCGCGAGTCCGAGGTCACCGCGCCCAACGAGGGCGGCCTGTCGCTGTACGGGACGAACGTGCTGATGAACGCGGGCGAGGAACTCGACGGCCTCCCGACGAAAAACGGGAAGTACACCTCGACCGCGGCGATGCGAGACGCCGAGGGCGTCGACATCGACTCCGAGCGCGTCTCCGGCGAGAACGTCCGCGAGAACATCCTCGTCGACGAGCCGACGTGTCACTCCTGTCCCGTCGCCTGTAAGAAGGAAGTCGAGGTGTCGGTGATGCACAAAGGCGAGGAGCTGAACGTCCGCGGCGAGTCCTACGAGTACGAGTCCGCCTACGCGCTGGGCCCGAACTCCGGACACACCGAGCGCGACGAGATCGCCGTCATGATCGACCGCTGTAACGACATGGGCGTCGACACCATCGAGATGGGGAACATAATGGCGATGGCCATGGAGATGTCCGAACAGGGCAAGCTCGACGACCTGAGCGAACAGCTCGACTGGGGCGACACCGAGCGCATGATCGACCTCATCACCGAGGTCGCCAACCGCGACGGCGACCTCGCCGACGCCCTCGCGGAGGGCGCAAACGGCCTCGCCGAGCGCTTCGACGCCCACGACAACTCGCTGGCCGTCAAGGGCCAGACCATCGCGGCGTACGACCCGCGCTGCATGAAGGGGATGGGCATCGGCTACGCCACCTCGAACCGCGGCGCGTGTCACCTCCGCGGCTACACGCCGTCCGCCGAGATTCTCGGCATCCCGGAGAAACACGACCCCCACGAGTGGCGCGGGAAGGGCGAACTCGTGGCGCTGTTCCAGGACATGCACGCCATCTCGGACTCGTTCGACATCTGCAAGTTCAACGCGTTCGCGGAGGGCATCGAGGAGTACGTCCTGCAGTACAACGGCATGACCGGCCGCGACGTGACCGAAGAGGAACTGCTCGAAACCGGCGACCGCATCTACACGTTAGAGCGGTACTACAACAACCTCGCCGGCTTCGACGGCGCCGACGACTCGCTGCCGGGACGCTTCGTCGAGGGCGACGAGGCGATGCCCGGACAGGGCGCGTCCGAGGGCCAGCTGTGCGAACTCGACGAGATGAAAGAGGAGTACTACGCTCGCCGCCAGTGGGTCGACGGCGTCGTCCCCGACGAGCGTCTCGCCGAACTCGAAATCGACGTCGGACCCGGCACGGGCGTCTCCCGCGGCGACTCGCCCGCGCCCGCCGACGACTGAGCCGCCAGCTGGGCCGTCCGAACGGCCCGGCCGCGGTCCACACCCGCACGAATCACGCTTTTTTCGACCGATTGCGAACCGCAGTAGCGACGAGTCCGCCGACGAGCGCCGCGGCGGCGACGACACCGAGCCCGGTGAACACCATCGGCGAGACGAGCGGGAAGTCGAAGACCGGTCCAACGAGATGGAACGCGGCACCGACGACCGCGGCTCCCGCGGCGAGCCGAACCGAACCCTCCCCGCGGTACGCCCGCGTCCCGACGCGCCCGAGCGCGAGGCCGTAGGCGACGAACGGGAGTTCGTACACCCAGTAAATCACCGGGAAGCCGCCGGCGGCGAAGGTGTAGAGCCGGTAGTGGTCGCCCTCGTAGACGACGGCGTACAACCCCTGACCCGGGGCCGTGTAGTCACTGTAGAAAAAACGGTCCGGCCAGTCCTCGTCGCCGTAGACGACGTGGGAGCCGTCGGGCGACTCGATGGCCCGCCGAACCGCGTCCTGTGCGTCGGCGTCGAGTTCGTCGTACCGGAGCACGGGTGTCTCGTCTCGGACCTGGGACGCGTCGATTTCCGACGCGGAGAACGACACCTGCTCCGACCAGTCGGCCATCGTCACCGGCGCGCCGACGAGCGAGAGCGCGACGAGGAGCGCGACGACCGAGACGACGAGTCGCCGGGACATAGAGGCTCTGTGTGAGCAAAGCGGTGAATATCTTCTGGGGAGCGACGCCGGCTACCGGAACGGGCGAAGCGACGCCGCCGCCCCGCCGAGGCCGCCGAAGACGAGGCCGTACACCAGCCCGGAGAACGCCCCCCAAAGCGGGAGGCCGACCGAGTCGCCGTCGAGGTCGGTCGGGTGAAAGCCGGTCGAACCGACGCGGACGACTCCGTCCGCGTTCGGGGGCACGTCGCCGAGGCCGACGCGGGCGACGAGCGCGGCGACGGCGACTGCGGCGGCGAAGCCGAAGGCGACGGACGACCCGGTGGCGAACCCCTCGGCGGGGCGTCGGGACCACGCCGTGAGGCGCGCCGTGACGACGCCGACGAGAAAGAGGCAGGCGGGCGGCAGCGCGCCCAGCCAGTACCACGGGTCGGCGGGGCCGTCGAGTCCATCGACGAGGTTGCGGAGGACGACCGCGCGGCCGGGGCCGGTCGTCTCGACGAGTCGAACGGGCAGACCCATCGCGCCGCCGAACGTCCAGACGGGGACAAACGGGGCCGGCACGGGTTTTCCGGCGGTCATCTCGGTCGCGGCGTCGAGCGTCGAAAACGAGCCGTCGGTGGCGAAGGCGAGCCAGCCGGCGACCGCGAGCGTGCCGACGACGAACGCGGCGACGCCGGCGGCGAACCCGGTCGGGAGAAGGGCGCGACCCTCGTCGCTGGGGAACGAGTAGCGGCGCGGGGACGGGGAGGGCATACGTGCGGTCGTGGTCGCCCGCGAGACGAGTATCTTGGGGGTTGATGGCGCTGTTGAAATTCTCAGAATTTGACACGTACGGCGTGACACAGACAGAGGGTGAGTTCAGCAATCCGCCATTCTGTGTTTCACAGTTGATGGAGTGAACAAACGATAGGATGGGCGTTCGGGTCTAACAGTCGATTCATTATGAACCTGTTTTGCAGAAAGTACTTACCACAATTAATCATTTTTTCACCATGGTCCACCTCAATAGAAGATTACTCTATTGCCTCCTTCTCGTTTGTCTCATGGTGTCGCTCGCAGGTTGTGGGTCGCTCGGCGCATCATCATCTGGAACGCCGACTACTGAGACCACTTCGACAGCATCACCGTCAACGACAACAGGAGGAGTCCACGGTAATACGTACCCAGTCCGCATCGACGTATCAGTCAGTGTCGTCAGCAACGCGTCGGCGCTCGACGTTGAGGTTCCAACGCTCGCAGAAGCAAATCTCACAGAGGAGCAGCGAACGGCGGTGGTCACTGCTATCGAAGCAGACGAATCCGTTTCATGGAGCGGTCAAAGTAACGAGACCCCGCCGGCTCAACTTCGGGCACTAGTCGCAGCCTCCGACCGCCTCCCACCATCACCCTTCGAGCGGGACCCAGCAGGGGCGTGGCGAGTCGCCCGCGAGACGACGGGTTACGTCACCTACCAGAACGCGACGTACAAACTCCAAATGGTGAAAATAGCACCGTAAAAACTCGCCAGATGCCGACCGGTCAATGACCGACTTGCACCCTGTATTCAGCACGGTCTCAACAAACGATCAGTAATTGAATACTTCAACAGAACCGGGCCGATAGCTGGCGTGAGGATGGGCGGCGGTTCAGACGACGAACCGGAGAATCCAGAGCGCGCCCATGCCGACGAGGATGGTGGCGAGCACGCGTTCGGTGTACCACGCGGCGAGCGCGGCCAACGCGCCGGCGACGAGTTTCTCGTTGCCGACCGAAACCGCGAGGTCGCCCGACGGCGCGAGGAGCGCGGGGAAGACGAGCGCCGCGAACACCGCCGCGGGGACGTACTCAAGCGCCGATTCGACCGTCGGCGGCACATCGTCGATGCGGCCGAACAGGTAGATAAACGAGCCGCGGATGGCGAACGTGAGGACGCCCGCGAGGGCGATGACGAGCCAGACCGTCGCCGAGTCGTAGCCGGTCGGCATTCAGGCGTCGCCTCCGCGCGATTCGACCGCGAGGCCGGCGAGGACGCCGACGACGGCCGCGACGATGATGTCGAGGTGGAACGGGACGCCCGCGACGACGACGCCGGTGGCGACGAGGCCGCCGACAAGACACGACGCGCCGGAGGCGCGGTCTTTCAGCGTGGGGACGAGCAGGGCGAGAAAGACCAGCGGTGCGGCGAAGTCGAACCCCCACACGGGCGGGAGCCCGGAGCCGAGGAGCGCGCCGGCGACGGTCGTCACCTGCCAGACGAGCCACAGCGACGCGCCCGCGCCGAAATAGTACGCGAAGCGGTCGGTCTCGCCGTCGCGGCCGTAGCGGGCGATGGACACCGCGTACGCCTGATCGGTCAGGAGGTACGACGCGAGCGCCTTCGACCGGGCGGTCAGGTCGCGGAAGTACGGCGCGATGGAGGCCGAGTACATCATCGTCCGGAGGTTGATGACGACCGCCGTTCCGACGACGATGGCCAGCGGCGCGTCCGCGCCGAGGAGTTCTATCATGGCGAGTTGCGACGCGCCCGCGAAGACGACACTGGAAAAGCCGAGGGCGTGCGCGACCGACAGCCCCTGTTCGACGGCCGCGACGCCGGCGACGAGGCCGAACGGCGCGATGCCGAGTTGGAGCGGCCCCGCGGCCCGGACGCCGTCGAGGAGGTCGGAAGAAACGGTTGGCATCTGTCGGTAGCAGGTCGTCGTCCCCGAAATAGGCGTCTATCGTCGGGCGGATTGCCGGCTTTTCCGCCTACCGACTGACGACGGCGACCTCGCGGATTTCGAGCGCCGTCTCGAACTCGTCGCGTCGGTCGGCGTCCGCACCGACGCGCCGGAGGTGCTCGGCGTGCGCCCGGCGGACGGCGTCGACCTCGCGGTGCGAGAAGTCGAGGTCGAGTCCCTTCGTGTCCCAGTGGCCGAGGGGGACGAGGTACACCGCCGTCTCGTCGTCCTCGTGGACGCATTCGAACCCCTGTGCGTACTCGCCGGTCCGCCCGTCGAGATACGCCTGCGCCCGGTCGAGCAACAGCGGGAGATTGCTGGCTGGGACGCTCGCCTTCGCGGCCGCGAGCATGATGGCCGTGCCGTCGATGGCACCGCCGCGGGGCGCGCCGTCGTCGCCGTCCGGCGCGAGGCGTTCGCTGAGTCGTTCGCGCCCCGGTCGCCGCTCGCCGTCTGCTCCCACGGTCATCCCCCCGCGCGCATCGCTTTCTGCGCGAACCGCTTGACGAGGTCGTCGAGCGTCTCCTCGTCGCCCTCGAACGAGAGCCGTACCTCGGTGAGTTGGATACTGCTCGTTATCGTGACCTCCTCGGTCTCGATATCGACGGTCCAGTCGGGACCGACCACGCGGCCGTCGCCGTCGGCTTCGCCCCCGAGTCCTTCGAGGTACTGAATCGCGAGTCGGGGGGAGATGCCGCGAAACGCCCGCTGTCGGCGCGCCACGTCAGCCCCCCGCGACCGGCGGGAAGACGCTCACGGCGTCCCCGTCGTCGAGCGTCGTGGCCATCCCGTCGAGGTGAACCACCTCGCGCCCGTTTTTCAGCACGTTCACGTGCGGTTTGACCTCGCCGTCTTCGATGAGTCGCCCGGCGAGGCCGTCGTACTCCGCTTCCAGCGACCGGAGGACGTCGCCGACCGTCGCGTCGTCGTCGGCCCGCCACGAGATGGTCTTCTGGCCGACCACCTCCCGAAACGTCGCAAAGAAGCGCAATTCGAGTTCCATACCCCTTTTCGGCGTCCCCGAGACAAAAAGGTACGTCGCGGGGGCGCGAGGAAATCCAGGCATCGTCACCGGGAACAGGTGTGCATACAAACTACAATTACGATGCCGGAACGTTCTCAACCAACTAAGTCGTTCGGGCCGGGAAACGTTCCGGTAAAGCGTATTTCTCAAACGTATTTGATACCGATTCGGGGTGAATCGAGGCGAGATGGTCGGTCCGTTCGGCGACGGTCGGCCCGTCCCGAGCTGGTGCCGAGCGGGCCGCCCGATTACCGTCCCGCGTCGCGGACTTCGATGCGGCCGACGGACTCGACAGTGACGACGAGGTCGGCGTAGTCGAATTCGAGCGACGCACCCGATACGCGCGGCGCACCGGGCGTGTCGCAGCCGAACAGGGCGTCGAGGGCGTCGGTGTCTACGTGCTCTGTGAGCGGCGGTAACTCCGCGTCGCGGCGGATGTGTTCGTTCACGGCCGCGACGACCGCTTCAGAGACGGGCTCGGTACGCTCGCAGTCGTACCAAACCCGTGTCGGTTCGAACTCGTCTCGGAGCTGCGTGTCAGATTTGATGATAGCTTCGTCCCCCCAGTATCGTCTGTTCGATATGTCTCCTCTATCTGTTATATTTCTTGCGTACTATCGGTATGTGCCCACGATAGTGGTAAAATTGCACAATATAAAAACCCGAGAGACGGTACTGAACGGTTCGAGCGGGGCGAATCATCGAGGCGGTCGAGCCGAGGGAGCGGTCGAAACGGTCCCGGGACACGTCGCCGCGAGAGTACTCGGCGCGGCCTCCTGTCTGTCGGACGCGGATTCGAACCGGGACTGGGTCGTTTCCGAGACCGTCTCGAACAGAGGCCGCGAGTCTATCGCGCCCGCTGTCTGTGTCACGCCGCTCGTGTCGCAGGACGGGGTTCAACGGAAACCGAGCGAGACGCAGTCGGACGGGAGCAAAACGAAGCGGAGACGCGGAACGCGGCGCGGACTGCCCGCACTCACGGGCCGGTGAGTCAGGCGGTCGGCGTCACGTCGGTGCCCCACGTGACGCGCCGGTACGACGCGTCGAGGGCCTGGGCGTCCTCCGGGAGGAGCGCCGCGACGAGGAACGTCGAGTACTGCTCGAAGTGGTCGACCAGCGCGGCGATGCGCTCGGCGTCGATGGCCTCGACCGAGTCGAGGAGCATGAACGGGACGGTCTCGTACACCTCGTGGACGAGGTAGCCCGCGAGGGCGAACACGAGGCCGACGACCTCGCGCTCGCTCTCGCTGAGGTGGTCGATGGAGTCCTCGTACACCGCGCCGGAGTCCGACGCGCGGACGATGTGAAGTTCGAACTGGGTCTTGTCGACCTTGCGACGGCCCTCGCGGACCCGGCGTTCGACCCGCTCCAGCCAGACGCGCTCGATGTTGTCGTAGCCGAGGAGACCGAGCACCGTCTCCATCTCCTCGTTGAACGACTCGGCCGCCGCGGTCGTGAGCGAGCGGATTCGGGTCCGTGCGGTTTCGAGGTCTTCGTCCACCTGTTCGCGTTCGGCTTCGAGTTCCTCGCGCTCGTCGAACCGGGCGTCGAGCGCGTCGAGGTCGTCGTGAACGGACGCGAGCTCGTCGCGCTTCCGGTCGAGCGCGAACTCGACCTCGTTGAGCTCTTTGTGGAGTTCGATGAGGTCCCCGTCGGCCTGTCCGCGGAGGTCCGACGCGTCGGCTTCGAGCGCTTCGACCCGCTCGGCGAGCTCCTCGCGCCGCTCGGTCAGCGACTCTATCTGCCCGGTCCGGCGGTCGCGTTCGGCCCGTTCGGCGGCCCGCATCGACCGTTCGAGTTCGTCGAGTTCGCGGCGGAGTTCGGCGCGCTCCTCGCGTTTCTCGTCTCTGACCTCGCGGAGGCGGTCGGTCGTCCCCCGAATCTGGTCGCGGTCGACCTCGGTGCCGCAGGTCCAGCAGGTGGTGGTCTCCGACGAGACGAGCCGGTCGGTCACCGAGCCGTCGCCGTCGACCGGGCCGAGCGAGTCCTCGACGAGGTCGGCCTTCCCGTCGAGCACGTCCTCCGTGTACTGGACGACGGTCTGGAGCTCCGAAATCGTCGAGTTGAGCGACTCGATTCGCGACCGAATCGACTCGATGCGGTCGCTCGCCTCGCCGGGGTCGACCGCCTCGGCGTCGAACGAATCGAGCTCCGTCTGTAGCTCGCCGCGCTCCTCGCGGAGCGATTCGACGCTCTCGCGCTCGCTTTGCAGGCGGAAGCGGACGGTTTCGAGGTCCGACCGCGCCGACTGGAGGTCGGACAGCACCTCGTCTAACGCCGCCTGATTCTCGCGTTGGGTCTCTACCGTCCGGTCTTCGGCGTCGATTTCGGCTTCGAGGTCGTCGCGCTCGGCTTCGAGCTCCTCGATTTCGGCTTCGAGGTCGTCGCGCTTCGATTCGAGCGACCGCCGGTCGGCTTCGAGCGAGTCGAGCGAGTCGAGTCGCGTTTCGACCTGCGAGCGCCGCGACCGGAGACGCTCGATTTCGGCCTCGATAGCCTCGGTGTCGACCGGGGCCATGATGACGTCGTGGAGGTCGCGCTCGGCGACGACCGCCCGCCGCGCCTCGTTCGAGCCGAGGAGGAACGCAAAGCGGTCCGCCGTCGTCGTGTCTCGGAGGTACGGCGTCCCGTCGGTCGAGACCGTACCGTTCTCGCGCGAGAGGATGCGGGTGTACGTCCGGCCGTCGAGTTCGAGTTCGACCGTCCCCTCGTCGGCGTCGCCCTTGAGACTGACCGCGTCGCTCCCGCACGCACCCATGAGCGCGCGAAGGAAGGACGTTCGGTTCGTCGCGTTGCGGCCGGTGAGAACGGTGACGCCGGGGTCGAGTCTGACGGTCCGCTCGTCGATGCCGCCGATGTTTCGTATGCGGACAGTCGCTGCCTGAAGTGCCTCTGAATCGTTCATGTGTCGGATGTTGGTGTGTTGGTGAGCCCGAACCGCTACTCGTCTCCGTCGTGGTCGCAGTCGCAGTGCCCGGATGAAAGGAGCGCCGTCGGGGTCATTCGCGTGTCGCAGTCGGTACAGGTGACTCTGATGTCGACTTCGACCTCATACGCGCCAATGAAGACCTCCTCGGCCTTTACTAGGCGGTCGATAACGTCGATAGTCACGGTGCGAAGTCGGGACCGGAGCTTTCGAATCGTCGCGAGCCCCGACTCGGTCGCGTCCGTCTCGTCGTCGGTGTCGTCGCGTTCGACGTTTCGGTGTCGCTTGAGGTAGTTGTACACCGACTGGTAGGAGATGATGTCGGCCTCTAACTGCTCGACATCGACGCCGCGCTCGCGGAGCGTGTTCCGCGCGTCGGTGCGGCTTCCCGCGGTCACGTCATCGCTCGTCAGGAGTCGGTGAAAGTTCTCCGCCTCCCCTTCGAGGACGTGCGCGCCGGCCTCGTCCAGCGCGGCCCGAACGAGTCGCTCGTTCACGTCGCCTTCCAGTTCGCGGAGGCTCCGTTGCGGTCGCCCCTCGCCGAGCCACGCGTCGACGAGATCGTCCCCGAGGCCGTCGAGCCCGTACCGGTCCGCGATGCGTTCGATTTTCGGACCTCGGCCGCCGCGGCGGGAAACCGTTCTTCCAGAGTCTCGCATTGTGACCTCGCTGGCGAAAGCTTGGGGTGCAACACCCTAAACGTTACTTATGGATTATCAGAGATGATAAAACTAGAACACGAACGAGTTACACGAGCAACGCTCCGGTTTTTTCGGATTTCGGGGATGTACAGTGAAATATCAGCAGGCCGGGTGACCGCGCGCCGCCCGACCGCGGTCGGGTTCGGCCGTCAGTTCTCGCGAACTGTCACCCAGAGGTGGACCTCCCGGTAGGCGTTGTCGACCGTCGGCGACGCCGGCGGCGCGCCCTCGTAGAGGAGGTACGTCAGTCGCAGGCGCTCGCCCGTCATCGTCGGGCGAACCTCGTGTGGCTCGTGCCACGTCTCGTTGCGTTCGAGCCGGGGGGTGAACGTCCGGAGCCGCTCGGACTCCACGACGGTCGTCGAGTTGTTCGACACCTCGACGCGCTGGAGCACCGCGACGACGGTGTAGTTCATCGCCCGGTGTTCCCGATTGCCGACGCCGAGAACGAGCGACGCGGACTCGCCGCGGACGAGTTCCTCCGGGTAGCTGTCGGCGGTGAGTTCGCTGTCGCCGTCTTCGGTCAGGAGGTACAGCTCGGT
This sequence comes from Haloferax sp. KTX1, assembly GCF_902410085.1. Lineage (NCBI taxonomy): Archaea > Methanobacteriati > Methanobacteriota > Halobacteria > Halobacteriales > Haloferacaceae > Haloferax > Haloferax sp. KTX1. The sequence continues at coordinate 100,218 of NZ_CABPRH010000011.1, read as the reverse complement.
GAACGACTCGCCGTTCTTCGGCACCGCCACCGCGTAGCCGACGCTCGTGGTCGCGAGAACCACGCTCACCACGAGGACGACGTTCAGCATCGCGTCGGTCCGCGACGCCGGCTCGAACAGTTCGTCGCGCGCGGCGGCGACCCAGCGCTCGTACGGGACCACGAGCCGCTCGTCCTCGGGGAGCGCCGACCGCCGGGCCGCCGCGAACGCCGTGGCGACGAGCGCGAAGCCGCACACGACGACGAGGATGGGAACGAGCCGTAGCCCCCACGGGGTGAAATTGAGGACGAGGCCGAGAAGCGGGACGACCGCGATGCTCGTCCCGAACGACAGCGCCACCCGCTCGATGCCGTCGATACCGTCAGTCCGCTCGTGGTCCTCGGGGGCGTCTATCGGCGGGCCGCGCTCGGGAAACAGCGCCGCGATGAGCGCGTAGCCGGGGGCGAAAAGCAAGAACGCGAGGCCGACGACGTCCCGGAGCGGCGTCCCCGCCAGTCCGGGCGTGAGCGTCGCAATGAGCGTGAGCGCGACCCCCGCGACGACGGCCGCGAGGTCGGCCGGGAGGCTGCGGAGGGGTTCGGGGAGGAACAACCGCCAGTCGTGGCGCTGCGACATCTATTCGAGGTGGGAGACACGAGCACAAAAATCATTTGTCGGCCGCGGCGTCCGCGGCCGCGCTACTCGGCCGCGCCGACCGCTTCCGACGCGTCCGCATCGCCGGCCGAATCGGGCGATTCGAGCGCGTCGGACCCGGACGGGTCGGCGAGCGAGCGGGCCGTCTCGACCAGTTCGGCGGCGTGTTCGTCGCTCACCGAGAGCCCGCTGTAGGCCGCGCGCTCGTAGCCCGCGGTCAGCGATTCGAGCGCGTCGGCTGACGCGACGTCGGCGTCGACGCAGCGGTCGCAGAACTCCCAGTGGGTCGCGGCGTCGTCCACCCCCGCGGCGGTTCCGAGCGACGCCCGGACGCCCGCGTAGGCGACGACCACCGCGTCGTTCGGCCGGCCGGCGTCGAGGGCGTCGACCGCCGACTCCAGCGTCGGCGTCCTCGTCGCCACCGGTTCCGAGTCGCCCGCATCGTCGTCGGCCGACGCGGCCGACTCGTCGGCGACCGCCGCCCGTACCGAGTCGCCAGCGCCGTTCCGTCGGAGGAGAACGGCGGCGGCGAGACCGACCACCGCGAGTCCGGCGACGACCCACGCGAGGTCGAGCGGGTCGAACGGAAGTCCGTCGGACGCGTCGCTTCCGGTCGCGGCCCCGCTCGAAAGCCGGATACTCGCCGTCGCGGCCGACGATTCGAGGTTCGTCCCCCCGCCGTCGAACGCGGCCGAGACGGTCGCGTTCTCGGCGCTGGCGTCGCTCGGGAGATCGAACGTCGCCCGGTACGCGCCCGACCGGCCGGTCGTCGCCGACGCGACCGCGCGTCCGTCGACGCTGACGGCGACCGTCCGACCGCGCACGGCCTCGCCCTCGTCGGTTTCGAGGCGGCCGTCGACGACGACCGTCCCGTTCCCGGTCCCGCGGGCGCTCGCGTCGAGCGCCGTCCCCTCGGTTTCGAGCGGGACCGACGCCGTCGCGGGGGCGAACGTGACCGCCCTGCCGTCGCCGTCGGGCGCGACGCGGAGCGAGGCCGCCCCCGTCGCGGTCGCCGGGACGGTCGCCGAGACGGTCGACTGGCCGCTCGCGTCCGTCGCCGCCGCGGTCGCCGGCGACCCGGCGAACGTCGCGGAAAGCGGGTAGTCGGTCACCGGCGACCCGTTCACGCGAATCGTCGCGCGGGCCGAGACGGCGTCGGCGTAGCCGTAGGGCGACGCGGACGGCTCCGAGAGGTCCGCGGTCGCGTTCACCTGCGAGACGGCGACGGGGACGGCCCGCTCCGTCGCCTGATACATCGACGTGTCGTTCGGGAGGTACCGGACCACGAGCGACGAGGTGCCGGCGGGAATCCGCGTCGGCCGGTAGGTCAGTTCGAACGAGCCGTCGGCGTCGACCGCGGCTCGAACCGTCTGCCCGCCGACCGCGAAGCGGGCGGTCGTCGCCCGCACCGGCGTGCCGTTATCTGCGACGAGCGACCCCGAGAGGACGAGCGGGTCGGTAAAGGAGATGTCCCGGTCGTAGTCGTCGACGGCGAGGCGGGTGGCGACGAACTCGCGGGAGACGATCTCCTCGCGCCGTTCGGAGATGTTCGCCTGCACCGCCTCGATCTGGGCGCTGCTGTCGGTCAGGTCGCTGTCGGTTCGGTTCGAAATCGCGTCGAACGCCGCCAACAGTCGGTCGGACTGCGTTTCGCCGTCCTCGGCGAGGCGCGTCAGTTCGCGGGCGAGTTCGCGGGCGCGCTCGTCGTCTCCCGCCTGCCTCGCCGCCTCGTACTCGCGGCGCGTCTCGCGGAACTCGCTGACGGTGTCGACGTACTCCCGTTGGGTCTCCCCGACGGTGCGGTACTCCTCGCCCGCGCCGTCGCCGCCGGCCTCGCCCTCAACGTCGACGTACTTGGCCAGCGAGTCGTCGTAGTCGTCGCCGAGCGCCGCCTTGGCGGCCTCGTACTCGCCTCGGCTGAGTCGCAGGCTGCTCGCGCTGATGTCGCCGTTGAGTTCGCCCGAGAGGTACGAAAGCAGACGGTCGAATTCGTTCTCGTCGCCGACCTCGTCGGGGTTCTCGTGGAGGACGCCGGTGCTGTTGTTCGTCTCGTTGGCGGTCTGTCGCGGCGGCCCCGCGGCCGGCCCGAGCGCCGAAACGCGGCCGGTGCCCGGGCCGAGAGACGCCGGTGCGGCCGCCCCGTCCCCGGACGCAGCGGGAACCGCGCCCGCGGAAACCACGGTCACGGGCGCTGTCGCGACGAGACAGGCGACGACGAACATCGTCCAAAGCAACCGCGCGGGGCGGCCCGATTCTCCACGCACTACCCGTAGCCAGACGGGGGGAGCTAATGGGTTTTGGCATTCGGCTGACGCTCCGCGGACGGGCGAGTCGCGTGATTCGCAGACTGCGCGGGGTTAACAACCGATTTAACGGTTGATTGAGCCCCCGGGTCAGCCCCGGTTCGTCGGGGGGCGCGCGGCCGACAGCGGCCCGCGCCAACACAAACATTCAACTTGGCCGGCACGAATCGAATCCACGATGCTTCCGACCCGCCGGTGGGCCGCGCTCGCAGGCGTCGCCTGCTTTCTCGCCGTTTACGCGGTCGTTCTCGACGAACCGACGCCGCTCGTCGCCGCCTGCGGCCTCGCCGCGTGGCTCGTCGTCGCGCAGGTCGACGCCGTCGGGACGATGCGGGCGGTCGACCGCGACCTCTCGGCGACCGTCTCGGTCGACCCCACGTCGGTCTCCGTCGGTGACCGCGCCGCGGTGACGCTGACGGCGTCGCTGCCCGAGGCCGTCGACGCGCCGGTCAGGGTCGAACTCGTCGCGCCGCCGAGCGTGAACGCGCCGGAGCGGCCCCGCCGGACGGTCGCGTTCGACCCCGGCGACACCGAGGGGTCGGTCACGTACAGCGTCGAGTTCCCCGTCGCCGGGCGAATCGCGTTCGACGAGGCCGCCGTCGACATCGAGGGCCGCGCCGGCCTCTTCACCGAGACGGTGACGCTCGACCTCGACGCCCGCTGTCTGGTCGAACCGCCGGCCCCCGACGGCATCCACGTCGGCCGCGGCGGCGAACTGGTCGGCGCGACCTTCGGCGACCACGCCAGCGACCAGACCGGCCCGGGCCACGTCCCCCACGAGACCCGGCAGTACCTCCCCGGCGACACGCTCTCGCAGGTCGACTGGAAGACCACCGCGCGGATGAACCACCCGTACATCCGCGAGTTCGAATCGGAGTCCGACTACCTGCTGTCGCTCGTGGTCGACTGCGGGTCGCACATGAACCGCGGGCCGACCGGGCGAACGATGCTGTCGTACGCGCGGGAGGTCGCGCTCGGCCTCGTCGACGCCGCGGAGTCCCACGCCGACCCCGTCTCGGCGCAGTTCGTCGGGGACGCCGCGACGACGTGGGAGTTCGGCCCCTCCTCGTCGTCGAACGCCTACCAGACGGTCCGGCGGCGACTGCTCTCGATAGCGCCGACCGCCAGCCCGCGCCGACCGGTCGGCGCGTCCCGGCCGGTCGCGCCGGAAGACGCCCGCAAGCGGAGCCGCCGCCTCGACGGCGACGACTCGGCGTTCGCGGAGACGCTCCGCCCGTACCTCAAAGACGGCGAGAGCTACGTCTCGCGGGTCAGCGACCGGCCGCTTTTCGACGCGGTGAAGTCCGCGTGCTCGCGGTCTGACCGACAGGACCACCTCGTGCTCGTGACGGACGACTCGGCGAAAGTCGAGACGTACGAGGCGGTCGTCGTCGCGTCGAAGCGGACCAGTCAGACGAGCGTCTTCCTCACGCCGACGACGTTCTTCGACGACGCGGCCGAAGGCGAGACCGTCGAGGCGGGCGGCGCGGGCGACGCGACCGGGTTCGTCGCCTTCGAGGAGTTCAGAAAGCGCCTCGAACGCCTGCCGAACGTCACCGCCTACGAGGTCGCCCCGAAGGGCTCGATTGAACTGGCGACGGGACGGGCCACCGCAGCGGAGTGAACACCGATGGAGACACCTGTGAACCAGCGCAAACGGACGATTCGAACCGTGTTGGACGCGAACGAACTCACGCCCATGGACGCGGCTGGCGTCCTCTGTTTCACCCTCGCGGTGAGCCTGACGGACGGGCTGTGGGGCGTCGCCGGGGGCGTCCTCGTCCTCGCCGCGGCGGCGGCGAGCGAGGGGCCGCTCGCGTTCGTCGTCGCCCAACTGACCGCCGTCTCGCTGTTCGGAGACGCGGGTCTCGTCGCGGTCGGAGCCGCGCATCTCGCCGCGTTCCCGCTTCTCGCGAGCGCCGCGTGCGCGTGGCCGCCGGACCGCGCTCGGCTCGCTCGACTGGCGGCGGGCTACGTCGTCGCCCTCGGGGTCGCGTGGGCGCTCTGGACGACGCTCCGGTGGGCGTGGCAGGCCGCGCTGGTCGCCGCCGTCCTCGCGGCGGCGGTCGCCTACGGACTCCACCGCTACGAGCGCGTCGCACTCGGCCTCGTCGGCGCGATGGAGGCCGAGCGATGAGCGCGGACGACGCCCGCGACCGAGACCGGGAGTCGGCGTTGGCGAACGGTGAAACCCGCGCCGTCGTTTCGGCCGCGACCGACGACGGCGGCGAGGGTCGACCGGACGCCGACGAGGCGGGGGCCGCCCGCGCCGAACTCGTCGACCTCCGGCGCGAGAACGCCCGACTCAGACAGCGCTACGAGGCGCTCAGAAGGGGCCGGTACCGGCAGACCGCCGTCGCGCTGGCCGCGCTCGGCGTCGCCGGCCTGCTCGGCGGCGCGCTGTTTCCGCCCGTCCGGGAGACGCTCGTCGTCCTCGGCGCTATCGGGCTGTTCGCCGCCGCGGTGACGCGCTATCTCAGCCCCGAGCGGTTCATCCCCGTCGGCGTCGGGTCGGCCGTGTTCGGCGCGCACGCGCGTAACCACGCCGCCGTCGTCGACGAACTCGGCCTGCAGGACGCGGCCGTCTACGTCCCCGACGCCGACCGCGACGGCGTTCGCCTGTTCGTCCCGGAGCACCGCGACTACGCGCTCCCCGACGCCGAGGCGCTCCGCGACACCTTCGTCGTCACCGACGACGACGACGCCCGCGGCGTCGCGTTCGACCCGAGCGGCGGCGGCCTGTTCGACGAGTTCGCACGGAGCCTCGACGGCCCGCTCGGCGACGACCCCGACGCGCTGGCGCGACAGGCGACCGACGCCCTCGTGGAACTGTTCGAACTCGCCGAGACCGCGACCGCCGAGACCGATGCCGCGGACGGTCGCCTGACGGTCCGCGTCGAGGGCTGCCGGTTCGCCGCCGCCGAGACGTTCGACACGCCAGTCGCGTCGTTCGTCGCCGTGGTCGTCGCCCGCGGCCTCGACGCGCCGGTCGTCACCGAGGTCGCCGCGGGCGAGGAGACGGACTTCGCCGTCACCTGCCGGTGGGAGGTCGAAGACGGTGACGGCGATGAGCCGTCAGCTGACGCGGCGTCGGAGACGGAGAACGAGGCCGGAGAATCGGTGACCGGAGAAACAGCGGCCGACGAGCGCCGATAACGACCCGGGTCGCGCTCAGTCGTCGTCGCCCGCGACCGAGGGCGTCGTCGACCCGTCGAGACTGACTTCGGGCGTCGGCACGGTGTCGACGACCTCCTCGACGACGTCCCGGGGGTCGCGCCCGCTGATGTCCGCCTCGGTCCCGAGGACGAGGCGGTGCGACATGATGATGGGAGCCAGTCGCTTCACGTCGTCGGGAATCACGTAGTCGCGGCCGCGAATCGCCGCGGCGGCCTTGCCGGCCCGCAGGAAGGCCAGCGAGGCGCGGGGCGACGCGCCGAAGTCGACCGCGGCGTGCGTCCGCGTCGCGCCGACGAGGTCGAGGATGTAGTCGAACACCTTGTCGTCGACGTGGACGCCCGTGACGACCTGCCGGGCCTTCCCGATGTCGGCGTCGTCGATGACGTTCGAGATGTCCGAGGGCTTGAGCGACGGCGAGCGGTCGAACCGTTCGAGGATCTCCCGCTCGTCGGCCCGCTCCGGGAGGTCGACGACGACCTTGAACTGGAAGCGGTCGCGCTGGGCCTCCGGGAGGTTGAACGTCCCCTCGTACTCGATGGGGTTCTGCGTGGCGACGACCATGAACGGGTAGGGGAGTTTGAGCGTCTCGCCCTCGATTGTCACCTGTCCCTCCTCCATCGCTTCGAGGAGCGCGGACTGGGTCTTCGGCGTCGCGCGGTTTATCTCGTCGGCGAGGACGACGTTCGAGAACACCGGCCCCCGCTGGAGTTCGAACTCGCCGAGGTTCTCGCGGTAGATGTGGGTGCCCGTGATGTCGGCCGGCAGCACGTCGGGCGTCATCTGAATCCGCTGGTAGTCGAGGTTCGCGGCGTGGGCGAACAGGTTGGCAATCGTCGTCTTGGCCACGCCCGGAACCCCTTCGAGGAGGACGTGCCCGTTCGTCAGCAACGCGATGGTGAGCGCCTCCATCGCGTCTTCGTTCCCGACGAGGAGTTGCGACGTCTCGTCCAGGATGGCCTCGTAGACCTCTTCGGGAGCACTCATATAGCACTCACTCGGAACGGCGGCCACATATAACTGCGGTCTCGGTCGCCCGCGAGGCGAGCGGGGGCCGACCGCGCCGAGCATGTCGAGCGCCTCGACGGCCTACGAGAGCCGTCCGCGCCGGGCGACGAGCGCGACCGCGCCGACGGCGAGGCCGCCGAACAGGAGTTGCAGCGCGCCCGACCCCCGGAGCGCCCGAAGCGCGACCTGCAGGGGCGGACGCTCCTCGGCGTGCGAGAAGTCCAACACGACGGTCTGTCGGTCGGCCGCGAGCGCCGCCGCGAACGCCCGGTTGTCCGGCCGGTCGAGCATCGCGTTGATGAACACGCTCGGGTCGCTCACGACGACCACGTCGCCCGCGCCGAGGCGCTCCGTGGTCACGACCGGATGCGACCGGAGCGTCTCGGCGTCGTCCAGTTCGCCGTCGTCGTCGCGGTCGAGATACGAGAAGTTCGACGAGCGGACGAGGACGGTGCTCTCGTTCGCCGTCACCGTCGCCGGGTGGTTCAGCGTGAGTTGCGTCACGTTTCGGGTGAGCGGGTCGGCGGCGACGCGCGTCACCACCGGGAGCGCGCCGGACCGATACTGGTGGCGGTCGTCGCGGAGCGGCGTCCGGTCGATGCGCGCCGACGCGCCCAGTCGGGCGAGCAGGTCGTTGCCGTGCGGTCTGAAGTCGTCGGCGACGACGACGGTCCCGCCGGCGCGGACGAACGACTCGATGCGGGCGGCCTCGGCGTCGGTGTAACCCCGCTCGGGCGAGATGACGAACGCGACGGTGCCCGCCGGGTCGACCGCGTCGTACTCGGTGGTGTTGTAGACGACCTCGGTCTCCGCGCCCGCGTCGGCCGCGACCCCGCGGACGCCGGAGCCGCCGTCCCACGCGGCGTTGAACGCGCCGTAGGTGGACGACGAGGTGCCCGCGCCGACGCCGACGCCGACGAGCATCGCGACGAGGAGCGCCGCGGCCAACAGGTGCGGGTAGCCGACCTCGCGGGAGCCGAGACGCACTCAGAACACCCCCGGCGGGAGGATGTCGAGGACGCGTCTGACCACGATGTAGCCGAAGGCGACGAGGCCGCCGCCGATGAGCCACAGGAGCCGTCGCCGCCACGCGGGCGTCACCGCGACCGGCGCGGTGAGTTCGACGACGACGAGGAAGCCGATGAGGGACACGACGAACACCAACTCGTAGGACAGCGCGTCGAGGAGGACCAAGACGAGGGTCGCGCCGAGCATCCAAGCGAGTTGGGCGCGGACGAACCGCTCGCGTCGTGCCGTTGCCATGTACGGTCGTGGACGGGGCGGGATAACTAAACTATCGCTTGCGGGGGTCGGAAGCCCCCCGGACGCCCCGCCGCGACTACAGGTGGTCGAGCGGCCGAATCCCGGCTATCTGCCGGCTGACCGCGAGCGACGAGACGAGGCTCATCACGAACGCGATGGCGAAGCCGCCGACGAGGACCGTCTGCGGGAGGACGACCACGTCGCCGAAGCCGACGAGGAGCCGGGCCAGTCGGTTCAGGCCGACCGCCGCCGGGAACGAAAGCGCCACTCCGAGCAGGCCGCCGAGCGTGCCGAGGACGAGCGCCTGCGCGGCGAGCGTCAGCGACAGCGTCGACGACGACGTGCCGAGCGCCTTCAGCGCGGCGAGCTCCCGCGTTTGATGGTAGACGTGCGACAACAGGACGTTCACGCTGAGCGCCAGCCCCGCGAGGAGCGCGAGGAAGACGAGGCTCCCGCCGGCGGCCATGATGACCGCCTGGTCGCGCAGAATCTCCGCGAGCTGTTCCTGATTCGTCCGCACGTCGTAGTCCGGATAGTCCGCTTGGATGTCGGCCGCGACCGCCTCGGGGTCGGCCCCGTCGGCGACGGTGAGCGTCATGAGCGTGGCCGTGTCCGCGCCGGTCGAGCCCGTCACCTCCTGAAGCTCGCTCAGGTGGACCACGACGCTCGGCGTGCCGAGGAACCGCGAGAACGTCGGCGAGATACCGACGACGGTGAACTCGTTTTCGCGGGCGATGCCCGTGGTCCCGCCGACGTACAGCGAGTCGCCGACGGAGACGTTCATCATCTCGGCGGTCCGCTGGTCGATGACGACCTCGTGAGTCATCGGCCCGGTGTAGTTGCCGCCGGCGTAGTGGACGTCGGTCCGATTGAACCCCGTGCCGTTCGTAATCTGGACCGACCCGCCGCGGGCGGGCGCGCCGACGCCGACGAGCGTCTCGTAGTCCGACTCGTCGGACCTGACGTACACCGTCTGGAACGACATCGGCGTGACGAGTTTCACGTCCTCGCGGGCCTCCAGCTCGGCGTCTAACCCGTGGGCGTCGACGATGGTGTTCTCGAAGCCGCCGACGCCGGTCGGCGAGAACCGGACCGGGCCGCCGGTGATCCACACGTCGCGGCCCGCCGCGTCGAACTGCTGTTGGCCCGTCTGCATCACGCCGATTCCCGTCCCCGCCAAGAGCGTCGCCGCGAGGACCGCGAGCGTGATGCCGAGGACCGTCAGGACCGTCCGCCCGCGGGCGTGAGAGAGCTGCGAGAACGCGATTCCCGCCGACGCGCGGACGCGGGAGAGCCGCGGGAACCGCGACGACTCCGGAAGTGTGCTCGCGTCCGAACCCCGGTTCGGGTCGGCGTCCTCAGTCATGCGACATCGCCTCCAGCGTCGGCGTCCGCCAGGTGAGCCACGCCGGGTACACCGAGGAGACGAGGCCGATGAGCGCCGCGACCGCGACGCTGTAGCCGACGAGCACCGGGTCGAACAGCGCGACCTGCACCCCGAGTAGCTCCCGCGTGATGGCGTTCGTCAGGTGGATGCCGCCGATGCCGGCCGCGACGCCGACGACGCCGCCGACGGTGGCGACGACCACCGTCTCGGCGACGACGAGCAGCATCTGCGAACTCGTCCGGTAGCCCATCGCCGAGAGCACGGCGAGATTGCGGCGGTCCGCGTTGACTTCGAGGCCCATCATCGTGGCGACGAACAGGACGCCGACGAGGACGGCGACGACGAGCGAGACGGCGGCCATCGCCAGCGGGAGACTGGAGGTCGACGCGCCGCGGACGGCGAGGCCGGTCTGCGTGACGACCGAGGTCCGCGGGTAGAGCGTCTCGATGTCGGACCGCACGCCCGCCGAGTCGGTGCTGACGAGCAGTTGGTCCGCGAGGTCACCCTCGGTGGCCCCGGTCATCGTCTGCAGCTCCGAGAGGTGGACGAGCGCGACCGGGACGGGCCCGACCCCCGACGACAGCGACCCCTCGCGGACGTCGGCGACGGTGAACGTAGCCCGCGACCCGCCGACGCTCGCGGTCACCTCGTCGCCGGCCGAGACGCCGAGGAGCTCCGCGGCGGCGTCGTTGAGGACGAGTTCGCCGGTTCGGGGACCGTCGTAGCTCCCGTTGGCGTAGTGGGGGTCGCCCGGCGTGAGCGCCTCCGTCGAGACGCCGACGACCGACGTGGGTTCCTCGGGCGGGATGATGCCCGCCGCGAGGACGTACTCGTCGGTCGAGCCGTCTTCGGGCGCGAGCGTCACCAACTGCGTCTGGACCGGCGTGGCGTAGTCCACCCGCTCGTCGCGCGAGAGTCGGTCGGTAATCGCGTGGGTGTCGCCGAGTTGGGGGCCGCCGACCGAGACGGCCACCGACGAGGCCGTGCTGGCCTCGGGGACGACCCAGTAGTCGACGCCCTCGCTCTGGATGGCGTTTTCCGCGCCGAGGCCGAGGGCGATGCCGCTGACGGTCGTCATGAGCGTCACGGCGAGGGCGACGCCGAGGACGCTCAACAGCACCTGCTTCGAGGAGGTGGTCCGCAGGCGACCGAGGACGCGCCGGCCCGCGAGGCCGACGACGCCGAACAGCCGGTGTCGCCTAGCCATCGCTCACCACGTGGCCGTCGCGGAGGCGGACGACGCGGTCGGCCCGCTCGATGACGTGTTCGTCGTGCGTGGCGACGACGACCGCCCGTTCCGTGGCGGTCTGTTCGATGTAGTCGAGGACGCGCTGGCCCGTCTCGGTGTCCAACTCGCCGGTCGGCTCGTCGGCGATGAGCACCGCGGGGTCGGAGACCAGCGCGCGGGCGATGGCGACGCGCTGTTGCTCGCCGCCGGAGAGTTCGCCCGGCTTGTGGCCGGCGCGGTCGCCGAGCCCAACCTGTCCGAGGAGGTCCTCGGCGCGGGCGCGTCGGTCGCGCTTCGACACGCCGCGCTCGATGAGCGGGAGCGCGACGTTGCCGCGGGCCGAAAGCGAGGGCAACAGGTGGAAGTGCTGGAAGACGATGCCGATGGTGTCCCGGCGGAGTTTCGTCCGCCCGCGGTTCGACAGCGACCGGACGTCGGTGCCCGCGACGCGGACGTCGCCGCGGGTGGGCGCGTCGAGCGCGGCGAGGAGGTGCAACAGCGTGGACTTGCCGCTCCCGCTCGGGCCGGCGATGGCGACGAACTCGCCCGTCGAGACCGAAAGCGAGACGCCGTCGAGCGCGCGGACCGTCGGGGCGTCGGACCCGCGGGAGAAAAACGAGTCGGAGCCGCGGGTGTACTCGCGGACGACCCGCTCGCAGCGGAGGGTCGCCGCCGAGTCCGCCGCGGCGGGAGGACGGTGTTCGGAGACCGAGTCAGACATACTGCCACGTGGTCCCCGACGTGACATATACTTGGTGCGTGGTCGCCGCGCCGACGGGGGGCGACGCCGACGCGACTCGACGAACGTCCAGATTCGCGGGGCGGCGTCGGCTCGCGTCGTCCCCACGGTTGAATAGCCTCGGCGTCGTCCACCTCGGTAGTGTTCCCAATCGGCCACCTCGCCCTCGGATATCTCTCGGTCGCGCTCTTCCGGGTCGGCCGTCGCCGCCCGCTTCCGACCGAGTGGACGCTGGCCGCCGCGCTCGTCGGCTCGCAGTTGCCCGACCTCATCGACAAACCGCTCGCGTACTACGGCGTCCTCGTCAGCGGCCGCTCGCTCGGTCACTCGCTTCTCGTGATGCTGCCCGTCCTCGTCGTCATCGTCGGCGTCGGCTATCGGCTGGGCTACGACGAGCACGCGGCCGCCATCGTCGTCGCGACGTTCTCGCACTACCTCGGGGACACCTACCGGGCGCTTCTCGCCGGCGACTGGAGCGCGATGCAGTTCCTCCTGTGGCCCCTGTTCCCGGCGACCGACTACCCCGCGGACTCGATTCCGCCGTGGGTCCGCGTCCTCGAATCGCTGGGCGACCCGCGGTACAACCTCCAGTACGCGCTCGCGGTCGTCGCGTTCGGCATCTGGCTGGTCAACCGACTCGACCGTCGGCGAGCGCGAGCGGAGCGCTAGACCAGCGGGGCGGCGAAGAAAAGCGGGGGTGACGCGGGTTCCGATTAGCTGACGAGTCGCCGACCGACCGCGAAGACGACGAGCGCGCCGAACAGGAGGTACGGTGCCGTGTTCGGGACTTCCGAAGAGGTCGTCGTCTGGGCCGTCGCCGTCGTGGACTCGCTGGGCGTCACGACGCTGTCGGTCGTCGTGGTCGCCGTCGAATCGGTGGAGTCGTCCGCCGAGTCGGTGGAGTCGTCCGTCGAATCGGTGGAGTCGTCCGTCGAATCGGTGGAGTCGTCCGTCGTCTCGGCGGTGTCGGTCGCCGACGTCGACGTGTCGTCGGAGTCGGACGTGGTCGTCGCGGTGTCGTCCGTGTCACTGTCGTCGTCATCGTCGTCGTCGGGCGTCGCCGTGTCGTCCGAGTCTGACGACTGTTCGGTCACCTCGACCGTCGAGGCGTCGCTCACGCCGATGAGTTCGTCCTCGCCGAGCGCCTGGTCGTCGCCGCGGACGACCGCGTACAGCGAGTAGTCGCCGGCGTCCAAGTCGTCGGTGGAGACGGACGCCGAGTAGTGCGTGTCGTTGACCGACGAGGCGTCGACGCGGACGTTCTCGGAGTCGTCCGCGAGGACGACCTGCACGGCCTCGGCGGATTCGCCCGACTCGACCTCGTCGAGTTCGACGGTCACGTCGAGGTCGTCGGACCGCTCGACGCTCTCGGCGGCCTGCGTCGAGACCGCGTAGGCGCGGATCACGAGGGGTTCGCCGGCGTAGACTTCCTCGGTCGACTGGTTGCCGACCACGACGGCGTAGGTTCCGGGTTCGAGTCCACCGGTTCCGAACTCTTCGGTCGCGTCGCCGGTCGCGGGCGCGGACCGCCGGATTCGCTGTTCGGAGTCGAGAATCGTGATCGCGTAGTCGCTGTCGCTCGGCGCGTCCACGGAGACCGAAACGGTGTCGCCGGCGTCGGCGCGGCCGACTTGGGTGACGGTGAACTCGCCTTGCGAGGTCGAAACGGTTCTGTCGACGGTGTCGATGGAGCCGTCGATATCGATATCGTAGTCGCCGTTAGCCCCCACGGCCGGGGGTGCGACGGCCGCGAGAAGCATCGCGGCGACCACGAGAACGGAGATCGAGACGCGAGGTCGTAGCATCATCGTTCGTTTTGCCCACCTGTGGTAAAAGCTTGTAGGCAGTTCGTCGCACTATCCGCGGGCGTCGCTGGTCGGGTCGAAAGATGAAGGAGAGACGAACCGCGCGGCGCGGTCGTTAGTCGTTCCGGCGGACCGCGAGGAGCGCGGCCGCGAGGAGCGCGACCACGGCGAGCGCCGCGCCGAATCCGGGAATCGGGGAGTCCGTCGTGCTGCTCGCGGCGGTCGTCGTGTCGTCGTCGAAGCCGGGCGTACTGGACGCCGTGGTGGTGTCGTCGTCGGCCGGCGTCGTCGTCGTCGCGTCGTCGTCGTCGGTCGGCGTCGTCGTGACAGCCTGCCGCGACGTCACGGCGAAGTACGAGAAGCCGGGCGTGTCGGCCTCGATGACGACCGCGCCGTCACCGCTGTTGACGACGCGGGTTTCGAGGTCGTCCCACGAACCGGCGTCCTCGTTGAACCGCCGGACCACGAGGTCGGACGACTCGATGCCGAGTTCGTCGAGCCGGCTCTGTCTGACGGTGAACCGGAGGGTCGACTGGCGGTCGCGCGCGCTGTCGGGAACGTCGATGCGCACGTAGCTGACGGCCGTGCCGCCGGGCTGTCCCACGCTGCCGGGGACTCCCGAGCGTTCGCTGACGATGACCTCGCCGGTCGTCTGCTGGCTGAACGTGATGCTCACCGCGGAGACGCCCTGCCCGCCGTCGAACCGGGCGTCGAAGCCGCGAGCCGAGAACAGCCGGTCGCTGTCGGTCGTGTCGTCGTGGGGGAGGCCGCTACCGCCGCCGCCGCCGCCGCCACCGCCGCCGCCGACGTTCGCCTCTTCGACGGTGATGCTGCCGATCGTGACGTTGTCGACCTGCAGGTCGTACGTGCCGGCGTCATCGATGGAGACGGAGTACGTCAGCGTGCCGGAGGAGCCGGGGCCGACGGTGACGCTCTCGGTGGCCAGCGTCGCACTGCCGGCCGTGAGCGCCCTGGTGTACGTCCCCTCGGCGGTGCCGGTGTTGTTCACGCGCACCCTGACCGTGAACGTCTCGTCGGTGTCCACGGTCGCCTGCGAGATGGAACTCGCGCCCGCGTCGATGCTGAACGCCGGGGCACGCTCCGAGACGGAGACCGTGTCGATGGTCGTGCCGTCGAACGCGTAGACGTAATCGCCGGTTCCCGGCGGGGTGTCGGTGAAGGTGAACGTCCGCTGTGCGCCGGAGGCGAGCGAGGTCGAGATGTTCCCGACCGCCGTCCCGTTCCGGGTCACGGTGCCGGAGACGTTGCCGCTCGCGCCGCCGAGGTTACCGAGTTTGACCGTGACGGTCGCCTGCTCGCCGTCGACGAGCGACGTCGGACTGACCGACGAGTCGCTGAGCAGTTGGATGTCGGCGGTCGGCGAACTCACGCCGAGCGCGTTCGTCGCTGTCGTACCGTTGACCGCGACGGTGTAGGTGCCCGCGTTCGTCGGCTCGATGACGAAGCTCACGGACTGGTTCGCACCGGCGGCGAGGGCCACAGGCTTCGTGACGCCGAAGTCGGTGGTGCCAGCCTGACTGGTGCCGGTGACGCCGACGTCGAGCGAACCGGACTCGTCGCCGAAGTTCTCGGCCCGCGCGGTCACCTCGACCGGGTCACCGGTCTGCACGCTGGTCGCGTTGAGTTCGACGGACGTCACTGCGATGTCCGGACCCTGATTGACCGAGAACGTCGTGTCGTTCGTGGTCGTGTCGCCGTTGTTGTTGGTGACGCGAACGCTGAGTTGGTGTTCGCCCGAGTCGATCTCGGACGAGTTGAGTTCGAGCGTCGCGCCGGGGTTCGGGAACACCGTCGCGTCGTCGGTCACGTCCTCGCCGTCGACCAGAAGCGTCACCGCGGAGGCGTCGATGCCGCTCTCGGGGTCGGTGTAGTTCACTTCGACCGAGAAGTCGGCACTGCTCTCGAAGGTGGCGTTCCGGGAACTGACCCGCGTGACGTTCGGTGCCGTCAGGTCGGGCGCGACGCTGAAGTTCACCGTCGACGCGTTCTCGTTCCCGCTCTCGTCGGCCGCCGAGACGGACACCGTGTGGTTGGTGCCCGGTTCGAGACCGGTCTCGTTGAGCCGGACGTTCGAGAGGTCGTCGAGGTTCGCCTCGCTCGTGACGTCGGTCCCGTCGAAGGAGACGGTCACGCTGCTGAGGTTGACGCCGCTTTCGGCGTCGTCGACGCTCGCGGTCACGTTGACCGAGGTCGTCGTGTTCGAGAGTTCGTCGCCCTCTGTGGGGGTCGAAATCTCGACCGCCGGCTCGGCGTCGTCGCCCGCGACGCTGAAGTTCGTCGTGCGGACGGCCGTGTTGCCGGCCCCGTCTGGCACGCGAACCGTCAGGTTGTGCGTCTCGTTGTCGCCAACCGCGACGGTCGTGTTGAACCCGGTCGAATCGAGCGTCGTCGCGGACGTGATGTCCTGTCCGTCGTACAGGACGGTGACGTTCTCCGCGTCGATGCCGGTGTCGTTCACCGGGTCACTCGCCTCCTCGTAGGTCGCGTTGAGTTCCACCGCGTCGGTGCCGAACGGGAAGGTCGTGCCGTCGGCCGGGCCGATGGACGTGACCGTCGGCGATTCGCGGTCGTCCCGCACGGTGAAGTTGACCCGCTCTGTCGCCGTGTTGGCGGTCAGGTTCGTGTCTGACGCCTCGACGGTGACGGTGTAGTTCGCCGGCGGGAGCGCGGACGTGGTGTAGTTGACCGACTCGTTCGTGACGGTCGCGTCGTCGGTCACGTCCACGTCGCTGACCTGTCCGTCGCTGTCGAGCGTCACCGACACCGTAGACGCGTTGACCTCCACGTTGTCGGAGAGCGTCGCGTTCACCGACACCGTGTTATTGACCTCGGAGAACGCAGCGCCCTCCGTCGGGTCGTCGTAGCTGATGGTCGGCGCTTCGGTGTCGTTTTCGACCGCGCCGTAGGTCGACAGGCCGGTTCGGGTCGCCACGTAGTAGTCGCCCGTGACGCCCGGGACCGGGTCGGTCTGCAGCGTCGTCGGCAGCACTCGGGTGCCGCCGCGCTCGATGTAGACGATGTAGAAGCCGTTGCCGGTGGTGTCGAGGTCCTCGCTGAAGCCGTAGGTGACGTCCTCTATCTGGTCTTCGGTGAGTCCGGCGTTGGCTTCGAGGTACTTCGTCGCCGCCGTGCCCTGCGAGAGCGCGTTCGGCGGGACGTTCGTGTCCGTCAGCGTGACGACGGTCTGCCCGGCGGGCAGGTCCGCGTCGTCGCTGGCGTTGATTCGAATGAACGTGTCGCCGCTCGCGCTCACGAGCAGCACCGACGACTGCTCCGAGAAGTTGTGGCTCTCGACCGTCGCGGTACTGGAGTCGCTCGCCGTGTTGCCGGCGAGGTCGGTCCCCGTCACGTCGAGCGCGTACTCGCCGGACGCGGCCGTGTCGAGTTCGGCGGTCCACGTCGTCGAGTCCTGCTCCGTGAGGGTCAGCGACTCGACGTTGCTGTTCGGGTCGGTGAGTTCCGCGTCGGGGGTGCCGGCGAGCGGTTCCGTGCTCGCCACGGTGACCGACAGGTTACCGGACGCGGTCGTGTTGAGCGTCGCGGTGAGTCCGGGGTCGGTCGTGTCGACCACGACGGGGGCGCTCCGTTCCACGGTAACGTCGTTGTCACCGAGGTCGGTGGCGGTCGCCGTCATCGTGTAGTTCCCGTCGGGGAGCGCCGACGCCACGTCGAGCGTGTGGTTTCCGGTCCCCTGGTCGGGCGTCCGTTCGAACGTCGCCGTCACGCCCGAGTCGGACTCGAACGCGTACTCGACGGTGACGCTCTCCGAGGTGCTGTAGGTGACGTCGACGCTGCCGTTCGTGTGGACGTCGTCGGTCGTCCCGTCGACGGCCGACACGTCGTAGGTCGGCTCCTCGTTGTCCACGCAGACCGTGGCGTTGTCGACGCCGGTGTTCCCGCCGGCGTCCGTGCCCACGAGCGTGAGGTTGTAGGAACAGCTGGAGACGGTCTCGCCGTCGTCGTTCGTGCCGTCCCACTCGATTTCGAACTCGCCGGTCGAGCGGGCGAGCGAGGTCACGTCGCGCGTGTACACCTCGTCCCCGTCGTCGTTACGGACGACGAACGCCGCGGATTCGAGGTTGTCGTCGGCGCTGTCGAGCGTGATGTCGATGGGGTTGTTCGCGCTCACGTCCTCGTCGTCCTCGACGTAGTCGGGGTCGAGCGCGAGACTCGCGGTCGGCGCGGTCTCGTCGTACTCGAACTCGAACAGCCGCGAGGTGGCGTGGCCGGCCTCGTCGACGACGGTCAGTCTCGCGGTCGTCGGCCCCTCGTCGAGCGAGACGCCGAGTTCGGAGACGTTGATTTCGAGCGTCGAGTTGTCGTTCGTCGTCGCGCCCGAGAGGTCGACGGTCGTGCCGTCGACGACGAGCGTCGTCGCGCTGGCGTTGATTCCGGACTCCGCCGCACCGTTGCGGTCGTCCGCGAAGGACGCCGTGATGGTGCTCGACGGGCCGGCGACGTCGGTCGGCGCGACGCTCGTGACGCGCGGCGAGGAGACGAAGTCGAACGTGAACGTCCGGGTGATCGTGTTCCCGACCGCGTCGGTCGCGTTGACCGTCAGCGTCGTCCGCCCCTCGTCGAGTTCGTCCGTCGGGACGGTCGCGCTGCCGTCCGCGTCGAGCGAGAGCGGCTGCGGGCCGTTACCGAAGTTGTAGGTCGCACGACGGATGTTCGACTCGTCGCCCACGTTGAGCGTGAGGTCCGTTCCGAAGGGTACCGCGCCCTGTGCGGGTTCCGGAAGCGTGACGTGCGGCGGGAGCCGGTCGCGCCTCGTGACCGTCAGCGTCGAGTCGGCCTCGACGCCGTTGACGGCGACGGTGAAGTCCCCGACGTCGTCGGAGCCGAGCGCGGTCGGCGCGAGCGCGGTCACGTTCCGCGTGACCGTGGAGTCGGCCCCCACGACGACGGTTCGGGTGGTGTTGTAGACCTCCGTGTTACCCTCGTCGTCGGTCGTCGTGTACGTGAGCCGGACCAGGTCGGAGCGACCACCGGTGTTCTCGACGGTCGCCGAGACGGTGTACCGCTCGGTCGTGTTGATGCTCGTCGGCTCGACGCTGACGTCGGTCACGCTCGTGTTCGCGGGCGAGATGACGCGGACGGTCCGCGAGACGAGTTCGGCGTCGTCGGTCGAGAGCTCGTCGATGGAGACGTTGTAGATTCCGGGGTCGTCGAACGAGGTCGTGAAGCTCACCTCGGTCGACTCGCCGGGCCGGAGCCCGCCGGTGTCGGACGGCGACTGCGCCTCGCCGTCGACGGTGAGCGCCGCCTCGTAGCTCCCGTTGACGTCACCGACGTTCTCGACGGTCGCGTTGGCGACCACGTCGCCCCCGGGAAGGACCTGCTGGGGCTCGACGGTGAGGTTGCTGTACTCGAAGGTCGCCGGCTCGAACACGTCGAGCGCGAGCGCGGCGTCGGCGAACGCCTCGCCGTTCGTCGCGTTCTTCGACGCGGTGGCGTTGTACTCGCCGGCCGTCGAGACGGTGGCGACCGCGACGCCGTTGGCGTCAGTCTGGACGGTCGTGTCGCCGACGGTGACCGTCGCGTTCTGCACGGCCGCGCCGGTGTCCTCGCGCGTGACGGTGAACTCAACGTCCTCGCCCGCGACGGGCGTGGTCGTGTTGGCCGTCAGGTTCAGTTGGACGCTCTGGGCGACCTGTAGCGGCGCGCGGTTCGTCACCGACTCGGTGCCCGACAGGTTCGTCGCCACGTGCATCACGACGTAGTCGCCGGGCGTGGCACCGTCGGGGACGGGGACCTCGACTGTCGTCCGGTTCCCCGCGACCGTGGTCACGACCGAACCGTAGACGGTCGCGCCGGGGTCGACGACGGTCACGTCGTCGAACCGCGACGTGCTGTCGTTGAAGCGGTCGAAAATCGACACCGCCGTCTGGCTCCCGACGAACGACCGCGAACCGGGCGTGACGCCCATGACGTTCGCGTCCGTCGACAGCTTTCCGGTGCCGTTCACCCGCGCGATCTGCGTTTCGAGCGCGATGTTCGACCGGTCGGTCGCGTTGATGGTCTGCTCGTAGTTCGAGAGGTCAGACTCGTTGAAGATTGCGACGGTGTGGCTGACCTCGGTCGCGTCGAGCGACGAGGCGTCCACGGTGACCGTCACGTTCTGGCCGTTACCCGCGAGCGACGGCGTGCTCACCGACGACGACCCCTGCTGGACCGGGAGGGCGTCGACGCCGACGAAGGTGACGTTGCCGTCGGTTTCGAGGTTCCCGTCGCCGTCGGCGTCCGAAAAGCCGCTCCCGTCGTCGACGGTGACGACGGCGAGCATCCACATGCCGGACTCGTCGGGCGTGAACGCGAACGAGTTGTCGTTTTCCGTTCCCGTGGTCTCGCTGACGACCGAGGCGCTCACGCTGTCGTCGCTCGTGAGCGTCTCAGCGACGCCGGAGATGCTCCGCGGAACCGACGCGCCTCGTTCGAGTTTGGCCGCGACGAGTTGGACATCTTGGTCTTGGATGGCTCGGGGAGCACCGGCGCTCGAACCGGAGAACGTGAACGGAACCTCCTGTCCCACGTCGTACACGTACATCGGGTTCTTCCGGAGGGACTGTTCCTGCCCGTCTACCTGTACGTACGTGTTAGTCGACTGGACCTGGTACGCCGCGGCCGAGTCGAATCGGGAATCGGTCGTGTCCGGCCGGAGCGTCAGGAACGCCCCGTCCCAGACGCTGATGTTCTCCGACGCCTGCGTCAGTTGGTCGCCGTCGACCGTGTCGAGTTGGTTAACGGGCGGTCCACCCAGCTGTGCCTCACCTGTGGTGGTCCCGACGCTCGCAGATACTGGCCCTGCGATAACCGAGAATACCACGATGAGCGCGAGTGCGAGACTCAACCCCTGTTGGGAGAGCCTGCGGTAACGACTCATATCTCACTCAACAAATACGAACGCCATAATACTTTTGAATGTAAAACTTTCTGAAAAATCGACTCGTAGTCACGGACGACCCTCACGCGGTCGAAATCACTCCCCGTCGACGCGGGGCCACAGCGTCCCCATCGGCGTCGCGCAACTACTGATACTGTCAGTTACAATAGCGGCGGCATCGGAACCGCGTCGTCTCATCCGCGGCGAGGGAGCGCCGCGAGGCGACAACGGCGGGCGACGTTCGAGTAATCGGCGGAGGTGTAACGGGCATATACCCATCACACTTCGGGGCGGCCGCCGTCTGAATGCGTCCGCGAGCGCGCGAAGACACCCGTCTCGCTTGTTGGGTAACGATTATCATGTTGGTCGTTGGAGTTGTAGTCGAAACTCGACAGGATATCTCAAGAGGTGGGTGAGATACTGCTCGGAGCCGCTACAGAGTGTGGGTTGTCAACGAATGGTTAACAAGCGATACGAAGCAGGAGAGAACGTACCGACGGATATCTGCTCGGCTCCCGCTGCCGAGGATGCGCTGACGTTCGCCGTTCCGGTCGAGGTCTACCACGGCTACGGGAGCGCAAAGCACGTCTATCCGACAGAACAGATCGAGCGCATCTCTGACCTGTTCGCCACGGACGGTGACCCCGACGAGATGACCGTCGCAGACGAGGTTCGCCTCTACACGATTCCGCACGACGCCCTCCGCTGAGCGCGACGCCGCGTCGCGGGCGTCTGAGAGGCGAACTATCCGTGAGCTGATGGTCGACTATCCGGACGAATGCGCGCCGATATACCAGTAAGCCGACTAGACAGCTGGCTGACTGTCCCCTCGGCGACGCGTCGGTCCTCGTTCGAGTCGGTAGCTCCGGCTTTCGACTTCGTCCCGTCTAAACTGGCGAAGAACACACTGCGGGCGTCAGTCAGCGGTCGAGGGCCAGCGGTTCGGTTCCGACGCAGTGACTCGACGCACGCGAGTCGACGCGCCGTCAAACGCATCAACTACACATATAGTTCCGATAGTTGAGTAATAGTTATCACGGTGCTCGTTATATATGTGACTGAAACTTGAACAGTGTGTCCCCGAAGAGTGGACGGGGAGAGGCGCTGCTCAAGATAATGAAAAATGGTGTGGATTGTCAACGGATGGTCAGTGTGACTCCCGTTGGCGAGGCGCTGTCGGAGCGAAGGGACTACTTACCTGACCGTACCCATCACGAGCAATGACGCTCGAAGACGACGCCCGAGACTACCATCGGCGTCCGCCCGCGGGGAAAGTGGAGATAGCGACGACGAAGCCGACGAACACTCAACGCGACCTGAGTCTGGCGTACTCGCCGGGCGTGGCCGCGCCGTGTCTCGACATCGCCGACGACGAAGACGCCGCCTACGAGTACACGGCGAAGGGCAACCTCGTCGGCGTCGTCTCGAACGGCTCCGCCGTGCTCGGTCTCGGCGACATCGGGGCGCAGGCGTCGAAGCCGGTGATGGAGGGCAAGGGCGTGCTGTTCAAGCGCTTCGCCGACATCGACGTGTTCGACGTCGAGTTCGACCACGACGACCCCCAAGCGTTCGTGGAGTCGGTCGCCGCGATGGAGCCGACGTTCGGCGGCATCAACTTAGAGGACATCAAGGCACCGGAGTGCTTCGAAATCGAGGAGTCCCTGCGCGAGCGGATGGACATCCCCGTGTTCCACGACGACCAGCACGGCACGGCCATCATCTCCGGCGCGGCGCTCCTGAACGCCGCCGACATCGCCGACAAGGAGCTGTCGTCGCTGAACGTCACCTTCTCGGGGGCGGGCGCGGCCGCGACCGCGACGGCGCGGTTCTACGTCTCGCTGGGCATCCCCCACGAGAACATCACGCTGTGCGACATCGACGGCGTCCTCTCGGAGTCGCGGGCCGAGGCCGGCGAACTCGACGAGTACGCGGAACCGTTCGCCCGCGGCGTCGACGACGGCGACCTCGAAGACGCCATCGAGGGCGCGGACGTGCTCGTCGGCCTCTCGGTCGGCGGCATCGTGAGTCAGGAGATGGTGCGGTCGATGGCCGACAACCCCATCATCTTCGCCATGGCGAACCCGGAGCCCGAAATCGCCTACGAGGACGCGAAAGAGGCCCGCGACGACACGGTCATCATGGCGACGGGTCGCTCGGACTACCCGAATCAGGTCAACAACGTTCTCGGCTTTCCCTTCATCTTCCGCGGCGCGCTCGACGTGCGCGCGACCGAGATCAACGAGGAGATGAAGCGCGCGGCCGCCGAGGCGCTGGCGAACCTCGCCCGACAGGACGTTCCGGACGCGGTCGTCAAGGCCTACGGCGACGGCCCGCTGCAGTTCGGCCCCGACTACCTCATCCCCAAGCCGCTCGACCAGCGCGTCCTCTACGAGGTGACGCCGGCCGTCGCCGAGGCGGCCATGGAGAGCGGCGCGGCCCGCCGCGAGCGCGACCTCGACGCCTACCGCGAGGAGTTGGAGGCGCGCCTCGGGAAGTCCCGCGAGATGATGCGCGTCGTCCTCAACAAGGCGGCGACGAACCCCAAGCGGGTCGTCCTCGCCGAGGGCGAAGACGAGAAGATGATTCGCGCCGCGAGCCAGTTGGTCGAGGAGGGCATCGCCGAACCCATCCTCGTCGGCCGGACGAAGGAGATTCTCCGGACCGCCGAGGACCTCGGCCTCGACTTCGACCCGACCATCGCCGACCCCGAAAGCGGCGAGTGGAACCACTACGTCGACCACCTCTACGAGCGCCGCCAGCGCAAGGGCCTCACCCGGACGGAGGCCGCCGAACTCGTGCGGGGCGACTCGAACTACTTCGCCAGCGTGATGGTCTCGATGGACGACGCGGACGCGATGCTGACGGGGCTGACTCACCACTATCCGTCGGCGCTCCGCCCGCCGCTCCAGATTATCGGCACCGCCGACGACGCCGACTACGCCGCCGGCGTCTACATGCTGACGTTCCGGAACCGGGTCATCTTCTGCGCCGACGCGACGGTCAACCTCGACCCCGACGAGAACGTGCTCGCCGAGGTGACGAAACACACCGCCGAACTCGCGCGGCGGTTCAACGTCGACCCCCGCGCGGCGCTGCTCTCGTACTCGGACTTCGGGAGCGTCACGAACGAGGGGACGCGCAAGCCCCGCGACGCGGTCGAACAACTGCACGCCGACCCCGACGTGGACTTCCCGGTCGACGGCGAGATGCAGGCCGACACCGCCCTCGTCGAGGAGATGTTGACCGACACGTACGACTTCGCGGAACTCGACGATCCCGCGAACGTCCTCGTGTTCCCGAACCTCGAAGCGGGTAACATCGGCTACAAACTGCTCCAGCGCCTCGGCGGCGCGGAGGCCATCGGCCCGATGCTCGTCGGCATGGACAAGCCGGTTCACGTCCTCCAGCGCGGCGACGAGGTCAAAGACATCGTCAACCTCGCGGGTGTCGCCGTGGTGGACGCCCAAGCCGAGTAGCGCGCTCCGACCGGAGTAGCTCGGCGGTCGACGTCACACCGCGGCCGCCCGCTCGGTCGCGCCAGCACGAGAGATTAAATATATTCGGGCGAGTCAGGGAGTATGGTCGAGTTGGGTACACACACGTCGGCGTCGGAACGCCGGTTCGCACTCGGATGGGTCGGGATGGCCATCGTGATGTCGCTCGCGGTGGCGGCTATCGACTTCCTCGAACTCCCGTTGCAGACGGTGTACGTGTTCGCGGCGGGCGTGACGCTTCGGGAAGCCATCGGACTGGCGGTCTGGGCGCTCCGGCGCTGACCGCGGGGGTGCGGTCGAATTCTCACCCCGCGGCGGCCACCCGCCCCGCTTTTGTGAGTTCGCTGAGAATACCGGGCCATGTTCGACCGACTCCTCTTTCCGACCGACGGGAGCGACGGCGCGGACGCCGTCCTCGACCACGTCGTCGACATCGCCGCCGCCTCGGACGCGACCCTCCACCTACTGCACGTCGCCCCGGCGGAGCCCGAGCGGCGCCCGAGTCTGCGCGGCGAGGGCGACGACGCCGACGGTGATGGCTCCGAGCGCCGCCGAAGCGACGGCGAGCGGTTCGTGAGCGACGCCGCGGCCCGCGCGTCGCAGTCCGGCGTGTCGGTCGTGACGAGCGTCGAACGCGGCGAGCCGTATCGGGTCATCACCGAGTACGCGACCGAACGGGACGTCGACCTCGTCGTCATGCCGACCCACGGGCGGACGGGGCTGAGCCGACTGCTCCTCGGGAGCACCACGGAGCGCGTCGTCCGTCGGTCGGACGTGCCCGTGCTCACCGTCCGACCGGACGCGGCGACCGACCTCGCGTACCCCTACGCCGACGTGCTGACGCCCACCGACGGGAGCGCCTGTGCGACCGCCGCGGTCACGTTCGGCGGCGAGTTGGCGGCGGCGACCGACGCGACGCTCCACGCGGTGTCGGTCGTCAACGTCGCCGCCTTCGGCGCGGACATCCGCGGCCCGCTCCTCATCGACGAACTCGAAGCGCGGGCGAGCGACGCGGTCGACGCGGCGAGCGACACGGCGGCCGCCCTGGGCGTCGAGACGGTCAGGAAGTCGGTCGGCCGCGACGTGTCGATTCACGACGGCATCCTCGCGTACATCGACGAACACGACGTCGACCTCGTGGTGATGGGGACCCACGGCCACACCGGCTTCGACCGCTACATGCTCGGGAGCGTCGCCGAGAAACTGGTCCGGACCTCGCCGGTGCCGGTGGTGACGGTCAGAGAGCCGCGAGACGAGTAATCGGCGGTCGGCGCAGACCGTCGGTCGCGGTCCCCGCTACCGCCCGTCAGTTCCGAAGCAAACTCGTGACGCCCGCGGTCTCGGCGATAATCCACCCGACGAAGACGAGGTACGCCGCGCCGAGCGCGTAGCACTCCAGCCGGGTGAGCGACAGGTCCGTCCGGAGCAGGCCGAAAAGCAGGACGGTCGCCAGCGTCAGCACGCCCAGCATGGGGACGGCGACGGCGAAGTCGACCGGGACGCTCCCGACGATGAGCACGCCCACCGGGATGGCGACGAGCAGGTCGAACGTGTTCGACCCGAGGACGTTGCCGAGGCTCGTCGCGCTGTTGCCGTCGGCGGCCGAGCGGACGCTGACGAGCGTGTCGGGGAGGCTCGTCGCGGCGGCGACGACGGTGACCCCCGCGAGGAACGTCGGGACGCCGAAGGTCGCGCTGAGCGACTCAACGCTCCCGACCAGTTGCTCGACGCCGACGAGGATGACGAGGAGGCCGCCGAGGAGCCGCGCCCACTCGCGGCCGACGCCGTCGGCGACGCCCGCCTCCTCGCTTTCGTACTCCGAGACGTCCTGCCACTGGATGAACAGGTAGAGGCCGTAGAGGAGCAGGGGGATGAGCGCCACCGGGCGGGTGAGCTGTCCCGTCAGCGCCGGGCCGTCGGGCGCGGGGAAGTAGATGACCGCCAGCGAGAACGTGACGACGAGCGTGGCGACCGCGACCATGTAGAACTGCGCCTCCTTGTAGACGACGAGGCGGCTGGTTTCGAGGTCGCCGTCGGTGGCGAGCCCCGACAGCGCCGGAATCACGAGGATGTTGAAGATGGCCGAGCCGACGATTGCGCCGACGCCCATGTCGAAGACGCCCGCGCTCGCGGCGATGGCGACGCTGGCGAACTCGGGGAAACTCGACCCGAGGGCGACGATGATGGAGCCCTGCACGACCGCGGGAAGGCCGTAGTACGACGCGAGATGGTCGGCCGATTCTTCGAGCCAGCCGCTCCCGACCCAGATGAGCCCGGTCGTCAGGAGAATCACGGCGACGTTCGCGAGCGGCGACGACGGGAGGAGACTACCGAGGACCATTGGAAGCCCGTTCAGCGACGCGGAAAAAGAAGCCACCGACACGGGGTGGTCGCCCGCGCGGTGGGCTCGGTCGACGGCCCGGGAGCCGGTCGGTCGGAAGACGGTGGAGTCGGTCGGTGGACCACGGACTCGGACAGTCGTCAGTCGTCGCCGTGGGCCGATTCGGGCGTGAACGTGACGCCGCCGATTTCGATTTCGTCGGGGACGCGGTCGGTGTCGTGCGCGCCGACCGGCGGGAGGTTCGCGTCGGCCGCGGGCGACGCGTCGAGGTCGGTCGCGGACGCGATTTCCGCCATCTCGCCGTCGGCCTCGCGCGCGTCCTGGTCGATGCGCATCGAACAGAACTCGACGCCGCACATCGAGCAGAAGCGCGCCTCCTTGTAGTTGTCGCCGGGGAGCGTCTGGTCGTGGTACGACCGCGCCCGCTCGGGGTCGAGCGCGAGGTCGAACTGCCGCGCCCAGTCGAACTCGTAACGCGCCTCCGAGAGCGCGTCGTCCCAGTCGCGCGCGCCGGGAAGGTCGGTCGCTACGTCGGCCGCGTGGGCGGCGATTCGGTAGGCTGCGAGCCCCTCGCGCACGTCCTCGCGGTCGGGGAGCCCGAGGTGTTCCTTGGGCGTGACGTAACACAGCATCGCCGCGCCGGCGCGGCCCGCCTCGGTCGCGCCGATGGCGCTCGTGATGTGGTCGTAGCCCGGAGCCACGTCGGTCACGAGCGGGCCGAGGACGTAGAACGGAGCGCCGTCGCAGACGTCCTGTTGGCGCTCGACGTTCTCGGCGATTTGGTCCATCGGGACGTGGCCGGGACCTTCGACCATCACCTGCACGCCGTAGTCCCACGCGGTCCGCGTGAGTTCGCCCAGCGTGTCGAGTTCGGCGAACTGCGCGTCGTCGCCGGCGTCGGCCAGACAGCCGGGTCGGAGGCCGTCGCCGAGCGAGAACGTCACGTCGTGCTCGGCGAAGATGTCGCAGATGTCCTCGAACGCGACGTACAGGGGGTTCTGCTCGCCGTGTTCTTCCATCCACTGAGCGAGGATGGAGCCGCCGCGGGAGACGATGCCCGTCTTCCGGCCGTCGGTCAGGGCGAGGTGTTCCATCAGCACGCCCGCGTGAATCGTCATGTAGTCGACGCCTTGCTCGGCCTGTTTCTCGATGATTTCGAGGAGCAGGTCGCGGGTGATGTCCCCGGGGCTGTCGACGCGCTTGACCGCCTCGTAGATGGGGACGGTGCCGATGGGGACCGGCGAGTACGCGACGTTGGCCTCGCGTATCTCGTCGAGGTTCGACCCCGTCGAGAGGTCCATCACCGTGTCCGCGCCGTAGTGGACCGCGGTGTGGAGCTTCTCCAACTCTTCTGTGAGGTCGCTCGTCGTCTCGCTGTTGCCGATGTTCGCGTTGACCTTCGTGGCGAACTCGCGGCCGATAACCATCGGGTCCAGCGAGTCGTGGTTGCGGTTCGCGGGGACGACCGCCTGCCCCTCGGCGACCTGCTTTCTGACGAACTCGGGGTCGCGGTTCTCGCGCTCTGCGACCCGTTCCATCGCCGGGGTGACGCGTCCCGCTCGGGCGTGTTGGAGTTGTGTCGACGCCATTGATTACCTAGTGATACAACTAGCTAATAACAGTTGTGGGGCGGCTCGGAACCGAGGGACCGAGCACGCGGGCTATCGGCTTACAGACTCCGAAAGCGCGACGGCGCGTCGCTCAGGCCTCGTAGCCGGCGTACTCCATCAGCTTCGCGAAGATGTCGGTGTCCATAACCTCCTTGTAGACGACGCCGCTGAGCATGCCGCCGGGGTAGAAGTTCCCGTTCATGACGTGGTTGACCTTGTGGCAGTGCATGAGGTAGATGCCGGGTTGGGCGTCGGCGGTGAACTCGACCGTGTGGCGCTCCGCGGGCGCGATGTTCGTCACGTCCATGTCGTGGCGGGCGGCCTCGGGGATGACGCCGCCGTCCTTTTCGACCAGTTGGAAGCGGTGGTTGTGGATGTGCATCGGGTGGCTCATGTAGCCCGCGTTGACGTAGTGAATGCGGACGGTGTCGCCCTGTTCGACGATGATGGGCGAGCCGTCCTCGGGGTGGAGCGTCCGCGGCGCGCTCTTGCCGTTGACGGTGAACACGTCGGGCTTCCGGTTCCGGGGGTCGTACGTCACGTTCTCGCCGGCCATCTGCCGGGGGAGCCGCGAGTCCCAGTCGCGAACGGTCATGAAGTACTCCCGGTCGGCCGGTTCGTACCCCTCCGGGTCGACGCGGAGGATGCCGTACATCCCCATCTCGATGTGTCGGTGGGTCTGGTAGTGGCAGTGGTAGAGGTGCGTCCCGGGGACGTTCGCCGGGATGGTGTAGGTGTGTTTCTCGCCGGGGTCGACGCGGATGCCCGTCGTCGTGGGCACGCCGTCGTCCTCCCAGGCCTTGCGCACGCCGTGGAAGTGGACCGTGTGGGGGCGCATCCCGTCGGTGTTGTCGAGCGTGACCTCCATGTCGTTGCCCTCGGTCGTCCGGAGAATCGGTCCCGGGACGCTCGGATTCCCGTCGTCGGCGCTGAACGCCCACACCTGCGGGAGTTCGACCGGCCCGCCCATCGTTTCGAGGGGGTGGGCCGCGTGGCGCGCCGGCGCGCTCTTGAGGGTGACCTGCCCGCCCTGCTCGTCGACCTGTACGACCTCCGGCGGACTGGTGTACGGCAGCGTCGACTCGCTCGTCTGGGCGACCGTCGTCTCGTCCGCGCCGACGGCGGCCGAGCCCCCGTTCGTGGGCGCGGCGCACCCCGCGAGACCGAGCGCTCCAACGCTTCCAGTGGCGGCGAGGAATTCGCGACGCGACACCGTCGAACCGGGTGCACCAACGTAGTTTCGCATTACAGTCGGTCGTTGCCCGGGGGGATGGAATACCGTCTCGCCAGTTCCCGACGCACAGGAGCATGACGAACATGTTCGGCACGGTCGCTACGTGCCGGGCCGGTGAACAGTCGAATCGGGCGTACCAGTCCGAATCGACGGCCATCGGTTCGACCGAACCCGACGCTGGTACCCCGCGACTTTCATACGCCCCGGCGGCGTATCGGAAACCGAACCGGCGGCGAGCGGGTCGCCGTCGAGCAACCCACACCCACGCAGATGTCGACGAATCCACTCTCAGACGCGCTCGAACCGGACTTCGAGACGGTGTTCGACGCCCTCACCAGTCCGCAGTGCCGGGCCGTGCTCAAGCAGCTCGACGGTCCGATGACCGCCTCGGACATCGCCGCCGCGTGTGACCTCCCGCGGTCGACGGTGTACCGAAAGCTCGAACAGATGGTCGAGGCGGGGCTCCTCGAAAAACGCGACCGCGGCCGCGACGCCGCTCGCTACGCGGTCGGCTTCGAGGAGGTGGTCGTGACGCGCGAACCGGGCGACCTCTCGATTTCGGTGTCGTCGCCGTCGCGGTCGGCCTCGGACCAGCTGTCGTCTCTGTGGTCGGCCGTCGGCGACCAGGCCGGCGACTGAGGCCTACCCGACCGTCGCGTCGTCCCGCGCGAGAAACGCCTTCATCACCTTCCCCTCCGCCCGGTGGAGCTTCTCGCTCGTCGTCGACTTCGCCAGCCCCACGGCCTCGGCGAGCCCGGTGAGCGTGCACGTCCGCGGCGTGTCGTAGTACCCCTCGGCGACGGCCGTTTCGAGGAGGTCGTACTGGTCGTCGGTGAGAAGCGACTCCGTGTCTATCGACTGGTGGATGGAGACGAGGTCGAACGGGATGCCGAACTGCGTGAGCTGTTCGCCCAGCTCCGAGAGGTTCTCGCGCGGCGCGGTCACCTCGACCGTCACCTCGCCGTCGACGATGGTGATGGGCAGCTCCAGCGGGATTCCCACCTCGCTGAGCGTGAGAATCAAAAGCGGCTCGGTCGTCTCGAACTGCACGAGCGCGCGCTCCGGCTGCGCTTCGAGAATCGTCACCGAGACGACCGAGTCGTACTCGTCGATGGTCGTGACGACCGGCTCGATGTCGGCCGTCCGTATCTCGACGAGGCCGACGCCCGTCTCGTCGGCCGGCATCGCCGCGAGGACGGTGAACTCGGCGTCCGGATACCGTCCCGAGAGGTCGGAAACCCAGACCTGCTCGGGGAGCGTGATGGAGAGTGTTGCGCGGGGCATCGGTAGTATAACGAACTTATTCCTCCCGGACAAAGATAGTTCCGAACATGTTCGCCCTTCGGCCGCGTTTCGGGAACCACCGAGACGGGTTTTTCACCGGACCACCGACCGTCGAGTGTCGAGCGAGGCGGGACCGCCGCCTCGCCACCTTCAATCATGAACCCGAACGACACCACATCTCCGACGCTCGGCCGGCGAACCGTACTTCGACTCCTCGGCGGCGCGGCCGTCTCCGCGACCGCGCTGGGAGGCGCCGCCGACGCCGCGCGAGCGCAGTCGGGGACCGACCTCGATTCGTGGTTCGCTCAGACCTCGAACTACGACGGGGTGGTGGACGAGACGGGAAGTTCGACGGTGACGGTGACGGTCGGGGCGCAGGCCAACGGCGGGGCGTTCGGATTCGGCCCGGCCGCCGTGCGCGTCGACCCCGGAACGACCGTCGTCTGGGAGTGGTCCGGGGAGGGCGGGTCGCACAACGTCGCCGCCGAGGACGGGAGCTTCGAGTCCGACCTCGTCGGCGACAGCGGCCACACGTTCGAGCACACGTTCGACGCGGCGGGCGTCTACAAATACGTCTGTACGCCGCACAAGACGCTCGGCATGAAGGGCGCAATCGTCGTCGGGGACGCCGGTGGGGCGACCGCGACTGAGGCGGCCGACTCGACCGGCGAGGGCGAATCGGAGGCGGCCACCGAGAGTGCCGACGAGGGGGACGCCGACCTCGACGCGTGGTTCGAAAACACCTCCAACTTCGACGGCGTCGAGGCGCAGACCGGTCTCCAGCGCGTGACCGTCGACGTCGGGGCGCAGGCCAACGGCGGCGCGTTCGGCTTCGGTCCCGCGGCGATTCGCGTCTCGAAGGGGACGACCGTCGCGTGGACGTGGACCGGCGAGGGCGGGTCGCACAACGTCGCCGCCGAGGACGGGAGCTTCGAGTCCGACCTCGTCGGCGACAGCGGCCACGCGTTCGAACACACCTTCGAGGAGGCCGGGACGTACACCTACGCCTGCACGCCGCACAAGACGCTCGGCATGAAGGGCGCAGTCGTCGTCACCGACGACGAGGGCGGGTCGAACGCGCAGGTGGCCGAGCCGTTCGGCGACCCCGGAACGGAGCGCCTCGGCGGCATCGCGCTGGCCGGGACGTTCGGCGCGATGCTGGCGTCGCCCGCGCTGTTCGGCGCGTTCATGTGGCTCAAAGGCGAGGGCGGCGAGTCGGCGGGCGAGACGTATCCGAAGGGGAAGTCGGAGTAGGCCGCCCACGGCCGGACAACGCTTTCGAAGACCGGGCGACCGCAACGCGGTCGTGACGAGACGACGGCGACGACCCATCGCGGCGGCGGCGAGCGGTCTCGGCGCTGTCGTCGGTCCGGAACATTGTTACTGCTGGCAGCTTGTTGACAACTATGCGCCGCCGCGCGTTCCTCGCGTCCGCACTGACCGCCGCCTCCGCCCTGACCGCGGGATGTAGCTCGCTCAGTCCGCGAACCGAACACACCGACCCGGCGGTCGAGACCGACGACAACCCCCGAGACAGGGCGAAGTACCTCCAGTTCGACGGAGACAGGGACGACGGAGACCTCGCCACCGTGGGCGTCGACCCCACGACCGGGCCCCTCCCGAGGCCGCTCGCCGTCTCGATTTCACACTCTCGCGACACCGAACTTCGGTCGCTCACACAGCGGTTCGCGGCCCCCGACGGCGACGGGTCCCCACCGAAACTCTCGCTACGGGGGCCGTTCGAGGCCGGTCACAGTCCCCACCCGGCCGTGTCGCTGTTCCGAGACGAGACGGCCGCGGTCGTCGAAGTCCACCGGTTCGGCGAACTCGCCGACGAAACGGCGTTCATCGACCTCGCGGTCACCGAATGGCCGGAGTCGGCCCGCAGGCTCGTCGTCGACAGTACCGCGGAACTCGTCGAGGCGGGGGCGTTCGAGCGAACGCACGTCCTCGACGGGGAGTTGGCGTTCGAGTTCTTCGCCGAAGCCGACGACGGAACCGCTGACACGCCCGGTTCGTCGGGATAACCGGGAACCGTCTCGCCGCGAGCGCCCAAACGCCGCAACCGTCCTCGGCGGGCGAGACGTATCGAAGGGAAAGAAGCCGTAAGTCGTCTGCGGTGGGTGGTATTTCCGAGGCGGGGCGATTCCGATTTCTCGCGTGCGCGCTCAGAACAGCGACGCGAGCACCCCCGAGATATCGACGTGGAGACCCAACCGCTGGATTCCCTTGTATCCGAGGTAGATTCCCACGATACCCAAGATTCCGGCGAGGTTGGGCGGGGCCGGAATAGGTGTTTCTATGAGGCCGAACAGGGCTCCGGCGAAGACGCCTGCCAGCAGGGCCAAAACGAGTTGCGAGGCCATAGTCGTGCCATCCAGGTTCCGGGATAAATAGGTACAGTAATCGACGCGGGCACGGGGACAGTCCGCCCACGGTTCGAGACCGAACTACTCGACGGACACCCGCGTCACGTGCCCGCCGCAGCCGCACTGTTCGACGTACTCGTACTCCAAATCCTCGTCGAGTCGCGCCGCGAGCGCGTCGTAGAGGTACGTCTCCGGATGGCCGTGGTCGCCGTGGGTGACGAGGTTGACGTGGTGGCCGGCGGTCGTGTGTTCGACCGCGTCGACGGCCTCCGAAATCACGAGGTCGCGGTCGGCGGCGTGCCGCGGGTGTTCGAGGTTCGCGGACCACGACGTGTCGTGGACGCGGTCGGTCGCCGAGTCGGGCGTTTCGTGGTCGTGGTCGGAGGAGCGCGAGTCGGTCGTCATACAGTTCGAGAGACGACTTCCGACTCAAAGAGCGGTAATCCGAACATGTTCGCCCGGGCTGTCCGAGGCCGGGAAGCGGCGCGTGTAGCCTATAGCAGGCGTGTGAACCACGACGTGTATGGAGATTCAACGCAAGACCATCGCGAAGGCAATCGTCGTCGTGTTCGTCTTCAACCTCGTCGTGATGGGTGCGGGCGCGTGGTTCGCCTATCAGGAGGCCCCGCCCATCCCCGACGAAGTTGTCGGACCCGACGGCGACGTCGTCGTCAGCGGCGACGCGATTCGAGAGGGCAAGACCGTGTTCCAGAAAGACGGCCTGATGAACCACGGGTCGATACTGGGCAACGGCGCGTACTACGGCGCTGACTACACCGCCGACGCGCTGGACCTGAAAGTCCGGTTCATGCGGAACTACTACGCCCAAGAACGGTACGGTGAGTCCTACGACCAACTCGACTCCGCCGACCAAGCGGCCGTCGCCGACGTGGTGAAAAACGACCTCGACGACAGCTACGAGGGCGGGTCGATTCAGTACACCGCGGCCGAGGTGTACGCCCACGAGCAGGTCCGTCAGGAGTACGTCGAGCGCTACCACGAGGGCGACCACGAGCGCGGTGTCCCCGTGAACATGATCGACTCCGAGGAGGAGGCGCGGACGTTCGCGGACTTCGCCATGTGGACGGCGTGGTTCTCCCACACCGACCGCCCCGGCGGCACGCACTCGTACACGAACGACTGGCCGTACCAGCCCGGCGCGGGGAACGACGCCACCGCCGCCTCGATGACGTGGAGCGTCGTCGCCATGGTGCTTCTCGTCGCGGGCGCGGGCCTCGGCATCTGGCTGTACAAGTCGGTCGAACTCCCCGAGCCGTCGGCCGAGGACATCACGGTGCCCGAACCCGGTGACGTGAGCGTCTTCCCGAGCCAGCGCGCGGCGCTCCGGTTCATCCCGGTCGCCGCGGGGCTGTTCTTGGCACAAGTGCTGTTGGGCGGCCTGCTCGCGCACTTCTACATCGAGCGCGCCGGCTTCTTCGGCGTCGAGTCGATATTCGGCGTGCCCATCCTGCAACTGCTCCCGTTCGCCATCGCCAAGACGTGGCACATCGACCTCGGCATCCTCTGGATCGCCGCGACGTGGCTCGGCGCGGGGCTGTTCCTCCCGCCGCTTCTGACCGGCTACGAGCCGCCGAAGCAGTCGACGTACATCAACGTCCTCCTCGGCGCCATCGTCGTCGTCGTGGTCGGCGGCATGTCGGGTATCTGGCTGGGCGCGAACGGCTACATCGACGGCTCGCTGTGGTGGATTCTCGGCAACGAGGGGCTCGAATACCTCGAAGTCGGGAAGCTCTGGCAGTTCGGCATCCTCGCCGGCTTCCTCATCTGGGCGGGGCTGGCGGTCCGCGGCCTGAGGCCGCTTCTCGACAAGGAAGCGCCGTACGGACTGGCGCACATGATTCTGTACGCCGGCGGCTCTATCGCCCTGCTGTTCACCGCGGGCTTCCTGTTTACCCCCGAGACGAACATCGCCGTCACGGAGTTCTGGCGCTGGTGGGTCGTCCACATGTGGGTCGAGGGGGCCTTCGAGTTCTTCATCGTCGCCATCGTCGGTCTGACGCTGGTGTCGATGAACCTCCTCAGTCGCCGGAGCGCGGAGAAGGCGGTCATGCTCCAGGCGCTGCTCGTCATGGGGACGGGCATCATCGGCGTCTCGCACCACTACTGGTGGGTCGGCATGCCCGACATGTGGGTGCCCATCGGGAGCGTCTTCTCGACGCTCGAACTCATCCCGCTCGTGTTCATCCTCTACGAGGCGCTCGGGCAGTACCGCGCGATGTCGGGCGAGTCGTTCCCGTACCGCCTGCCGTTCATGTTCATCGTCGCCAGCGGCGTCTGGAACTTCGTCGGCGCGGGCGTGCTCGGCTTCTTCATCAACCTCCCGCTCATCAACTACTACGAGCACGGGACGTACCTGACGGTCGGCCACGCCCACGCCGCGATGTTCGGCGCGTTCGGCTTCCTCGCGCTCGGGATGGTCACCTACATGCTCCAGCTCTCCATCGACGCCGAGCGCTGGGACGGCTCGTGGCTGCACGCCGCCTTCTGGTGTTGGAACGTCGGCCTCGTGTTGATGGTGTTCGTCTCCGTCCTCCCGGTCGGCTTCCTCCAGTTGGAGACGGCGTTCACCGGGAGCTACGCCGCCGCCCGGAGCGTCGCCTTCTACAACCGGCCGCTGATTCAGACGCTGTTCTGGGCGCGGCTCCCCGGCGACACCCTCATCATCCTCGGGACGGTCATCTACGCGGCCGACCTCGTCAGAAAGCGGTTCGTCCTCCGGCAGTCCGCCGACGACCCGAGCGTCGAGGACATGGCCGTCGCCGAAGGCATCCTGGGCGACGACTAACGGGCGAGCGCTGTCGACCCGTTTATTTTCTGTTCGCTTTTCGAAGTCGTGCTGCATAGAGAGCGCGAGTCGGTCATCACACACCCGTTCCCGAACGAATCACGTGTTCATTTCGACCGTGAGAGCAGCATGCCGAATGCTTATACAGTTCATCGGGCAACTAGAGGTGAGATGGCCAGTTCGACTCGTAACGGCGATACCAACGAAGGCGAGATTCGTCTCTGGCAAGAGGACAGCTGGTGGGTCGCGAAGGACGTCGATACGGGCGTAACCACGCAGGGAGAGTCCAGAGAAGAAGCGCTGGATAACCTCGACGACGCTGTCGCGGTCCACACCGGCGAACGCGGCCGCGAACCGACGGACGAGGAACTTCGTGCACTAGGTATCGACCCGGCGAACAACGCTACTGGCGGCCAAGAACCGCCGGACGTTCTCGACTAATCGATGGGGCGGCGGACGTTCTCCGGGATGGAGGTCGTGAAAGTTCTAGTCAACGCCGGCGGGTTCGAGTGGCGGCGAACGACCGGGGACCACGCTCAACTGTACTACGAACACCCGACGAACGAACAGGACCGCCGACAGGTGACCGTCCCGCTGCATAGCGAGCTACGTACCGGGACGCTCCGGAGCATCGCTGAGAGTGCCGGAGCACACGATTTCGATGCGTTCTGTGCGTAGATAGACGAATATTCCTAAGTTTCACTCTCGGCCACAGGGAGCTGAGTAACGCGCTCTAGTTTCTCTTTGATGTCGGCTCTCCCGACTCACTCCCACGCGAGCGCCAACCCCGTCGCGGCCCCGACGACGACCGTTCCACCGAGCGTCGCAATCACGCCCAACGCCCCGAGCAACAGCGGGACGACGAGAAACAGGACGACACCCCTCACGAGCGCCGCCACCGGCCCCATCCCGACCGGCGCTTCGAACGGACTGCCCTCCATCACGACCACCGCGAGTTCGAGCAGGTACATCGGGACGGGGAGTGCGAGCAATCCCACGAGTCCGCCGACGAGCGCGCCGCGGACTCGGGAGTTCGGCCCGCCGAGTCGCCGCCAGAGCAGGCTGGCGAGCAGGCCGCCGCCGAGAAACCCCCCGGCGACGAGCACCGCCAGCGGCGCGGAGGGGACGGTCGGGTCGCCGCCGGTCAGCAACGCGACCACCGGGTCGGCGAGGACGTACCAGAGCGCGAACGCGCCGCCCGCGAGAGCGAACGTCATCGACGGGCGGCGGCGCGCGGCGGCGAGGAGCGAGTGGCCCATGCGGGAGATTCGTCGGACCGGGAGAAGAAGCTCGCGGCAGTCGTGAATCGGCCGACGACGGGGAAAATAGACCGGAAACGGCGCGGTCGGACGCTACTCGACGACGACCGCGCCTTTCATCCCGAGCGTCTCGTGGGGCGTACAGGCGTAGGTGTACGTCCCGGCCGCCTCGAAGGTGTGTTCGAACGTGTGGCCGCTACTGCCCGCTAACTCCGATTCGAAGGAGCCGTCGGCGGCGGCGACGTTGTGCGACCCGCCCTCGCCGTTCCATTCCCAGACGACCGTGGTGCCCGGAGAGACGCGCACGGCGGCCGGGCCGAACCCGAACGCCCCACCGTTGGCTTGCGCGCCAACCGTCACCGTCACCGTCGAACTCCCCGTCTCGTCCACCACCCCGTCGTAGTTGCCGACGTTGTCGAACCAGCCGTCGAACTGCGGGGCGCTCCCGCCGCCGGAACCGCTGTCCGCGCCGGTCGTTTCGCCGGATTCGGTCGTCGGTTCCGCGGTCGATTCGGCGGTCGTCGCGTCGTCGCCGTCCGCCTCGGCCGCGTTCGCGGCGTCGCCGCCGGAGCCGGAACAGCCGGCGAGCGCCGTCGACAGCGCCGCCGTCGCGGTCAGTGCCGTAAAGCGCCGTCTCGTGAGATTGGAGTCGCGCGTCATCAGGTGTACCTCGGCGGCGACGAAAGCAAGCGGTTGTCCCGAATATGTTCGGGGAGATTCCAGCAAGCCGCGACGGGCTACGGGGCGTCGCCCGCCGACAGGGTCGTCGGCACCGGGCCGTCGTAGTCGGCGGGCACGTACTCGCAGAGCGGGTCGCTCGCCAATGGGTCGCCGGTGTGGGCGTACGCCCGCGACCGACTGCCGCCGCAGACGTGGCGGAACTCGCACGCGCCGCACTTCCCGCGGAGTGCGTCGCGGTCCCGGAGCGACCGGAAGAGGTCGCTCTCGCGGTATCGCTCGACGAGCCCGCCGTCGCGGACCGAGCCGGCGGACGCGGGGAGGAAGCCCGACGGGAACAGCTCGCCGGTGTGGCTGACGAAGGCGAAGCCGTCGCCGGCGGTGATGCCGAGTCGACGGCCGATGCCGTCGGTCGGGGGCGCGTCGCTCGCGTCACGACGGCGCTGGATGGCGACCCGACGGTAGTGGGGCGCTTCGGTCGTCTTGACGCCGAAGGGGGCTTCCTCGCTCACTTCGGTCAGCCACTCCATGACGCGCTCGGCGCGCTCCGGGGAAATCGGGTCGAGGACGCGCCCGCGCCCGACGGGGACGAGGAAGAACACGGACCAGAGCACCGCCCCGAGGTCGGCCACGAGGTCGCAGAGCGCCGGGAGTTCGTCGACCGTCTCGGCGCAGACGGTCGTGTTTATCTGGAGCGGGAGGCCGGCCTCGCTGGCGGCGCGGGCGGCCGCGACGGTCTGGTCGAAGCTTCCGTCCTCTCCCCGGAAGGCGTCGTGGGATGCCGCCGTCGCGCCGTCGAGGCTGAGCGCCATGCGCCTGACGCCCGCGTCGGCGAGGTCGGCGACCGTCTCGGGCGTCAGCGACGACGTTCCGCTCGGGGTGAGCGTCATTCGGAGGCCGAGGTCGGTCCCGTACTCGACGAGGTCCGCGAGGTCCGGGCGGGCCAGCGGGTCGCCGCCGGAGAGGACGACGAGCTGCCCCGGTCCGAACTCGCGGGCCTGGTCGAGCAGGCGTTTGCCCTCCGCCGTCGTCAGTTCGTCGGGGTGTCGCGCGGGCGTCGCGTCCGCCCGGCAGTGGTCGCACGCGAGGTCGCACGCCTGCGTCACCTCCCAGACGAGGACGAACGGCCGCCGCGAGGTGTCGATGCTCGACGGGTCCGGCGGGGCGGCCGCCGTCGGCGGCGCGTCCGCGTCGCTCCCCTCGCTCGTGTCGGTGTCGACGTGTGGCGGTCGAGACATGGCTCTGGTCGGCTGGTTCGACGGCGCGGGAGGTGAGCGACGCCCCGAACGTGTTCGGCCGACTGACCGGGGGAACCCGAGACGAACACGTTCGGGGTGAACTTCCTGCGCTGTCGTCCCCACGACTCGCATATGGAGCACGAGGCGTACCTCGACGGACTCGACGCACCGACCGACCGAACGGTGGATTTCCTCGACGTGCGGGAGTTGCCGCCGCCGGAGCCGCTCACCGAGACGATGAACCGCCTCGCCGACCTCGACGGCGAGACGGTGTTCGTCCAGCTCAACGACCGCGAGCCGAAGTTCCTCTACCCGAAGCTCGACGACCGGGGGTTCGCCTACTGCTCGGCCGAGCGCGAGGACGGCGTCGTCACCGCGATTTGGGAACCCTGAGTCGGCGTAGTCGCCGAATTCCTTTCAGTCAATCCCGTCCAGTCAATCCCCCGCGAGCGGCGGTGTCGGCACCGCTTGCGTCCCGAAAGCTATCAACCCACCCTAATTTGGTATAATCGTTAATGTAATAACAACCCACGCGTTTGTACGTGGTATGAGTTCAGACCACACGAATACCACCCACTCCGAGTGGTGTCCGGACTGCGGTTCGAAAATGGCCTTCACCGGCACGCAGCCGGCGGGGCTCGCACAGTTCTTCTGCGAGCAGTGTCGGTACCGCCGCGACCGCTTCGTCGGCGACGACTGAACCGTCCGCGCGATTTCTACAGACTCGCACGCCCGCGAGCGGTGGCCGTCCTCGCGTCTCACGGAGTGGTACGACTCGCGAAGATGTTCGGAGCGCGTCTCCAAACCGTGCAATCATTGTTCGTTTATACCCGTGTTCGGATACTCGATTCAACCGGAGGGAGACAACATGCTATCTACGACTCGGCGGCGGACGCTCCAGTGGCTCGGTCTCGGCGGTGCCGCCTCGCTGGCCGGCTGTGCGACGAAAGCGCCGACCGCCGCGCAGTCGCTCGACGGGACGGAGGAACCGACACAACAGAGTCCGACGAACATCGTCGACCGGGTCGCGGCCGACCCGACGGACATCCCCGGTCCCATCGACCGGAGCGAACCGGCCGAAGTCGACGTGACGCTCCGGCCGGAGGAGGTCACCGCCGAGGTCGAACCCGGCGTGACGTTCACCTACACGACCTACAACGGGCAGGTTCCCGGGCCGCTCGTCCGCGTCCGGCAGGGAGACACGGTGAACGTGACGTTCGAGAACCCCGGGGAGAACACCATGCCGCACAACGTCGACTTCCACGCGGTCGCCGGGCCCGGCGGGGGCGCGGAGGCGACGATGACGAACCCCGGTGAGACGGCGCACCTGCGGTTCAAGGCGACCTACCCCGGCGCGTACATCTACCACTGCGCCGTGCCGAACATGGACATGCACATCAGCGCCGGGATGTTCGGCATCATCCTCGTCGAGCCGCCGGAGGGGCTTCCGGAGGTCGACCACGAGATATACCTCGGACAGCACGAGCTCTACACCGACAAGGCCGCCGGCGAGGAGGGCCAGCACACCTTCGACTACGAGTCCATGCGGAACGAGGACCCGACGTACGTCCTCATGAACGGCGAGAAGTACGCGTGGACGCCCAACGGCCGAGGACCGGCCGCGACCGTCGGCACCGACGAGACGGTCCGGGTGTACTTCGTCGACGGCGGGCCGAACCTCTCCAGTAGCTTCCATCCCATCGGGAGCGTCTGGGAGACGCTCTACCCCGAAGGGTCGCTGACGACCGAGCCGCAGACCCACATCCAGACGCGGCAGGTGCCGCCGGGGAGCACGACCATCGCGACGATGAGTTCGCCCGTCCCCGGCGACTTCAAACTCGTCGACCACTCGCTGTCCCGCGTCGTCCGCAAGGGCTGTATGGCCGTCATCCGCGCCGAGGGGCCGGAGGACCCCGAAATATTCGACCCCGACCCGCAGTAGCGCCGTCGCATCGACCCGCAATCATCGCTGTCCGCTTTTTTCTATCTGGCTCTTTCGAGAGGCATCGTCACTGAGCGGCGGTCTGTCGGAAGCGACCGCCCGAGAAGCGACCACAGCGTTATGCCGTTCGCTTTCAAAATGCGAAGCCAAGGATGCCTGACGACAAACAGGGCCGAAATAAGCAAGCGGCCAACGAAGAACAGCGCCAGCGCGAGCGAGCGATTCAAGAGGCGCGTGACCGCGCCGACGAACCCGAGCCCGGGAAGCAACTCGGGGACCTCGACGATGCGCTTGAGGTTCAGGACTATCCGACCACGACGGAGCAACTCGTCGAGAACTACGGCGGCTACGAGGTCGAAACACGAGGCGGGTGGGCACCCGTCGACGAGGTGCTCGCTTCGGTTGACAACGAAATATACGACTCCGCGGACGACGTTCGAGAGCGGATTCAGCGAGTGATAAATCAGAGATGAGCGCGGCCGAAGCGGCTTCTGTCGTGACGATATTTCCGTAACCCGCGTTCCGAGACGTGTCCGCTCTGTCTGTACCGTTTGGCTCGTCCACATCAGTACCTTCCTTCCCGTGACCGAGACGCGGGCAGTACTCAGCCCGGACTCAACAAACGATCCGTGACTAGAGATTTCGACAGCGCC
This sequence comes from Haloferax sp. KTX1, assembly GCF_902410085.1. Taxonomy (NCBI): domain Archaea; kingdom Methanobacteriati; phylum Methanobacteriota; class Halobacteria; order Halobacteriales; family Haloferacaceae; genus Haloferax; species Haloferax sp. KTX1. The sequence continues at coordinate 58,866 of NZ_CABPRH010000011.1, read as the reverse complement.
ATCGATGCAACTCAACCGCATCGGAGCGCTGGCACCCCGACAGTGAGGTGAACGTGTTCGGGGGTGGGCCTACGCCCGTGGCGACCCTATTTCGGACCATGCCAGACATCCCATCCCTGTTCGGCGGCGGGTCGCGGGCCGACCGGTTCGACGACATCGACCAGTTCGTCCCGGAACACCTGCCCGACCCTGACGCCTTTCTCGACGGCCACCGCGTCCTCGACGGCGACGACCACGTCGCCGTCCACCGGGTCGCTCGCGACCTGTTCGAGGACCGCGGCGTCTACGATGTGACGTTCGGCTACAACCTCGCGCGACTGAACCTCGACCGACGCCACCCGGACGCGGGCTTCCGCTACGCGGAGGACCGGGACGACCCGTCGGTCCTCCTCGCGGAGTTCACGCCGACGACGCCGTTTTGCCCGCAGTCGAAGACGCTCACCGTCGGCGCGTTCCGGGCGTGGAACGGCCTCGCCGACCGACACGACTACGACCGCGTCCGGGTCCGCGTCGCACCCATGCACCACCACGCGGCGGCCATCAACGCGGAACTCGACGCGATGGACGCGGCCGACTCGCAGGCGACCGGCGAGTCGGACCGCAACGGCGAGACGCCGGCGGCCGACGACGGCGAATCCGAGTCGGGAGCGGTCTCGCTGTCCGAGGAGTTCGAGGCGGCGTTGCAGCGGCTGTCGAGCGAAAAGCAATGACGTCCTCCCCGGCGCGAACGCCGGGGTTCCCTCTCGCTGGGGGTGTAGGTTCGTTTTCCCCGCGTGGTCGGCCCCGCGGTTCAGTCGTCGCCCGCCGGCGCGAACACGAGCACTGCGCTACTGTCGACCGGCGCGCGCGGCGAGATGTCGCGGTCGCCGCCGAAGCGCATCAACTCCCCCGCCGCGATCTCGTATGTCTCGCCGTCGAGCGCGAGCTCCATCCGGCCGGCGACGACGTGGAAGACGATGTCGAAGCCGGGATGGGAGTGCGCCGGCACCTCGTCGCCGGCTTCGAGGCGGAGTCTGACGGTTTTCGGGCGGTCGGTCTCGAAGACGGGCGTGCGCGTCTGCGCCGGGAGGTCGGCGAGCGCGGCGTGTTCTGGCATCACGGGTGAACTGTCGGCCGCGCGGTCGGTAAGCCTGCGGCCGAACATGTTCGGGAATGACACGGGCGGAACCGAACGAGAGCGGGACCGAACGAGGTGGGCAACGGTAGGTGCTATTTTGTCGTTCCAAACGAAATACATGTTCGATGCCCTCCATAGTTGACAAAACCGTGTTCAGCGAGCCCTCCGGCGGCCTCTTTCCGGTCGTTCAGCTCTGCGGCGTGCTCGTCATGTCGGGTCTCTACTGGCAGTACGCCGTCGTGGAACAGTCCATGTCTGGCAACTGGCTCCTGTTCATGATAGCGGGGACCGCGCTGTCCGGGGTCGCCGAGTCGCTTCCGAACAATCGACGGCGGGAAGCCGGCGTCCTGCGTCTCGCGGCGGTTCTCGTCCTGACGTGCCTGCTCGCGGTTCTCTTTCTCGCGCCCGAACTGCTCATAGAGTGACCGCGTCCGAGACGCGTCTCTGACGAGCCGACTCAGTCCGCGCCGTCGTTCGCATCGACGGCCGACGCGGCCGCGCCGCCGACCAGCGACTGCGGGCTGTGGACCCAGATAACTCGCAGGAGGTTCGCGGCGAACGCCGCGACGCCGGCGAGCACGAGCGTCCAGCCCGCCGTCTCGACGGTCGACGAGAGTCCGGCGAGGTCGCCCGCGACGACGGCGGCGACGCCGGCGACGACGAGGCCGAAGTCGAGGCGAGCGAGGCGAGCGCCGTAGAGGTCGTCGAGCATCGGCACGGGTTCGAGGCCGAGGCGGTCGCTGTAGCGGTGGACCCAGACGATGAAGGGGACGACGTGGTAGAGCGTCCCGAGCACGACGAACCCGACGAACCCGAGGCGGAACAGCGAGTCGGCTCCCGGCGCGCCGAACAGGCGGTCGCCGGCCAGCGGGGCCGCGAGCCACGCGGGGAGCGTCAGGACGGCCCAGCCGGCGAGCGCGACGGCCGCGACGGCGTACCGGGTGAGCATGGGCGTCCAGTCGACCGACGACTCGACGAGGCGGCGCGCGAGAATCGCGGCGACGCCGAGGAGCGAGAGCGCGACGAGCGCGCCGCCGACCCGCGCGAGCGTCGGGTTCGAGACGAGCCGACCGCCGGCGAGCGCGACGACGCCCAGCGGGTAGCCGACCTCCTCGACGCGGCGCAGCCACACGTCGACGCCGCGGAGCTTCGTCTGGGTGAACATCGTCGCGAGTTGGTAGAGCGCGCCGACGACGGTCGTCACGACGACGCCGAAGACGGCGAGCGTGACGTGGGCCGCGCGGACGCTCGCGTGAGTCGCGCCGACGCCGGCGAAAAGCGGGCGCGTGAAGTCGACCGCGAGCAGGAAGCCGAGCGCGGTGGCGACCGCGAGAAAGCCGAGTGCGAGGCCGAAGTGGCGCTCGGTCACGTCGTAGTCGTCGAGTCGGGAGAGCGTGCGCGCGACGTTGTAGGCGAACGTCCAGAAGCCGAGGAGCGCGGCGGCACCAAAAAGCGGGAGCCACGCGAACGCGCCGAGGAGGAAGCACGCCGCGAGACCGCCGACGCCGACGCCGACGGCCCACAGTTGGACGGCCGCGAGCCGACGCGAGTGGAGGTCGACGCCGGACCAGACCGGGACGAACTGCGTCATCGCGCCCATGATGGTGACGCAGACCCACCCCGCGAGCAGGAGGTGGACGTGCGCGAGACGGGCGGTTCCGGCGACGACGCCGGCGGCGAGGCCGACTCGGAGGCCCACCGCGGCAGCGAGGAAGCCGAGCGCGACGACGAAGTGCCGGAGCGGAATCGTCATCGGTGGCTGTCGGGCCGTGTCGATGTCGGCGGGAATGGCGCTCATACGCGGACTAGCGCGGCGCGGAGCCCTACCGGTGACGCCGAACATATTCGCCGAGGATGGAGAACGGAAGGTGTGAACCGAGGTTGGCTGCCGTCCGCGCCGCTACCGCTTCGGGAAGGTGGCCGCGAACTCGTTCGGACCCTGTTTTTCGACCGCGTAGTTGTCGGCGTCGAACGCGTCGACTTCCGCCTGCATCTCGTAGAACAGCGGCTTCGGGTCGTGGTCGTTGAGAATCGTCAGCGACTCGCCGGCGTCGAGGTCGTCGAAGGCGGCGTGAATCTTCGGATGGCGCTCCGCCGGGGGGAGGTCGCGCACGTCGAGGATGGTGTCTGCCATACACGTCGTACCTCGCGGGGGACCACCGAGTCGGTTACCCCGAACACGTTCGCCTCCGGGGCGGCCGCGGCGGGACCGCCCGCAGTCGAGCGCCCGGGAGAGCGATTCGTGAGTGGCGGCCGCGGAGGCGACCGTGTCGCCGCCGAGATGGCCATCGCCGGCGCGTTTCCCGCGGTCGACACGGCGGCGCGCCCGTAAGCAGTCAGAACTCATATATCGCTCATTTCGGAACTACCACTAGGATATGGACATCGAAGCGAGGATTAAACGTCGGCAACGTCGAGACGGGACGCCTCGCCTCCTCGTCGATTACGACTCGCTCTCGCCGGTCGCACACGCCGACGACCCGGTGAACTGCGGGCCGGTGTTGGAGCGACTGCTCGACTACCTCGACCCCGTGTTCGACGGACATCTGCCGCCGAACGCCTACGCCTACGGCCCGAAGGGGTCGGGAAAGTCGGCGGTCGTGACGGCGCTATTCGACCACCTCGTCCGCGCGTCGAGCGTCAGCAACGCCGCCATCCACACGACGACCCGCGTGCAGGCGACGTTCGCGCCGCGGTTCGTCTACGTCGACGCGCGCGAGACGACGAGCGCGTTCGCGTTCTATCACGCCGTACTCGACGCGCTCGTCGACGAGCCGGTGCCGAAGCAGGGCATCAAAACCGAGGCGCTCCGGTCGCGGCTCAAAGCGACGCTCGACGCCCCCCAGACGGGTGCCGTCGTCGCCGTCGACCACCTCGGAGAGCCGGGGACGCTCGACGGCGAGGCGTTCGTCGACCTCTGTGCCGGGCTTCCGAGCAAGGTCAGTTGGCTGGCTATCGGGCGCGCGCCGCCCGACGAGACGGTGCTGACCGACTACACGGCCGACGAGATTCAGTTCGAGTCCTACCAGAGCCAAGTGCTCATCGACGTGCTGATGACGCGGGCGTCGGCGGCCGGGTCGCGGCGGACGCTCGACCACCGCCTCGCCCGCGACATCGCCGAGTGGGCCGACGGCGACGCCCACGACGCGCTCGCGGCGCTGTTCGGCGCGGCCGACGAGGCGGTCCGCAACAGACACCGGAGCATCACGGCCGCCGACGTCGCCGCGGGCATCGCCGCGGTCCCCCACCCCTGCGTCTCGCTCGGCCGCGTGCTCGCCCTCCCGGAGAACCGCCAGCAGGTGCTCCACGAACTCCTCGCGTTGCGCCCCGACCAACAGGAGTCGGTGCGGGCGGCGAGCCAGCACATCGCTAAATCGGTCGACCTCTCGCCGACCACGGTCAAGCGCATCCTGTACGAACTCGCCGAAGACGGCATCACCCGCCGAGTCACGGCGGAGCGCGTCGACCGGAAGGGGCGGCCGCCGAGCCGACTCGAACCGCAGTTCCCGACGGTCGTGTTCGAACGGCTGTTCGCCGTTCAGTAATCCGTTTCCACTTATCGACAAAGAATTTAGTACAACTGGTTGTCACAACTCGGTATGGAGTTGACTAGTAACCGACGGTCCACCGCTGGCCTCCTCGCTCTCTGCTGTGGACTCCTGTCTACGATGGTTGCTGTGGAGGTCGTTGGCGGCTACCTCTCGTTGGAGGGAATGCCGGTCGTGTATGGCCTTCTGGGACTGTCAGCAGTCGGAACTCTCGCGTCGAAGTGGTTCAGCCGAACCGCCTCGTGGAAGTCTGTGCTTCTGTACGGCGCACTAACGTTCGGTAGTTCGATTCTCCTGTTTCTCTATCTGTTCTCTCTGACAGATGCGTGAGTGACCTTGCGCCGGCGCGGTGCATCACTAGACGCCGTCAGTTTCAACCGATGACTGGAAACTCTGTCAGAACGAGTGTGAAACAGACAGACGGTGTATCTCTCACGAGGCCCTCGTTATTCCATCGTACCGACGCTGAACTAACCGCTCAGGAGCGCGTGCGTAGTGAACGTCCACCAACGAAGGCATCAACAGAGTCGGAGTCGAAAACCCGCCGCCAACTCCGTCGTGGGCGCGGTGCAACGCTTACGCGCGGGGACAGAACTATACTTCGCCCACGGGACCAGTAGGTGATGACGACCACCCCGACGCCCGTCCGTGCATCGCCCGTCGGCGCTCCGTCGAACCGCTTCGGCGCGCCCGCGCCTTCGCGGGGTGTATCGACCGCATGACAGACGTATCGAGTCGGGAGGACGACGTGGTCGACGCCGTCGTCGAGACGCTCTGTGCGGCCGCGCCGTCGATTCGGGCGGGCCTGCCCGGCCGGCGCGTCTACGAGGAGGGGACGAACCCGAGCGGCGAGCGCCAGATGGAGGCCGACACGTACGCCGACGAACTGCTGTTGAAGCGGCTTCGTCCCCTCGACGGCGTCGGTGAGTACGCCAGCGAGGAGCGCCCCGACGTCATCGACGTCGGCGAGGGCGTGTCGGTCGCGCTCGACCCGCTCGACGGATCGACGAACCTGAAGCCGAACAACGTGATGGGGACGCTCTACAGCGTCTACGACGAGCCGCTCCCCACGGGCGGCGAGAACCTGCTCGCCGCGGGCTACATCCTCTACGGTCCGGTGACGACGCTCGTGGCCGCCCGCGACGGCGTCGTCAGCGAGTACATCCTCGAATCGGGCGTCAAGCGCCCGCTCCGCGAGGAACTGACGCTGCCCGACGACCCGGCCATCTTCAGCTTCGGCGGCCGCGTCAACCGCTGGTTCGACGAGTTCGAGGCGTTCGCCAGCGAGACCGAACGGACCGAGGGGATGAAGCTCCGCTACGGCGGGTCGATGATCGGCGACGTGAACCAGATTCTCCACTACGGCGGCGTCTTCGCGTACCCCGCACAGACCGACGCCCCGAAGGGGAAACTCCGCCAGCAGTTCGAAGGCTTCCCCATCGGCTACATCATCGAGTGCGCGGGCGGGCGGTCGTCGGACGGCGAGACGTCGCTCCTCTCCGGGACGCCCGAGGGCATCCACGACCGCGTCCCGGTCTACATCGGCAACGACTCGCTCGTCGAGTCGCTGGAAGCGCGACTGGACTGACGGTCCGACTCACGCGGTGACGGAGCGACGGTCCGATACGAGCGTGTCTCACCGACATCCACCGAGCCGAGCAACGCGCTCGATACCGCGTGGGTGACACCCCGTTCCGACTGCGGATAATTTATCACTCTTCCTAATATTCGATTTAAAATTTCATTTAGCAGTCTCAGTCTCAATATCACAACGCCTGCAACTTGACTCGTCAGTCAACTGTCGATGCGATTCGAGGCATACAGTATTGTTTAGTTTAGTAACTTATGTCGCAGCTCGGGTGACTTCCACTCGCGGGAGGACGGACTTGGTCAAAACGGCTCCCACGCGTGTGAAACCGATTCTTCACGAGGTTTTGTTCAACGTGATCGAATCGAGTTGACCGGGGAATTCGGGATAGGGTCCGACACCCACGGTCAACCACGAGGGAATCGTGCGAGAGATCTTGTCTCCGGTGGGAGCGGGGCAGCGTACTCAGAGCGGTCTCACGATGTCCGACTGGTTTGGGGCCAATAATCGACGGGCATATAATTGTAGTATTAAAACACGATTATCACATCAAATCCGAGCATAGTTGGTGAGTCGATCGCCGACCTCGCTGTTATCTCAGGTGAGTCGTCCGCGGTTATCTGACTGATCATTTAATATACTATAGTTATCATAATAGGGTTCTATCCATTTTGTTTACACGTTTAACCGCTTCCGTGGGGCCGAACGGAGACCACCTGGCTGGTGTCTCTAGGGAGCGGTTGGGTGCTTTGCCGGCTCGACTTACTCAGCGGCGGCCGGGTGTCGCGCAGGTAGCGCGCTTCTCGTGAGACCGGCCGTCCGCTCCCCCGCTGAGCGCTCAGCCCCGTCGTCAGTACCGTGTCACTCCTCTACCGAGCGCTTCGTACAGAGCCAAAAGCCGCCGCCAAACCCGACCACCGTGACCGCAACGAGGCCAACGTCGACGAGCGCGATCGCGTACGCGGCGGTTCCCGGTTCGAGATACAACAACGAAAACCCGAGCAGGAGCCCCATCACGATGCCGATTGCGACGAACAGCGGGAACCGGTCGCGCTGGTCGCAGATAACGCCGACAACCGTCTCTATCTGTGCCATACGGTATCGTTTTTCGCACTGATTATCAAGTTCCCGATTCGACCGATACCGGTCAAGTTTCGGTCGAGATGGAACGGCGGGTTCGAACCGGTGACAGGCGGGTGACGCGGCGGCGACGACCAACCACTCACATCAGTCACCCTCCTCCGTCAGCGGGTCGCTATCCCAATAGGAGTGGTTGGGGTCGTCTCTGAAGCAGGCGACGCGATGGCCAGCAGCCTCGCCGGACTGTTGGAGTCGCGGGGCCACCTCCCGGCACGCCTCACGGGCTTCGGGACAGCGCGTGTGGAAACGGCACCCGCTCGGTGGGTTGACCGGGTCTGGGATGTCTATCCTCCGCATCGGCGGCTCACCGGCCTCGCCCGACTGTCGGGACAGGTTCGGCGTCGCCCAGCGGAGGACGTTCGTGTACGGGTGACTGGGGTCGCCGATGAGTTGGTCTGCCGGACCGACTTCGACCAGATTTCCGAGATACATCACACCGATTCGACCGTCTCCGTGTTCCGCGAAGTACCGCGCGTTCGAGAGGTCGTGCGAGACGAACACGAACGAGGTGTCGAACTCCGACTGCAAATCGAGCATCAGGTCCATCATTTCGACCCGTAAGGAGACGTCGAGTGCGCTTATCGCCTCGTCTGCGAGGATCACGTCGGGATTCATCAAGAGGGCGCGACAGAGCGCCACGCGCTGTTTCTCCCCCCCGCTGAGCTGGTGTGGGTACCGGTCCGCGAAGTCCGCTGGAGGGTTCATCCCGACGCGTTCGAGAAGCGCGTGAATCCGCTCGCGGCGTTCGCCGGTCCCGGCCTCCGGGTGAGTGAGCTTGATCGGCTCCGCGAGGATGTTCAGAATCCGCCGGTTTGGGTTGAGCGAGCTCCCAGGGTTCTGATGGATGATCTGGAGCGACGACCGAATCTCGTCGAACGGTATCTCTCCGTCGCCGTCTTTCGCGGCCCAGATGTCCTGTCCTTTGTACGTCACCGTCCCGCCCGTCGGTCGCTGGAGTCCGATGGTCGTCTTCCCGAGTGTGGTCTTTCCACATCCGCTCTCCCCGACGAGTGCGAGGACGTCGTTCTCCTCGATGTCGAGCGAGACGCCGTCGACCGCTTTGACCACGTCTGGCTCCTCGAAGAGGTCGAACAGTCCCTGCTCTGTTTCGAAGTGAACTTCGACGTTTTCGAGTGAGATGAGCGGGTCGTCGCGTTGGTCGAGCTCAGCCGACGGTTCGTCGGCGCGGCTCACGACCCACCACCTCCCGAGACCGGAACGAACTCCTCGGAACGGTCGAAGTGCAGCGCAATCTCGTCTCGCGCGTCTTCCGCGTGGTGACAAGCCACGGCGTGGCCGGCTTCGAGTTGCGTGGACGCCGGGTCTTCAGCTCGGCACTCATCGGTCGCAAGCGGACATCGCGGTGCGAACGAACACCCCTGTGGAACGTTGACGGGTGCTGGACTCTGGCCTTCGATCGGTCGCATCTCTTCGAGCGGTGCTTCGATGTCCGGCGTCGCATTGAGCAACGCTCGCGTGTATGGGTGCCCACTGTTCCCGATGAGTTGCTCGCGGTCGCCGACCTCGATGAGTTGGAAGGCGTACATGACGGCCATCCGGTCGGCGAGTTCGGCGACCAGCGGCAGGTCGTGGGTGATAAACACCATCGTCAGATCGTACTTCTCCTGTAGGTCTTCGAGGAGCGTCAGAATCGAACGCTGCATCAGGAGGTCGAGTGCGGCGGTCGGTTCGTCCATCACCAGCACCTCGGGTTCGAGAACGAGCGACAGGGCGATGAGTGCCCGCTGCTGCATCCCGCCGGAGAGCTCGTGCGGGTACGACGTCAGCACGCGCTCCGGGTCGAGGTACAGGTCAGAGAGGAGTTCGCGGGCGAACTCCATTCCCGACGTGACGTCGGCGTCGTGGGCCTTCAGCGTCTCTCTGAAGTGCCCGCCGATCTTCATCGTCGGGTTGAACGAACTCATCGCGCCCTGAAAGACCATCGACACCTCCTCCCACCGGAACTCTCGAAGTTCGTCGTCGGAGAGTTCGAGCACGTCGACCGTGGTCCCATCGTCGCGGTGGTAGCGTATCTCACCGGACAGTCGTCCGGGGTCGGGAATGGCGTCCAGCATCGAGTCGGCGAACATCGACTTGCCGCTTCCGCTCTCGCCCACGATGCCGAGAATCTCGCCACGTTCGATAGACGTGGTCACGTGGTCCAACACGAACGTCTCGCCGCCGTCGTACGTGACGGCCGCGTCGTTGATCTCGATGATTGGGTCGTCTGTCGTCATAGCTGTCGTAGGGGTCGTCGTTTCGCGCCGTTTGGCAGTCATCTACAGTACCTCCGTCATGCCGGTGTCTTTCTCGTCGGTCGAAGCGGTCGACGCTGACTCCCCCGTCAGACGAGTCCGAACGCGCGGGTTGAACACGCGGTCCATCCCCTGTCCGAGGAGGATGAGTCCGACCGAGAGGCCGATAATCGCGGCCATCGGGACGAGAAGCCAGTGTGCGGCGCCCCACGAGAACAGGGCACCACCATTGTACGCGAAGTTCAGGGTGACGCCCCAGTTCTGGTCGGAGTACGGCAACACGCCGAGGAAGAACAGCCCGATCGACGCGAACACGACGTACCGCGCGGCGAACACGAAGTTGACCGTCACGTACGGCATGATGTTCGGAATCACGTCCTTCAGGATGATTCGCGGCGTGCTCACGCCCATCGTCCGGGAGGCTTCGACGTAGTTGTTCTCCCGAATCGTCAGCACCTGCGAGTGGATCGACCGGCCGAGGCCAGCCCAGTAGTTGATGTTGATGACGATTCCGAGCAGGATCGGATTCTTGGGATTGAACGTAATCGCGAGAATCATCACCAACGGGAGTCCGGGGATGGCCATGACGAAGTCCGATACCGACATCAACGCGCGTCCGACCGAGCCACCCTTGTACCCAGCGACGGTCCCGACGAGGACGGCGATACCGGTCGCCCAGAGCCCACCCGAGGTGACCATCAACAAGATGTCCGGGGTCGAGTGGATGATGAGTGCGGCGAGGTCAGTCCCCGACGCAGTCGTCCCGAGCGGGTACTGCACGTTCTCGAACAGCGTCAGGTACCGAGGGGCCTGACTCGTCGAGGGCTCTCGCCAGAGACCGAAGACGGCCACGAGCGCCAACGCCACGTAGAAACCGATGATGAGCAGTCCGAGTCGGGTTCTGCCGTCCGACCACGCGACGAGCATCGGTTTCAAGACGGTTTCCTCGCAGAACTCTCGAAGTCGCTCCTCACGAGTCACCGTCACCGACGACGAGGCCGACCCCCGCCAGTCGACGCCGGCACCGTCCGTAACCGCTGCGCTGGACACCGATTCGCTGGACTCCGCTCTCTCAGTACGCTTCATCAGAACCTCCGGAACTGATTCGCGGGTCGATCTTGCTGTAGGTCAGGTCGGCGATGTAGACGCCGACGACGAGCGCGACGGTGATGACGAGGAACGTCGCCATCATGAGCGGGTAGTCGTTCGCCTTCAGCGCGGCGAACATGTAGTAGCCGAGTCCGGTGTACGAGAATATCTGCTCCAGAATGACGGTCCCCGACAGGCGGAATCCGAGGAGCAGCAGGAACCCGGTGTACATCGGAAGGATGGCGTTCCTCGCGACGTACCGAGTTGCGATACGACGGTCGGCGAGTCCCCGGAGCCTCGCGACACGGACGTAGTCGTTACCGAGCACCTGGATACTGTTCCCGCGCATGGCCAACGCCTGCCCGCCGATCCCGCCCAGCGTGTACGAGAAGATGGGCAAGAGACTGTGTTCGAGTGCGCTGAGCAAGAACGGGACGCTCAGTTCCTTCTCGACGTTGGTCCCGACCGTTCCCGCCGTCGGCAGCCATCCCCACTGGTACGCGAAGACGTACAGCGAGATGACGGCGACGACGTAGAAGGGGACGGACATGAGGCCGATCGAAAGGCCACTGAACCCCTTGTCGAACCGTGAACCCTCCCAGTAGGCCTGTAACGACCCGAGGAAGATACCGACGGTGAACATGAGAATCGTGGACACCAGGACGACGAACACCGTCCACGGCACCGCTTCGGCGATGACCTGTGCCACCGGTTCGCCCAGCGAAATCGACTCGCCGAAGTTCCCCCGTGCGACGGAACCCATGTAGTCCAGGTACTGCCGCCAAAGCGGCGCGTTGGGGTTGATGTTCTGGAGATTCGAAATCCGAGCGTCGACCTCCGATGCCGGAACGCCCTGCCGAAGCAGTTGCGCGCGCAACTGCGTGAAGGGGCCGCCTGGAAGGAGCCGAATCAGTCCGAACGTGAGCGTCGCGACCGCGAAGACGGTCGCGAACACCCTGGCCGTCCGACGGACGTAGTAGTTACTCATGGTTGCGTTGCTCCACTCCGATTATTTCTCGGCCGTGAGCTGCCCCTGGCGTGGGAGCCACTCGCTTGGCCACTTGATTGCTCGGTCGTCGCTCCCCTCCGCCGGGACGTCCCATTCGTCGGTGGTGAGCCACGACTGTTCGAACTTCGAAACCAGTCCCAGTACTGGGAGGTTCTGGTTGTGGTGCCACGCGACACGTTTGATGAGTCCCTCCGTCGTGGCCCGGTCCTGCGTGGTCGAAATCTCCTGCACCACCGAGAGTGGGTCGATAGTCGTCTCGCCGCCGTCCATCCCGGGGACAGTCTGTTCGCCCTCCGGGAAGTTGTGACCGCCGTCGATGTCCGGGTTAGTGAGCTGCCAGCGGAGCGGGAAGTACGGGAACGACGACCGGGCCCCACCGGGCATCCAGTAGAACGCGCCGATCTTGAAGTCGGATTCGATGTAGCCGCCGAAGAAATCCCCCGTCGGCTTCTGGCTGATTTCGAAGTCGAAGCCGAACGCGTTCAACTGGTCGACGACAGTGTTCGTCGCCGTGGTCCAATCCGTCCAGCCAGCGGGGGTGTAGTACGCCCCACCGAGGGTTCGGCCGCTGCTGTGCGTCCACGTGCCGTCTTCCTTCGAGTAGCCGGCCTCGCGGAGGAGCGCGGCGGCTTTGTCCGTCTGAGACGCCGCCATGCCGTACCCCTCGAACGAGTCGTACGCGTCACCGAGCCACGGTTTCTGGTCGTCCGGGGCGATGCCAGTAACCTTCGGTGCGGGCGCTTTCGTTCGCGGCCCCGCGTTATCAACGACCTGCTGGCGGTTGACGACGTGAGCGACCGCCTGCCGGACGCTTCGCTTACCGAAGTCGGGGTCGTCGTGATTGAACAGGACGCCGTACCCCCACTTCGCAGAGATGGTGACCTCTTCGACGGAGTCGGGGAAGTTGTTGACGATTTTCGGCGGCGCGAAGAGGCTCGTGACGAAGTCGAGTTCGCGGCCCATCAGACCCTGTTGGAGTGCGGTGTTGTCCGCCCGCGAGAGAAGCGAGATGCCCGCGAAGTTGACGTTATCAGCGCCGTAGTATTCGGGGTTCCTCGTGAGTTCCCACGACTGCTTCGACTTCGACGCGACCGAGAAGGGACCGCTCGCGACCACGTCGCCTTCGTATTTGAACTGCTGGAGCGCCTCGGCGTCTTTGTCGAGAAACCGTTCGAAGGTCGGGTGGTACGCGAACAGTCGGAGCGACCCGTTGGCGAGCGTGTGTTTGATGACCTCCGGGTTGGACGGTCGCTTGAGGTTGAGGACGACGGTCTTGTCGTCTTCGCCCCGTTCGACGCTCTCGGTGAAGTCCCAAAGCGACGTGTTCATCTTCTTCATCAGGCGGAACTGGGTCAGGACGTCGCGCGCGGTCACGTCCTCGCCGGTATCCCACAGCAGGTCGTCCCGGAGCGTGAGCGTCACCGTCTGCCCGTCGATGGACCACGAGTCGAGCGCGGCTAACTCGAACTCACCGGTCGAAAAGTTGTAGGCGGCGAACCGTTCGAAGACGAAGTTCCCTGCCCGTGGGTCGTAGTTCTGCGTCGCCTCCGGGTTCAGGTGGAGGTTCGTCGGGACGCCGTTGTTCGTGGCACCGACCATCTTCTTGTCGAGGACAGTCGCCCCACGCGTCTCGGAATCGTCACCGCCGGTCTCGCCTCCGTTGGACCCGGTCGTGTCCCCGTTCGAGCCACCGTCGTCGGTCGTTTCCCCTCCGGTGGAAGCACCACTACACCCCGCGAGGGCTGCGATTCCGGTTGCACCGGTTAGTTCGACGAAACTGCGCCGGCTAATCAAGTCGCTAAAGCGGCCAGTACTGTCTGACATGACGTACTGATAACAAACCACACCCATTGTTAATAAATATTTGGTTGAGTGTAGCAGTTAGCTGCGGTAACGCTTCTCCCAAGCGGGCCACACCGAACACGTCGGAGTCGGAGAACGCGGCACGGTCACGCTCTCGTCGCGAAACACGGCCGCCTGAGCGGCGCTACTCATGCGTTGGCAAATGTATAAGTAGTAGCGGCTTTCTCTTCGCCGTATGCAGTCAGAAAGCAAGCACCCCCCTTACAGAGATGAGACTCTCCCGACCGACAAGCGCATCGAGGACCTTCTCGACCGAATGACGGTCGAAGAGAAAGTCGGGCAACTCGTTGGCACGTGGGCGGGAGAGCTCGACGAGTTCAAATCGGTCGAAACGGTCGAAGACGAGATCGTCGAATCCGGAGTCGGCGCTGTCGCGTCGTTCGGATGGGCCGGGGCGCTCGACTCTCGAATCGACGACGTGGTCGAGACGGTCAACCACCTGCAAGAAGTCGCGCTGTCGAAGACCCGACTCGGCATCCCGCTGTTGTTCAACGTGGATGCTGTCCACGGTCACGCGTACGTCGCCGAAGGGACGGCGTTCCCGAACGGACTCGGGATGGCGGCAACGTGGGACGAAGACTGCGTCGAGAGCGCAGCAGCGGTCACTGCAACCGAAGTCCGAAAATCGGGGGCACAGCAGAACTACTCGCCCACGTGTGACGTTGCCCGGGAGCCGCGGTGGGGTCGCACCTTCGAGACGTTCGGCGAGAGTCCATTCTTGTGCGGGCGGATGGCAGGTGCGATGGTACGTGGATACCAGGGCGACGGTCTCGACGACCCCGACTCCGTGGCGGCAACCGCGAAGCACTTCCCGGCCTATAGCGACCCCGCACGGGGGGAAGATACTGCCCCCGTCGAAGTGTCCTCGTACCTCCTTCGAAACGTCTTCTTACCGTCGTTCGTCGACGCGATCGACGAGGGCGTCGCGTCCGTTATGCCCTGCTACAGCGCGATCGACGGGAAACCCGCACACGGCTCACGCGACTATCTCACGGAGCTCCTCCGAGGGAAGCTCGGATTCGATGGAACCGTCGTCTCCGATTGGAACGGGGTCCGGATGCTCCACGAAGACCACCACGTCGCGAGCGACCACCGCGAGTCGGTCCGGATGACTCGCAACGCTGGACTCGATGTCGCGTCAGTCGATGCGGTCGCGCACGCGGACCATCTCGTGTCGCTCGTCGAAGCGGGGGCGGTCGCAGAGCACGCCCTCGACGAGAGCGTCAGGCGCGTCCTCGACCTCAAATTCCGGCTCGGGCTCTTCGAAGACGCGTTCGTCGATGCGAACGAGGCGCGGGACGTCGTCGGTGCCGATGCCCATCGGGCCGACGCGTTAGCGACCGCGCGGAAGTCGATGACGCTCCTGCAGAACGACGATACGCTCCCCTTGGACCCCGCCGTCGACGTCCTCGTCGCTGGACCGAACGCGGACAACCCCATCCACCAACTCGGTGGTTGGAGTGTCCCCGACGAAGCGGGCACCGACGTCATCTCAATCAAAGACGGAATCGAATCCGTGTGTGATGGAACGGTGACCTACGAGCGGGGGACGACGATAACCGAAGCAGACGGTATCGACGCCGCGGTCGAAGCCGCGAAGGATGCGGACGTCGCGGTGGTCGCCGTCGGAGAAAACTGGTATATCCACGAGTTCGGGCCGACCGCGGAGAGCGGTACCGCTCCCGACGAGTTTCCCAACCGAACCACGCTCGAACTCCCCGATGCGCAGCGCGAACTCATGGCAGCGTTGCACGAGACGGGGACGCCCGTCGTTGGCGTCCTCGTCACCGGTCGACCGCTGGCCGTGGAGTGGATGGCGGAGAATCTTCCCTCGCTGCTGCTGGCGTACTACCCGGGGACGATGGGTGGGCAAGCCGTCGCGGAGACGCTCTTCGGGGCGTGCGACCCCGGCGGGCGGTTACCGATTTCGTTCCCTCGGTCCGCGAGTCACCTTCCGACTCGGTTCAATCACTTCCCGCATCCGACACCGATCGGTCCCGACGAGCATCTCCCGTCGTACGACCCGCTCTTCGAATTCGGTCACGGGCTGAGTTATACTGCGTTCGAGTTCGGCTCGATGACCGTGACGAACGAACGGATTTCGCCCCACGGGACCACGACAGTCGAACTCCCCGTGGAGAACGTCGGGGACCGACGCGGTTCGACCGTCGTGCAGGTGTACGTCACCGACCAGGCCGGAACGCGCGTAACCCCCGTCAGGGAACTCTGTGGATTCGAGCGCGTCTCGCTCGACCCCGGCGTCACGGAGACGGTGTCGGTCCCCATCGATGCGGCATCGCTCGGGCGCGTCGACGAAACTGGGAGGGTGTCGGCGATTCCGGGTGAGTACACCCTTCGCGTCGGCGAGCAAGACGTCACGGTTACCGTCGAACCGAAATCCAACTGACCGACCCCGCCGCGGACTGAGGTCCCCGTTTCGAGCGGGGGTTCGGCGGCGATATTCCTCCCGGCGGCCCTCCGTGGAGAGAGCCCCGCCGATACGTGTCCTCCCGCTCGACGCTACGGCGAGAACAGACACCGGGCCGTCTCCTGTTGAGCCGTCGCCCCGTGTTTCGTGAAGCTCTCACGGACGACCTCCGAGCCGTCGTTCGGTATCCTGCGGGGAGCCATTGTCTGACATTCGGACACATGCAACACACATATCTGATCCATCAGGTCATATCAATTACAGTCTGGGGGAACAAATCAGCGGAGAATATGGTTGTCGAGAATTCTTTCCTCCCCAAAATCGACATTAGAGCGGATGAAAATCGACTTTCTGTTTCAACTAGCCACGTGAGATAAGATATCGGACACGAGCAGATTTTCTGTATAGGACGATGAAAAATAAGTCCGCCGACATCCTAAATACCTGCTGGAGGACTTCTAACGGCGTATCTGAGAGTGACGGCAGAATCGATTCGATTCTCGGTGGGTACACGGAGCCGCGTCACCGGCTTAGCTATCATACTCTAGAGTATTTATGGGGTGGGACCGACGTATCTATTACAAGATTAATACCGTAATGTCCGGCGGTGCTCCCCGTTCGTAGCGTTCCCTCAAGAGAGATCGGGGACAGTCACTCGGCAGTTGACTCGTGGTTCGAGACAGGCATCGTACGTTCGACTGGCCTGGGTGAGTCGCGATCTCGGGAGCGGTGTCTCCGACGGGTCCCGGATGTAGTATATCGCCCACCAACGACGTCCGAGATAGTGGCAGTGATTCAACTATTACTGGGGAATCCGAACAATGAACTGTTCGCGAGCGACGGCAGCGCTTTGGGGGGTCGAAATCCCCCACACGGGCGTCGTGCCACGTACCGGTCGAACGCAAGCGACCCCCCGAATCGGGGGCGGGCATCAGCGAAGTATTCATGGTGAACGATTGTGTGGGTGCGGGTATGGACCGCGAAACGCTGACGAAAGCCCTCGAATACGCGGACCTCACGTCGTACCAAGCCGACGCCTATCTCACACTCCTCGAAATGGGCGTCTCACCTGCTATCGAGGTGGGCCGTGAGAGCGCCGTCCCCGTCTCGCAAGTGTACGACGTTCTCCGGGGCCTCGAATCGAAGGGATACGTCGAAACGATCGAACGAGAGAAACTGTACGTCCAGCCGTGCGACCCGGAGGCGGCGATGGCGGACCTAGAGTCCAGGGGTGAACTCCTCCACGATGCTGCTGAAGCGGTCCGCGAGCGGTACCGAACTCCCGAGCGGATGGACGCCCGAGTCGGCGTCACCAAGCGTGTCGACACAGCGGTCGAGAACGCACAGGACCTCATCGACGACGCGGAAACCGTCGTTGAGGTCGCCGGGTCGTTCGAACAGCTCCAGTCGCTTTCCCCGGCGCTTCGAGAGGCCCGCGACCGAGGTGTCGTCGTCCGTGCGTCCGTCTACATCGACCGGGGTGACGAACCACCCGCAGCGTTCGGCCCGAGTGGGGTGCTCTCAGAGCTTCGCGTGTGTACCATTCCGGGACCGTTCCTCGTCGTCATCGACCGAAACAGGACGTGTTTCGGACCGAACACGCGCTCCGACGAAGACTACGGCGTCCTCGTCTACGACCGTATCCTGCCGTTTGTCTTTCACTGGTTCTTCCTCACCTGCCTGTGGAACCTCTACCCGACCGTCTACCTCGACGCCGAAGACCAGTTCACCTACGTCACTATCGAAGAGTTCATTCGGGATATCGTCCCGCTTTGGGAAAGCGGGTTCGAACTCGGGGTCACTGTCGAAGGTGTCGACCTCGCGGATGGAGGAGAGACGACTGTCGAAGGGAGCGTCGCCGACATCTCGTTCTACGGAGACGAGCGACCGCCGTCGCGATTGGCACTGTCTGACCTGGGTGCGTACAAGAACCTCACGCTCGACACGGGCGATGAAACGGCCGTCGTCGGCGGGTGGGGCGCTGTCTTGGAAGACATGGAGATACGGACGATTACCTTGGAGCGCGTCGACATCGGAGAGACACCGTTCACCCACGAGAGGCGAGACTGACGGTTCAGTTCTCCCCCCTTCGAGCGGCGGACGACGGCTGCGGGACGGCTCTTCGAATCACAACACCGACAGTGTTCAAACACCTGATATTTCCGGTGACGGTACGAGGATTATCCCCGGTGTAACGGTCGGGACGGCGGTCAGAGCGCCGAATCGCCCGACCGAACACCCCCGAAATCGAGAGAGATGCCACAAAAGATTACGGGCATATCTGTGTCATGGCCGTCGGTGGTGGGCGGTTCAGTCGAAGCGTCCGGCGTTGGAACTCCGCGCCGCCATGTTCATGTTCACCTCGATGATGTTGGCCGTGCTCGTGACCATCTCGGGGATGGTGTCGCGGAACTGCTCGCCTTTGATGCGACTCGTCGGCCCCGAGACGCTCAGCGCGCCGAGGACGGTGCCGTTGCGGTCTCGAATCGGCGCGCCGACCGCGCGGAGGCCCTCGATCTCCTCCTCGTCGTTGCAGGCGTATCCCCGCTCCCGAATGGCGTCGAGTTCGTCGAACAGCGCGTCGCGGTCGGTGATGGTCGCGTCGGTCTTCGCCGGCAGGCCGTGTTGGTCGACGATTTCCTCG
The DNA here is from genome assembly GCF_902410085.1 of Haloferax sp. KTX1. NCBI lineage: Archaea > Methanobacteriati > Methanobacteriota > Halobacteria > Halobacteriales > Haloferacaceae > Haloferax > Haloferax sp. KTX1. Next base: position 40,185 of record NZ_CABPRH010000011.1, on the reverse strand, counting down.
ACCCGACTGCGCGGGAGGAACGCGAGGATGGCCTTCCCGGTCGACGACGCGTGGAGGTTATCCGGGCGCTGAATCTTCGAGCGCTGGTACTGGCTGCCGACCGCGCGCTCGCCGCGCACCTTGAGCAGGCTGATGCGCAGGCCGTGCTGTTCGGTCGAGAGGTGGGCGTACTCGCCGGTCTTCTCCGCGAGCGCCTCGACTTCCTCCTTGCCGACCTGGTAGAGTATCTGCTGGTTGCGCACGTACTCGCCCAGAAGCAGGAACTGGAGGCTGAGATGGTAGCTGTCGCCGTCCTTGGCGACGAGGTTGTTCTTCCGCAGGGTCGCGAGGTGGTTGTACACCGTGGACTTCGAGAGGTCCAGGTAGTCGACTAACTCGGCGACGCGCGCCCCGTTTAACTCTTCGAGCGCCCGGACGACGCTGACCGCCGTGTCCACCGTGCTCAGCGTGCGGGACGGCGCATCGGTGTTGGGGTTCTCGGGCATGCTACGAGAACGTCCATCTGGTGTCATAGCTGTTCCGAATATCTTGCAATCGAAACGGGATGAGGGAAATCGGTGTTGAGACCGGGGCTCGAAGCGGATATCACTCGATAATTGTCCAGCAAACGACGGGCCGTGAGACGACCGGGGCCCGACTTGCGTGAACGAGCGCGCGACCCGTGACACACCCGAAGCGACGCCCGTCGCTCGAACCCCATCGATTGTCAGATACGCGGAATCAGCGTCTCCCCCGGTATCCGGTCGCTCGCCGGCGCTGTTCGCGGCCGCGCCGCACACGTCCCGGAGAGTCGTTGTATTTGATGACAACGCCCGGGACAGAGCGAGTAGCCGCAGGTTTCGCGGGGTAAACTCGATAACTCTCGGGGCGAGGGTTCGACCGGAGCGGCACGGGAAGCCGCGGTTCGCGTTCGAGCGCGCCCCAGACGCGGGTACACGAGCGTCCGCCCGCGACACGGGCTGACTCAGTGTCGCGTGTCACATATCGAGACGGATGCCGCGGTCGCGACGAAACCGCGGTAGAGACGCAAATATGGCCGTGAAATGTGTGAAAACGGAAAACTAGTTCGCAACGAGGCGGGCCGCCGGCCGCGGCTCACGCGCCGGCGAGACGAGCGAGCGTCCCCGCGAGAACCGTCGCCGCGGTCGCACAGTCCTCCCAATCGGTCCATTCGCGGGGGTTGTGCGAGAGGCCGTCCGCCGACGGAGCGAACAGGAGCACGGCATCGGTGACGTCGGCAACATTTGCAGTATCGTGCATCGCCGCGGAGTGCATCCGTTTCGCGTCGATATCTTCGGCCGCGGCGGCGTCGAGGGCGGCGGCGACGCAGTCGTCTGCCATCCGGCTCGGGCGCTGGTCGCGGTAGCGGTCGAAGTTCGTCTCGACCGGGTGGGCGGCTTCGAGTTCGTCGAGCGCGGCGGCGGCCCGCTCGGCGATGGCGTCCATCGCGCGGTAGTCCACGTCGCGGATGTCCATCTGCAGGGCGACCTCCCCGGGGACGATGTTGCGGGCGTTCGGGGCCACGTCGAACTGGCCGACGGTCCCCACGGCGGTCGAACTCCGATTTTGCGCCACGTCGTCGGCCGCGGCTCGAAACTCCACGACGAACTCGCTCGCGGCGACCAGCGCGTCGCGGCGCTCGTCCATCGGCGTCGCGCCGGCGTGGTCGGCCTCGCCGACGATGTCGGCCGCGCAGGTCGTGATGCCGGTGATGGCGTCGACGACGCCGACCGACGCGCCCGCGGACTCCAGCACCGTCCCCTGTTCGATGTGGAGTTCGGCCCACGCGTCCCACGCCGCGGCGTCGACGGTGTCGGTCCCGCGGAAGTCGATGGCGTCGAGGTGCGCGTCGAGAGTCGTACCGTCGGCGTCGCGGAACGCGAGCGCGTCCCCGGCGTCGCGCGTCCCCGTCGCCGCCGACGACCCGAGCAGGCCGTGGGAGAAGCGCGCGCCCTCCTCCTCGGTGAACGAGACGACGTCGATGGGGCGGTCGAGCGCGAGGTCCGCTTGCCGTTCTTGGAGCGTCCGGACCGCTTCGAGCGCCGCGTAGACGCCGAGCGGGCCGTCGAAGATGCCGCCCTCGGGGACCGAATCGAGGTGACTGCCGGCGGCGACGGGGGCCGCGTCGGGGTCGGCCCCCTCGGGAACCCACCGGCCGGCGATGTTGCCCACGGCGTCGACGCGGACCGAGAGGCCGGCGTCGCGCAGTCGCTCGACGAAATATTCGCGGGCGCGGCGGTCGGCGTCGCTCCCGGTCAGGACGGTGCGGCCGCGTCCCGCCGGCGCGTCGATGTCGCCGAAGCGGGCGTTCGCTTCGATGTCCTCGCGGAGTCGTTGCTGGGAGGCCTGCATGCTCGGCTCAACTCACAAACGGCGTCTATTAATTGTGCGTGTTCGTGGCAGGTTCTACGGGGAACTGGCGGCGACGGCGGGCGAGACGCGCGGCTGGTCGGGGTCGAACAGCCGGGTCGAACCGCCGCTTAGAGCGTTCGAATCGTCCGACACACCACGTCGACGCCGATGTCGAGGGCGTCCTCGTCGATGTCGAACCGCGAGGTGTGGTGGCCGAACTCGTTGCTCGCCCCGATGCCGACGTAGGTCGCCTTCCCGCCGTGTTCCTGCACGCGCCGGATGAGGTAGGAGGCGTCTTCGCTCCCCCCGATGTCGAGTCGCGGGACCGTCTCGGTCACGTCGTCGAGGTCGGCCGCCGACGCGAGGACGGCTTCTATCATCTCGTCGTCGGCCGTGAACGTCGCCGTCTTCCCGTACAGCCCCGTCTCGACGGACACGTCGTGCATGCCCGCGGCGTGGTCGAGCACGCGCCGAGCCTTTCCGAGCATGTACTCGTTCAACTCGGCGGTCCCGCCGCGGACCTCGACGCGGAGGCGCGCCTCCTCGGCGATGATGTTCTGGGGGTTGGGCGACTCGAACTTCCCGACGTTGATGCGGGTCGCGCCGTCGGCGTGGCGCGGAATCCCGTAGAGGTTCTGGACCGCAGCCGTCGCCGCGTGCAGCGCGTTGCGCCCCTCGTTGGGCGCGTTGCCCGCGTGGCTCGGCGCGCCCTCGAAGGTCACGTCGAGCTTCGCGTTCGAAAGCGGGTTCTCGTAGGCGGCGATGACGGTCCCCGTGGGGTTGCCGAGGCCGAGGTGGAGCGCGAGGAAGTAGTCGATGTCGGAAAGCAGGTCGGTCTCGCTCATCGGCTTACCGCCGCGGCCGCCCTCCTCCGCCGGCTGGAAGAACAGCCGGAGCGTGCCGTCGAACCCGCCGTCGTCGTCGATGTCGCGGGCGATGCCGAGACCGATGGCGGTGTGGCCGTCGTGACCGCACGCGTGCATCTCGGTGGGGTGCGTGCTCGCGAAGCCGAGCTTCGCGGGGCGGTGTTCCTCGTCGCTCGACTCGGTGCGTTCGAGGGCGTCCATGTCGACGCGGACGCCGACGGTCGGCCCGTCGCCGAACCGCTTCTCGGCGACGAGGCCCGTGACGCCGTCCATCCGGTCGAGGTAGGCCTCGGGTGCGCCTTCTTCGCGTGCTCGCTCGATCGCGGCCGCGACCGCGTCGTCGTCGGGGACCCCGAGGCGCTCGTCTTCGGCGACGGCGTCGGAACCGAGATGGAGCGTGAACTCGCGGTCGTCGAGCGCGGCGGCGATGAGTGCGGTCGTGCGGAACTCCTTCCATCCGGACTCCGGATGGGCGTGAAGGTCCTGTCGTAACTCTCGCAGGGAGAGCGTGCTGGCGTACGCCATGCCCCCGACATTGCAACCACCCCGTTAAACTGTTTGGGAAGCGGTAGCACAACGAACTCGACCGGACTATAGTGGGAGATAGTGCCAAGATTGTGAGAGTTTGGCAAAGCTATAAATAACGGTGTTTCATGAGCTAAGGTATCACGCGTACCGCTACAAGGGTGTGTACGTAGCTCCAGAAAACAATGGCAGACGACAACATTACCGAGATAAACATGGACAGACGGCAATTTATCGCGGCCGCGAGTGCGGTCGGCGCGACGGCGTTCGCGGGCTGCACCGGCGGTGACTCCGGTGGCTCCGGTGGCTCCGACGGGACCGAAACGAGCGGTGGAAGCACCGAGAGCAGTTCGTCGGGCGACTCGGGGGAGACCGTCCGCGTCAACGTCGCGCTCGCCGCGGAGCCGTGGAACTTCGACCCCGCGCTCTGGACGGACACCGCGACCAGCACCATCGGCGGCCTCGTCTACGACGAGGTCATCGAACTGACGCCCGACTCCGAGCTGCAGCCCGGGCTCGTGACTGAGGTTCCCGACCCCGTCGACGGCGGGACCGCGTTCGAGTACACGCTCCGCGAGGGTATCACGTTCCACAACGGCGACGAGGTCACCGTCGAGGACTTCAAGTACTCCGTCGACTGGATTCTCAACCCCGACAACAACTCGCCGGTCAAGAGCCGCCTCCCGTTCGTCGAGGACACCGAAATCGTCGGCGACCGGACGCTCCGGCTCAACCTCTCCCAGCCGTTCGGGACGCTCAACTGGTGGCTCACGCGCGGGCTCGAAGGCATCGTCCCCGAGGGCTCCCGCGGCGACACCGCGGAGGGCAAAGGGCCGAGCGGCCTCGCGACCGACCTCACGCAGGACCCCTCCGGCGCGGGCACCGGCGCGTTCAAATTCGTCGAGTGGAAAAGCGGCAGTCACGTCCTCCTCGAAAAGAACGAGGACTACTGGAAGGACGGCGCGCCCGCCGTCGACGAGTTCAGGTTCGACTTCATCGGCGAGGACTCCACGCGCCTCGCGAACCTCCGTTCGGGCCAGCTCGACCTGACCGACAAGGTCCCCCCGAAGGACTTCGAGAGCCTCAGCGGCCAGCCGGACATCACGACCGAGTCCGTCCCCGGAAACTTCACGCAGGTGCTGTACGTGAACTTGATGGAGTCCGAGGGCAACCCGATGAGCAACCGGCACAACCGCCGCGCGGTGCTGTTCGGCATCGACCGCGAGGAGATTCTCGACGAGGTGTTCTACGGGCAGGGCGCGGTCCAGAAGGGACCGTGGTACCCCGACAGCGACTGGACCTCGCCGAAGCTCAAGGAGATGCAGATGTACGACCCCGAGAAGGCCCAGAAGGAACTCGAACTCGCGGGCAACCCCGACGGCTTCGAGATGGACATCATCGCCACGAAGGGGTCGTGGTTCAAAGACGAGGCCGTCGTCATCCAGAACCAGCTGTCGAAAATCGGCATCGAGGCCAGCGTCACCGCCGTCGACAAGTCCACGCTCCTCAACCAGGTGTACAGCACCGATTCGTGGCACGCCGCGATGGAGGACTGGGCGCAGTCGATTCCGGTCGCCACGTCGTGGCTCGACGCGGGCTACGCCGACAACAACCACAACCACAACAACTGGCACCACCCGTCCGAGGACCTCGAAGACATCTACGCGCCGAGCGGCCCCGCCGCGCCCGAGGACGCCGAGGGCGACTTCTCGAACGGTCACGAGTGGTACGTCTCGAAGCTCCGCGAGGCGCAGGCGTCGACGGACGAACAGGAACAGAAGGAAATCGTCTGGGAACTCGAAGAGTACCTCGTCGAACACGGCATCCAGATCGACATCGCCTACGTGAACAAGCTCGAAGCGTGGCGCAACGCCGTCAACGACTACGAGGTGGGCACGTTCCAGGACAACTACCGCTTCGTCTCGAAGGGTGAGTGAGGAGCCGATGCACACGCGTTCGCGTCGGACTCGTCGACCGCCGGCGGCGACCGTGGAGGTGACTCAGCCGTGAGCATGTCCCGGTTCGTCCTCAAGCGCCTGCTGTTGAGCGTTCCCGTCCTCCTCGGGGTGAGCGTCGTCGTCTTCGCGCTCGTCCACCTCGCCCCGGGCGGGCCGGTGCGGGTGATGCTCGGCCCGCTCAGCAACGAAGAGCTCGTCAGACAGATTCGGCTGGAGATGGGGCTCAACCGCCCGCTGTACGTCCAGTACGGCATGTGGGTGTTCGACGCGCTGCAGGGCGACTTCGGCGTGTCGTGGACGGTCCAACAGGGGACGCCCGTGACCGACATCATCGTCGAGCGCATCCCGCTGACGGTCGAACTCTCGATTCTCAGCATGATCACGGCCGTGCTCATCGCCATCCCGGCGGGCATCATCAGCGCCGTCCGGAAGGACAAGCCCGCGGACCACGCCGCGCGCATCGCCGCGCTGTCGGGCATCTCGATTCCCGACTTCTGGCTGGGCATCATCCTCATCATGATATTCGCGGTGCAGTTTTCGTTCCCGTGGGCGACCGGCGGCTGGACGCCCCCGTGGGTCGACCCGGTGGCGAACCTCCAGCAGTTGTTCCTCCCGGTCATCACGCTCGGGACGGCCTACTCCGCGCTCATCGCCCGGATGATGCGCTCGGAGATGCTGGACACGCTCAGTCAGGACTACGTCAAGACCGCCCGCGCGATGGGCATCGGCGCGCGCGAAATCGTCCTCAAGGACGCCTCGAAGAACGCGCTCATCCCCGTCGTGACCGTCATCGGCGTCGGACTCGGCCAACTGATGAACGGCGCGATTCTGACCGAGACGGTGTTCAACCTCCCCGGCGTCGGGAAGCTCCTGATACTGGCCATCGACCGCCGCGACTACCGCATCATCCAGGCGCTCATCCTGTTCATCGCGAGCGTGTTCGTCTTCGCGAACCTCGCGGTGGACGTGCTGTACGCCTACCTCGACCCCCGCATCAGACACGATGGAAACTAACATGGCAACGACAGACCACACGGACGAGGCGGTGCCGGCCGCGCAGGCCCCCGGCACGCACCACAGTCAGTTCGAGATGTTCTGGAAGGAGTTCCGCCAGAACACCCTCTCGCTCGTGGGGAGCGCGATCATCCTCACGATGCTCCTGACCGCGCTGTTCGCGCCGTTTCTCGCCCCCCACGACCCGACGACGCAGTTCGAGGCACCGGACGGCGAACACAACCCGATGCCGATGGGCACCGAGATGCTCGTCGAGAACGACGCCGGCGAAGTCGTCGGCACGACGACGGCCTACCTCGGCACCGACCACCACGGTCGGGACATCCTCTCGCGCATCATCTACGGATTGCGGACGCTGATGACCGTCTCGCTCGGCGTCGTCGGCTTCGCGATGGCGCTCGGCGTGACCGCCGGCGCGATTGCGGGCTACTACCGCAACACGTGGGTCGACGAGGTCATCATGCGCTTCATGGACATCCTGTTTTCCTTCCCGAGTCTCATCCTCGCCATCGCGGTGCTCGGCGTCCTCGGGGTCGGAAGCACGGAGTACGGCTCCTTTACGCTCCCGAACATCGTGAAGGTCATCGCCGTCATCGGCGTCGTCTACATTCCGAGTTTCGCGCGCGTCATGCGCGGGTCCGTCCTCAAGGAGATGGAAGAGGACTACATCGACGCCGCGAAGTCCCTCGGCGCGAGCGACCGACACATCCTCGTGAAGGACATCGCCGTCAACACCCTGCCGACCGTCGTGGTCCAGGGGACGCTGTACATGGGGACGGCCGTCCTCGCCAGCGCCGCGCTGTCGTTCCTCGGGCTGGGCATCCAGCCGCCGAACGCGAGCCTCGGGCTGATGCTGTCGAACGCCCGCGGCTACCTCTACAGCGGCGAGTGGTGGTACTCGGTGTTCCCCGGGCTCGTCATCGTCGTCACCATCCTCGGGTTCAACCTGCTCGGCGACGGCCTGCGCGACGCGCTCGACCCCCGCAACGACGGAGGCGAGCGATGAGCGCCGAACCCGACGAGCGGCCCGTGCTCGAAATCCGCGACCTCGTCACGCGGTTCTACACCGACGAGGGGACGGTCAAGGCCGTCGACGGCTCGTCGTTCGACCTCTACGAGGGCGAGACGCTGGGCATCGTCGGCGAGTCGGGCTCCGGCAAGTCCGTGACCGCGCTGTCGATGCTCCAACTCGTCGACTCCCCCGGTCGCATCGAGGGGGGGAGCGTCCGCTACCGCGGCGACGACCTGCTCGAAAAAAGCGAGGCCGAGATGCGGTCGATTCGGGGCAACGACATCGCGATGATGTTCCAGGACCCGATGACGAGCCTCAACCCCGTGTTCACCGTCGGCGACCAGATCAGCCGGGTCATCAAGACCCACCAGGACGTGTCGGACGCGGCGGCCCGCGAGCGGACCATCGAACTCATGGCCGACGTGGGCATCCCCGAACCGACCTCGCGCGTGGACAACTACCCCCACCAGTTCTCCGGCGGGATGCGTCAGCGCGCGCTGCTGGCGATGGCTATCTCCTGCGAACCCGACGTGCTCATCGCCGACGAGCCGACGACGGCGCTCGACGTGACCATCGAGACGCAGATATTCAACGTCCTCGACAGACTGCAGGAGAAGTACGGGATGAGCATCATCCTCATCACGCACGACCTCGGCGTCGTCGCCGGGACCTGCGACCGCGTCGCCGTCGCCTACGGCGGCCGCGTCGTCGAGCGCGCCGGCGTGGACGACCTCTTCGAGAACCCGCGGCACCCCTACACCCGCGGCCTCATGCGGTCGATTCCGCGGCTGACCGACGACACCGACCGGCTGACGCCCGTCGAGGGCGACGTGCCGAACCTCACCGACCTGCCGTCGGGCTGTTCGTTCCACCCGCGGTGTCCCCACGCGACCGCCGAGTGCGAGTCGTACGACCCCGAACTGCGGGAGGTCGAACCCGGCCGGGAGGCGGCGTGTCTCCACGCCCGCGGCTACGACCTCTCGCCGTCGGCCATCGAGACCGACCCCGTGGAAGCTGACGGCGGCGGTCCCGCAGCCCCCGCGACCGACGGAGGTGAGTCGCGATGAGCGACGAGCCGCTGTTGTCCGTCTCGGGACTCCACAAGCACTTCACGCAGAACGACGGCTTCATCGACCGCCTGCTCGGGGCCGACGAGACGGTGAAGGCCGTCAACGGCGTCAGCTTCGACATCGAGCGCGGCGAGACGCTCGGCCTCGTCGGCGAGTCGGGCTCCGGCAAGTCGACGACGGCGCGGTCGGTCCTCCGACTGGACGAGCCCACGGAGGGGACGGTCAGCTACGACGGCACGGACCTGACGGCGCTGTCGGACCGGGAGATGACGGAGATGCGAAAGCGCATCCAAATCGTCTTCCAGGACCCCGCGTCGAGTCTCAACCGCCGGAAGACCGTCGGCCAGATAATCAAACAGCCGATGGAGATTCACGGCCTCTACGAGGGCGAACGCGACGCCCGCGTGGACGAACTCATGGAGACCGTCGGCCTGCCGCCGCAGTACTCCAACCGCTACCCCCACGAGTTCTCCGGCGGTCAGCGCCAGCGCGTCGGCATCGCCCGCGCGCTCGCGGTCGACCCCGATTTTATCGTCGCCGACGAGCCCGTCTCCGCGCTCGACGTGTCGATTCAGGCGCAGATTCTCAACCTCCTCGACGACCTGCAGGAGGAGTTCGACCTGACGCTTCTGTTCATCGCTCACGACCTCAGCGTGATTCGCCACGTCTGCGACCGCGTGGCTGTGATGTACCTCGGCGAAATCGTCGAACTCGCCGACGCCGACGAGCTGTTCTCGAACCCCCAACACCCCTACACGCGGGCGCTGTTGGGCGCGATTCCGCAGCCGGTGCCCGAACTCGCGCGGCAGCGACAGGTGCTCGAAGGCGAGGTCCCCTCGCCGCTCGACCCGCCGTCGGGCTGTTCGTTCAACCCGCGGTGTCCCGAGGCGACAGAAGAGTGCGCGTCGGTCGACCCGACGCTCGACGACGTGGCGGGCGCGACCGGCGGCCACAAGGCCGCCTGTATCCACGTCGACGAGTTCGAGACCGGCGCGGGCGTCCCGAGCGCCGCACAGGGCGTCGACGAGCGGTTCAGCATCGAGAACTTCGACGCCGAACCGACGCTCGTCACCGACGGCCGAGGTGACGACGACAGATGAGTATCGCCGTCAAACCGATGCTCCGCATCGTCCTGACGTTCGCCATCGTGTGGTTCTACCGCGGGCTGTTGCCGCCGCTGTCGCCCGTCGCGAGCACCGTCGCGCTGGTCGTCCTCGCGGTGCCGACGTGGGTGGTCGTGAGCCGCCTGCTTTTCAATGCCGGCGGGGCGCTGGCGATGATAGACGACGAGTTCGGCCGCACGTAGCGGGCGGCGGCCTGACCGTGGCGTGCCGACGTCGACCGTTTTCACGAGGGGCCGAGCGGTTCGGTGGTCGTATCCACCCACGTAGCCGGTGTGTGGCTCTACCGGAGCCCGAATCCAATTTCCGGCACCACTAGAATTGTTGTTTTAGAACTATACTATGTCGCTGTGGATACGATTTTACCAGTCCTGAGTAGTCATACGAACTCTCGATGGCAAACAGAAATCTCTATAGAGGACATAGTACTCGAAGTTAGACAGATATTCTCGATAGAACAAAATATGATAAGCTAATCTGTCCGGAAAATTGTCTCCCCAGTCATACCCACAGATAGTCTGCCACCGGTTATGTTGTGATGAACATACAAGAATGATTGCGGGCACGTGCCGTTGAGGAGACGTGAGTCCGTACACTCGGAGCGAATACAGTTCCCGGAGACTCCGGTGTGGAATCCAGCTACGAGTGACGAAAGCGTGGGTACGAGGGTATCTGGTGAGAGGTCACCGGTCAGCCAGTAGTTCCTGCGGGTCGAATCTGGTCGCGGCGATGTGTCTTGGACCCCCGTCGACGGCGACGTCGTCGTCCTGTTTGTTGAAATAGTACGTGGCGAGGATGGTCCCGTCGTCGAGCACGGCCGCCCGCGGGTAGCCGAGGTCGTAGTTCGCGCCGTCGTCACGGAGAATCCATTCGCGGCTCCACGTTGCACCGTCGTCGTGGCTCACGCGGGCGCGGATGCCGTACGGCGGGTGGCGGTAGCCGTAGATACACACGAGGGACCCGTCGTACGCCAGGAGCTTGCTCGGTGCGCCGAGGTCGTTCACGCGCGAGACGAACGACCAGTTGCGCCCGTCGTCGGTCGAGCGGTAGATTTCGGTCCACTCGCAGTCGACTGAGATCTTACACCGAACGGCCGCGACGAGCGACCCGTCGTCGAGCAGCACCGGCGAGGGACACAGCATGCGGTACTTCTCGCTCCCGCCGATCTGCGACAGGAACGACCAGTTCTGTCCCCCGTCGAACGACGCGTACACGATCGGCACGTCGTGGGGGTCGGTGGCCGTTTTTCCCGTCAGCATCAACAGGAGCGTGCCGTCTTCGCGCGTGATGTACGACGGACGGCCCTGTATCCGCTCGAAGTCGAACATCGGGAGGCGCTTCGCGTCGCTCCACGAGTCACCACCGTCGTCGGACAGTTTCACCCAGGGGACCGCGTCCGAGGCGGCCGAATGCGGCGACGACCAACAGGCCATGAGGGTATCCCGGTTCGAGAAGTCGTGGGGTTCGACGTCCGGAATCTCGTTGTAGAGCACCTGTTCGGAGGTCTCGACGTTATCCGAGATGACGCCGTCGTCCGTCCACGTGTCGCCGCCGTCGGTAGTTCGCATCGCACGGATAGCGCCGTAGGTCTCGATGCGCGCGTGGCTCAACTGATTCTGCTTGTTCTCGGTCGGCGAGACGACGCTCCCGTAGCGAACGACTTTGGCGTCGTGGAGGTTTTCCGGCACCGAGTAGTCGCAGTCGTGGTTGATGAACGCGACGACCACGCCGTCGTCGGTCTTCCACATCCCGCCGTTGAACGGCCACGCCGAGAACTCGCCGTCACCGTGGTAGACGACGGTGTGTTCGGCACTCTCGACTCTCTTGGGTGAAGCTAGCATGCGTCTGTTTCACAGAGTTGGGGCGGGGATATTAAAGATACCGCAGGCGGTAGCGAAACGGGTCACGCGCCGACGACTTCGACGAACGAGGCGTCGCAGTCCGCACACCGCATCGTCGTGACGGTTCGCGTCCGACAGCACGTCTCTTCGGTTCGATGCTGAAAATCGGGTTCGCCGCCGCAGGTCGGACAGCGGTCGAGGAACAGTCGAAGTTCGCCGAGGGCGATGCCGCGCGTTCTCGAAGACAGCCCGTGCCAATCCGGGAGCTCGTCCGCCAACGCAACCGCACCGGCCGCGTCGGCGAGGAACGCTTCGCGCGAGGGCCACCGACCGGCGTGCGCCCCGTCGACGGAGACGGCGAAGTCGCCGGCCGATTCGTCGACCGCGAGCGCAGACGGCTCGGCGTCGACGAGCGCGGACGCCGAGAGTGCGGCGTCGACGTCGCCGTCAATCGTGTCGATTGCGTCCGTCCACGCGCGACGAACGGCGTCCGTCAGACAGAAATCGGCCCCGCGGTCGCACGGCACGAGCACGCCGTTTTCGACGAGGACGTTGTCGCGGTCGGCGTTGGTCACGCCGACTGACTCCGAGTGCGAATCGACCGCCGTCTGTTCTGACCCGTGTTCGAAATACGCCATCACCTGCGAGGGAAGATATCGCTGTGTCAGCGTCGGCGTGCCCGGTATCAGATACCCCCGGAGGGCGATGGCCGCGGCCGACGCCGCGAGTGCGACAGCACCCAAGAGCGGCGACCCCACCCACGCGACGACTCCGGCGAGGGCGACGGCGAAGACGGCGTTCACGCCGGTACAGGGGAGACACCGATTGTCACCCGTGTACTCCGGGTTCCTGACTCGGTCGAACACGGTCGAATCGCGGTGACGCAGCCAGTTCATCGGTCACCTCGTCACACGTCCGGGCCGCGAGTCACGACATCGTCGGAGCCGGAATCGAAGAGATGCGTCGCCCGAGCCTCGATAGCGAGGCGGATCACCTCGCCTTTTTCGTAGGAGTTGTCGGCCGGGAGCGTCACCCGGACTTCGCCCTGCGGGCCCTCGATGGTCGCCAGCATCTGCTTTCCGATCCGCTCGATGAGGGTGATTTCGCCTTCGAGGTCGCCGTGGTTCCGGTCGAGCGCGACGTCTTCGGGGCGGACGCCGACCGTGACTTCGTCGCCGACGCCGACCGCCGTGGAATCGACCACCTGAAGCTCGACCTCTCGGCCGTCGACCGACACGACGACCGTCTCTCCGCTCGCGCGGTCGACGGTGCCGTCGAAGAAGTTCATCGACGGGTTGCCGATGAAGTTCGCCACGAACCGGTTCGTCGGCCGCTGGTAGAGTTCGTCCGGCGTCCCGATCTGCTCGATGCCGCCGTCGTTGAACACCGCGATACGGTCGCTCATCGTCATCGCCTCCTCCTGGTCGTGGGTCACGTAGATCGTCGGCTTCTTCACGCGGTCGTGGACGCGCTGAATCTCCTTGCGAATCTCGACTTTGAGCTTCGCGTCGAGGTCGCTCAGTGGCTCGTCCATCAGGAACGCCTCCGGTTCGTGGACGATGGTTCGCGCTAAGGCGGCCCGCTGTTGCTGACCACCGCTGAGTTCGCCGGGGTACTTCTCCAGCAGTTCGCGAATCTGCATGATGTCCGCGGCCTCCTCGGCGTTCTCGTAGCGCTCTTGTTTCGGAACGTTCCGGACTTTCAGCGGGTAGGAGATGTTCTCTTTCACCTTCATGTGCGGGTAGAGCGCGATGTTCTGGAACATCATCGCTAAGTTCCGCTTGTGAGCCGGCTTCCCCGTCATGTCCTCGCCATCGAATCGGATGCTCCCGCTCGTCGGCGTTTCGAGCCCCGCGATACAGCGGAGCGTCGTCGTCTTCCCACACCCGGAGGGACCGACGAACGTGAAGAAATCACCCTCGTCGATGCTGAAGTCGATGCCATCGACGGCCGTGATCGTGCCGGACGGCGAACTGAACTCTTTTCGCAGGGAGCTGACCTCAATAGTCATGATTGACAACCACATACAGATTGAGAGACGTTACCATTATACGTTTCGGTGGCTGCAGTTTCTCGGCCTCGAAACGAGAGGAGAAGAAAGCGAGGTTACGTCGGTGAGGGGGGTCGGCCGAGCGTCACATCTGCCCGCCGACTTCGAAGCCTTCGAGGAGGTACTTCTGGAGCGCGAAGACGAAGATGAACGCCGGGATGACCATCATCACGCTCGCGGCCATCACCTCCCCCCAGAGCGTCTGTTTCTGAATCGTGAACATGTGGATACCGACGGTCAGCGGCCAGTTCTCGCTCGTCGGCATGATGATTCGGGGAATCGTGTACGCGCCCCACGCCGTCGCGTACGAGAAGATGGCGACCGCGATGACGCCGGGTTTCGCCATCGGCAGCGCGATCTCGTAGAACGCGCGGAACGGCGACGCGCCCGCCATCTGGGCGGACTCCTCCAACGAGATGGGGACGTTCTGGAAGAACTTCCACATCAGCCAGATGCCGAACGGAAGCGCGGTCGCCGTGACCGCGAGGATGAGACCGAGGTGGCTGTTGATGAGGCCGATGCGACTCCAGAAGATGAACATCGGAATCGCGAGCAGGATCTGCGGGAACATGTACCCGAAGAGGATGATTCTCGCGAACGTCTTCTTGTGCGGGATGTCGATGCGCGTGAGCCCGTAGCCCGCGAGCGTCGACATCGACGTCGTGACGCCGACGACGCCGACCGAGAGGATCATGCTGTTCGTGAAGTACGTCGGGAAGTTCGTCCCCTCGAACGTGTTGACGAAGTTCTCGACCGAGAGGGCCTGCGGCAACAGCGTCTGCGGAACGTTGTAGATCATGTCGGTCGGCCGCAGCGCCGTGCTGACCATCCAGAAGATCGGGAAGATGACGACGAACAGCAGCAGCACCAACAGGGCGTTCAAAAGCAGGTTCCACCCTCTCGACCGACCCTGGTGCGAGAGGTGCGTCAGCGGGTTCCACGGCTTGTCGACGGTCCGCTGCTTGACGCTCGACCACTTCTGCCCGATGTCGTTGCGAATGCTCATTCTGCACGCACCTCCGCGGACGGTTCGAAGATACGGAAGTACAACACCGCCGCGACCAACAACACGATGAACAACACGGTCGAGACGGCCGCCGCGATACCGAGTCGGCTCGTCCCGAAGGCGACGTTGTACGCGTAGATGGGTGCGGTCGTCGTCGCCCCCCGGGGGCCGCCCTGCGTGAGGACCCAGATGTAGTCGAAGGTGTTGAACATCCACACCGCGCGCAGCAGCAGCACGATGAAGAACACGCCCTTCAGGTTCGGTAAGGTGATGTCCCGGAAGCGCTGGTACGCCGTCGCGCCGGACATCTTCGCGGCTTCGTAGAAGCTCTCCGGGATGGCCTGCAGCCGAGCGAGCACCATCACCGTGACGAAGATGGAGTCCTTCCAACTACTCGTGAGAATCGCCGCGATCATCGCCGAGGTCTGGTTGCCGAAGAACGACACGTATCCCTGGGTGAGACCGATCTGGACGGCGAGTTGGTTGACGATTCCCCACTGCGAGTTGAGCATCCAGAGCGCCATGAAACCGATGACCGCGTTCGGGATGAGATACGGGAGAATCGCGAACGTCCGCGCGATGTTGACGAACTTGAACGACCGGTTGAGCAGCAACGCGAGGGCGGTGCCGAAGACCACCTGAATGACGACCGAACCGCCCGCGTAGACGACCGACCGGCTGAGCGCATCGTAAAACGAATCGCTCGACAAGAGCGTCTCGAAGTTGGCGACGCCGATCCACTGCCACTCGTTCGAGAAGGCGTTGATGCTGAAGAAACTCGCGCCGATGACGCCGACAATCGGAACGAGATTCACGAACGTGAAGAGCAACATCGGCGGGAGAATCGTCAGCGCGGCCAGTACCTTCTTTTTCGAGAGGAACTCGAACACCTCGTCTCGTAGTTCCCGAGCCCGAGAGCCATGCTTGTTGATTGTACTCATGGAACGTGCCAATTCTTCATGAACCAACGGTAAAAATCTTCCCATCACCGCAGTCACCGAGGTAGAAGAGAGGGACGAAAGCGGGCGGAGCGCGACCCTCGATGGCTATCCTCCCCCATAGATTATTGTAGGAGTATCCGAGAACGTACTGACGACCATGGTATTTGGAGAGCCGAGAGTCGGCTTCGGAACGTGGCAGAACACCGACCCGGACGCCTGTGCGGAGAGCGTCCGAACGGCGCTGGAGATGGGCTACCGCCACATCGACACGGCGCAACTGTACGACAACGAGGCCTACGTCGGCGACGGAATCGAACGGGCGGACGTCGACCGCGAGGAGATAACGCTGGGGACGAAGCTCTGGCCGGGCGACCTCGCGTCCGAGCGCGTCCCCGAAGCGGTCTCCGAGAGCCTCGACCGCCTCGGCGTGGACTACGTCGACGTCCTCTACGTGCACTGGCCGGCGAAGGACTACGACGCCGCCGACACGCTCGGCGCGTTTTCCGAACTCCGGGACGAGGGCCTGATTCGGAACGTCGGCGTGAGTAACTTCACCCCCGACCTGCTCGACGAGGCGCGGGCCGCCTGCGACGCCCCAATCGCCGTCAATCAGGTCGAACTGCATCCGCTGCTCCCGCAACCGGACCTCATCGAGTACTGTCGCGGTCACGATATCGACGTCGTCGCCTACTCGCCGCTCGCCCGCGGCAAGGTCTTCGAGATTCCGGAGATAACCGATATCGCCCGCGAGAACGGCCTCAGCGAGGCGCAGGTCGCCATCGCGTGGCTGCTCTCGAAAGACGGGGTCCACCCCATCCCGAAGGCGTCGAGCGAAGACCACATCCGAGGAAACCTCGACGCCGCGGACATCGAACTCGCGTCGGAGGAACTCGCTCGCATCGACGATATCGACCGCGAGCTACGAATCGCCGACCGAGACTGGGTCGACTGGTAACGCCGACCCGAGAGCGGGATTTTACGAACCGTCTGGGAGAGTCACCGGCAGTGACGTGACACACGAGGCGACGAGAACATCGGGTTCCGAACCGGACACGCGTCGGAAACGGTACGTGAGTGATACAGAAGGGAAGCCGGCAGGGGACGCTGGCCGTACGCCGGGTCGTCGCAGGCAGGACGGCACCGGCGTCTGCGTCGCGGTTGGATGGCAGACAGATCCGTACGGGGGACCGCCCTAATCGTCGGCGGGGACCACTTCTCTGGTTCCTCGTTCGTGCATGTGTGCGACGGCCTGCTCGATCGCCGCGCGTTTCTCGTCGCCGTTCGCCACCTCATCGAACGGGTGGAAGAGATGGCCCGCGTCGCGCCCGAGGACGTCGATGGCGGCTTTTTCGCCGGCGGGGAAGTTCGACTCGTAGTCCTCCATCGCGGCGCGGATGAGCGGCACGATAGAGAGGTGAAGCTCGCGGGCGCGGTCGTAGTCGCCGCGCTGCGTGGCCTCCCAGATTTGGACGGAGACGCGCGGGCAGACGCTGCTGATACCCACGATACCGCCGTTGACGCCCAGCGTGTACGTCGGGAACTGCGCGATGCTCATCCCGCCGAGCACGAATCCGTCGTCGCCGATGGCTCGGAGGTAGTGCGTCAAGTTGCCGAGCGTGCTGCTGACCTTGATGCCGGCGACTTCCGGGATGTCCCGGACGAGGTCGCCGACGAGTTCCGCGTCGAGGTCGAGCAACGCCATGACGTCGTAAATGACGATTGGCAGCTCTGAGACGTCCGCAATCGCGCGGTAGTAGTCGCGAATAGAGTCGTTGTCGGCCATGTGCGAGCCGGCGTACCCCGTCGGTGGCATCACCATGAGGAAGTCGGCGCCAGCATCGCGGGCGAGTCCCGCTTTCGTGGTGGCCTCGTGCGTCTGCCGCGCGATGACTCCCGCGACCACGGGAACCGCGCCGTCGACTTCGTCGACCGCGACCTCGTAGAGGTGCTGGAGCTGGTCGTTGCTCATCCGCATTCCTTCGCCGGTGCTTCCGCCGACGACGACGCCGGAAACGCCGGCGTCGAGATGGTAGCGAATCTCGTCTCTGAACGCGTCGTCTTTCAGTTGGCCGTCAGCGTCGAGCGGGGTGATAAGCGGGGGATTTACGCCGTGAAGTTCGTTGGTCATCTGTTGTTGGAATCGTGTTTGAATCGGTGTGTTGTTCGGGATGTAACCTAGTCCGCTGTCGTGGTTACGGGGCCTTCGGCACGTCGAGACGACGGACCCCGGCGTCGGTGTCTGTGATGAGATTCACGCGTCGTTACGGCCCTTTCGCCTGGTTCAGCGACTCGCGGGCGCTCTCGGCGACTTGGTCGACCGCCTCTCCTGGGTCCATGTCCTCGCTGATCACGAGCGAGACGGCGGTCGACCCCGGTCGCGTCGTGAAGATGGAATCGACGTAGGGGTTCGGCGGGCTGGTCTCGTGCGCCGGCGGAATCGCGTCGGTCACGGACTTCCACGCCGCGATATCCTCGTCGGTGTAGGAGTCCGGGAGCTTCTCCCGCATGTCGATCTCCTCTTTTTGTTTCGGGTACAGCGGCGCGTTCTGGATGTTGATGTAGCGCTCGTAGTACTCCGGCTGGAAGATGAACTGGTCGAGGAACGTCTTCGCCATGTCCGTGTTCGACCCCTGGAACGAGCAGATGGACTTGATGACGCCGAAGAACTCCCCGGGGCCGTCGGGGCCCGGAATCGGCTCGGCGCGGATGTGTTGGTGGAAGTCGCGGTCGCGTTCGATCGACTGAATCTTCGGCCGCGCACCGCCGTACGTCGTGTGCGCCGACGACTCGGTGTGAAGCGCGTTGATTCGCTCCTCGCAACCGATGTCCGAGCCGGGACCCGTGTACGGCTGGAGCTGTTTGCGGAATTCGAGCATCTCGATCCAGCGCTCGCGGTTCTCTCCCTGGTCGATAGAGACCACGACCTCGCCGTCGTCGTTCCGAGTCGCCATGTTCGCGCCGTTGCTCCGGAGGAAGCACTGGGCGACGAGTTCGCTACAGTAGTGCGTCGACCACGGGAGCAGCGTCGCGTCGGTCACCTCGTCGGAGTTGCTGGCTTCCTCCATCCAGCCGAGCATGTTCTCCCAGGAGTCCGGCGTCGACTCGGCGACGTCCTCTCGGTACCACTGTAGGTACGGAATCGCGAAGAACGGAATCGTGTAGTGCTCGCCGTCGCGTTCGAGGAACGACCGCTCGT
The DNA here is from genome assembly GCF_902410085.1 of Haloferax sp. KTX1. Lineage (NCBI taxonomy): Archaea > Methanobacteriati > Methanobacteriota > Halobacteria > Halobacteriales > Haloferacaceae > Haloferax > Haloferax sp. KTX1. The sequence goes on along the minus strand of NZ_CABPRH010000011.1, from coordinate 21,233 downwards.
GGGGCATGCCCAGTCGGTCCGTGACCGTCTCGACCAAATCGGTCATCGGCGCGAGCGTCCCCTGGTTCTGGAGTTGCGTCGACTGCGTCACCGACGTCGGGAACAGCTCCGGCGGGTTGCCGGACTGAATGAGCTGAATGATGCGCTCTTGGATGCTCTGGCCCTCTGCGCCGCATTCGAGGGTGACGGACGCGCCCGTCTTGTTTTCGAACTCGGCGAACGCGTCCTCCCAGACGCGCTTGAACACGTCCGAACACTCGTCGGTGACGACGCGCATCTCGCGCCCGCTGTAGTCCGGCCAACCGTTTTCCTGTACCGAACCGGTCGTGCTGCCCTCTGTCGGTGTTGACTCCGAGCCGCCACCGCCGCCGCCGATACACCCCGCTAGCCCGGCGACCGCTGAACCGCCGACGGCTCTCAGGACGTTCCTGCGTCGGGTGACACTCCTCTCGCTGTCTCGGCATTCGTTCGATGCCATGAAATCTGCTTCATGATTGTAATGTAAATACATTTCTAACTATTGTTGACATGTAGCACAGAACGGCCGAACATTCATGGGGGCGGGGCGGAACCAGACGGTATGACCGAGTTGAATGCTGTCGTCATCGCAGACGACATCACCGGAGCGAACGACACCGGGAGCCAATTCGCCAGTCGGGGGTATCGGACGAACGTCGTGTTCGACCCGAGCGCACCGGCGGACTGCGACGTTCTCGTCGTCGACACGGAGACGCGGGAAGCGCCGCCGACGGAGGCGTACGACTCGGTTCGAGCCGTCGTGACGGCACACGACGCGCCCGTCCTGTACAAGAAACTCGACTCGACGCTCCGCGGGAACGTCGCCGACGAGCTGACGGCGCTCCTCGACGCCGCGACGCCGGACCTGCTGTTGCTCGCGCCGGCGTTCCCCGCGAACGGACGGACGACGGAAGGCGGCGTCCAACTGGTCGACGGGAAACCGGTCCTCCGGACGCTCACCGACTCGGAGAACCTCCCCGCGGCGTCATCCGTCGTAGCGTTGCTCTCGTCGATTCCGTACCCCGTCGAAACGGTGCACACGGACGTCGTAGACGCGGGACCGGAGGCCGTCCGGTCGCGACTCATCGAGATACACGGCCACCACACCGAGCCGACCGTCGTCGTCGCCGACGCGATGTCTCAGACGCACCTTCGGTCGCTCGCCGACGCGGCCGACCAACTCACCGCCGGCGTGGCCTACGCGGGGAGCGGCGGACTCGCGGGGGCGCTATCGCTCTCACCCTCGGGCGGGGTCGAGGGGGCGGTACTCGGCGTCGCTGGGAGCGTCAGCGAGACGTCGTTCGAGCAACTCGCCGCAGTCCCGGACGACGCGCTCGTGGCGCTGGACCCCGAGGCGATGCTCGAACGCCCCGAAGAGGCCGCGACTTCCGCGCTCGCCCCGGTTCTCGACGCGCAGCGCACCCACGGGTTCGCCATCGTCACGTCGGCTCCGTCTTCCGATGCCGTGGACGCGGTGAATCGGACAGCGGACGCGCTCGGAATCAGCGAAGACGTCGTCAAAGACCGAATCGCGACGGCGCTGCGCGCGACCGTCCGAAGAGTCCACGAGTCGCGGCCGCTGACCGGGCTGTTCACGACCGGCGGCTCGACGACCATCGCGGTGCTCGACGAACTCGACGCGGCGTCGCTCGACCTGACGGGAATCGAACTCGCGGAGGGGGTTCCGCTCACCAGAGTCCGTGGGGGGCCGGCCGACGAGACGCTGCTCGTGACCAAGGCGGGGTCGTTCGGTGACCCGACGACAATAGTTAATTGCCTCGACTTCATCGGTACGCGGTGATGACGGCAAGAGAGAGACCCCTCGTCGGCGTGACGATGGGAGACCCCGGTGGTATCGGCAGCGAGATAATCGTCAAAGCGGCAGCTCAGGTGACCGACGACGCGGACCTCGTCGTCGTCGGCGACGCAGACGTGGTCCGGCACGCGGTAGCGCAGTGCGGGAGCGACCTGACCGTCGAGGCGGTCGACACCGTCGCTGACGTTCGGGCCGATCCGTCGACGCTGTCCGTGCTCGACCTCGACAACGTCGCGTCACTCGCCCACGGCGAAATCGACGAATCGTACGGTCGGGCGGCGCTCGAATACATCGAACGCGCCATCGAACTCGCCATCGCGGGCGACATCGACGCCATCGCGACGGCCCCGATTCACAAGCAGGCGACGGCGCGGGCCGGGAGCGAATTCGCGGGCCACACCGGCATGCTCGCGGCGTACACCGAGACGGACAACTACTCGATGATGCTCATCGAGGGGGGACTGCGCGTCACGCACGTGAGCACGCACGTCCCGCTCCGCGAGGCCTGCGACCTCGTGACGATGGAGAACGTCCTCGACACCATCACCGTCACCGCGCAGGGGTTACGCGATTTGGGAATCGACGAGCCGACGATCGCCGTCGCCGGCCTGAACCCCCACGCCGGCGAGAGCGGACTCCTCGGAACCGAAGACGACGACGCCATCGAACCGGCGGTCGAACAGGCTTGCGAGGCGGGCATCGACGCCGAAGGCCCCATTCCGCCGGACACCGTCTACGTCAAGGCGGCCGCCGGCGACTACGACTGCGTCGTCTCGATGTACCACGACCAGGGACACATCCCCGTCAAGATGCTCGGCTTCGACAGTACCGACACCGTCAGCGGCGTCAACATGACGGTCGGACTGCCGATTATCAGGACGAGCGTCGACCACGGCACGGCGTTCGACATCGCGGGGCAGGGAATCGCATCCGAGTCCAGCATGGTCGACGCGATTCGAACCGCCGCCCGCGTCGCCGTCGAGCGGGCGTGACGAACGCGGAGAACCCGTCGAGTGGTTTCGGTGTCGTTTCCAACTGGCGTGGAAACATCGCATCGTCGGTTACGCGTGTTCTATCTTGAGTTCGATGATGTTGGTCCCGTTGAGGATCTTGTGTGAGAGCTCCTCTTCAACGCGGTCGTCACGGAGTTTGTTCGACGGGACGGTCACGCTGATCGCGCCGACGGGGTTGCCTTCGATGTCCTGAATCGGCGCGCCGACACAGCTGATGCCGACGTCGCCTTCGTCTCGCTCGATAGCGTACCCGCGTTCCCGCGTGGCGTCGAGTTCCTCGAAGAGCGCCTCGCGCGTGCGAACGGTGTTTTCGGTGACCGCTCGAAGCCCCCACTTGTCGACGATGTCGTTCACCTCGTCGTCGGAGAAACACGAGAGGATGGCCCGCCCGAAGGCCGGTCGATGGAGGTACGAGTGCTTCCCCACGGGCGCGAGGTCGACGGCGGCGTTGTCGCCGCGCGCCATGAATATCACGACGCCGCGACCGTTCTCCTCGATTGCGAGATTGACCAGTTCACCGGTCTCTTTCGCCAGGTCGTGGACGACCTTTCGCCCGTGTCGGTAGACCGGAAGCCGCTCTCTGATCTTGCCCCCGTAGTGGAGGAACTGAAGCGAGAGTCGGTACTTGCTGCCCTCCTTGACGACGTAATCGTTCTCTCGGAGCGTCTGTAGGTGGACGTAGACGGTGCTCGTCGGCAGTCCGGTTCGCTCCGACAGTTCCGTTACCCCCAGCGAGTCCTCCTCCACCAGCGCCTCGACGAGTTCGAGGGTCCGCTCAACCGCCTCAAGCGTTCGTGGTTCGTTGGTTGCCATACGATAACACACTATTTCCACCCTGATTAAATATTTGGGTTTGGGGCATAGGTTAGCGCAGTCACGACTGCTGAATCGAACGCTGGTCGAGAACGTGACCCTGGGCCGGGGTGTCGGCTGTCTCGCCGGCCACCGTTCGGCGGAGGGCTCTGCGTCTCCGCCTCGAAACGGAACCGTTGCACGCGGGGAACCACTTTCTGAACGTCCGCCTCTGTGTGCGACAAGTGGACATCTCCGGCGTCCGCTGCGTTGTAATGCCACGATTACGAGCGGTTTGGGTCGAGGTTTGCGTTTCCACTCCGGGTGAAAGCACTAGACGTGTCGGGTGGACTGCGCGGGGACTCGGTCCGCGATAACCGCGCGAGCGCACGTTTTGAGCGTCGTTGGAGTGGCTCGGCGGCGAGCGGACGACCAGCGGAACCGCAACGCCGGTTGGAACGGTCGCCGCTGGTCGGGGTCGCTGTGCATCACTTTCCATGTGGGTTGGAAACCGTTTCAGGTCGGGCGGTCACGTGCTTCGCTCGGATGCGCGATGGACGGTATAGATTACAGATATACGCTTGTAACACTCCGAGAGTCAGGTCACGAAACGCAGAACGCGCTCGACCGCATCGGCACGCGTGCGACGTGGTCGTCTACGGTTCCCGCGTCCGTGCCATCGACGCGGCCGATTGTCGTCCAGTCGGCGGGCTACGCCGTCGCGGTCGGGGTCACTCCCGTTGATAGAACTCCGCGATGTCCCGCCAGCGATCGAAGTACGTCTCTTTCTGGGTATCGAAGTCCGCGCCGACCGACGGGTCCGGTTCGATAACGTCGCGCTCCCGGAGGAGGTTTTCCGCCGCCGTCTCGACGTCGCTGTAAATCGACGTGATGAGCGCGGGGGCCATGACCGCGCCGGCAGTCGTCCGCGGCTCCATCTCGACGACCGGGCGGTCCCATATCGACGCCCGGAGCGTGTTCCACCAGTCGTAGTTGCCGTCGAGCGTCGGCGTCCCGTCGTTGATGACGAGCACGCGGTCGATGTCGGTGTCGAAGTGCTCTTCGACCAGCGAGATGTAGGTCCACTCGGTCAGGATGATGCCGGTGATGAGCCCGCGCGCCAGTCGACCGTGAACCTCCTCGGTCGACAGGGAGTTGTCGTAGTTGAGTCCGAGGAGCGACCCCGCGACGTCGGCGTCGAAAAACGGGCTTCGGTTGCCCTTGAGGAACATCTCGTAGCCGTGACCGCTCGGGACTTGCCGGGCGAGTTCGAGCCCGCGCTCCGGCGTACAGTTGAGGATGCGGTCGAAGAACCACCGAAGGAGGTTGCCGGTGTCGAACGACGCGCCGGGCAGGTAGCCGTCGATAGGGTGACGGTGGTAGTACAGCGCCGGGTGGGGCGAGACGGACTCCGAGACGTACTTGACGACGCTCGACGCGCCGAAGGTGATGCTGAAGTCCCCCGGTTTGACGCCGCCGTTCGCCAGCACCGAGGCGTTGCCGTCGGTGAGTCCTTGAAAGAGTTTGACGCCGTCGAAGCCGGTCCGCTCGGCCAACTGGCCGTCGGCGACGCCGATGAACGACCCCGGCGGTCGAATCGCCGGAAAGAGCGACCGAGGCAGGTCGAGCGTCTCGAACAGCGACTCGAACCACGTGGGGAGGGGCGTCGTCACGTCGGCGCCGAACTTCAACGCGTTCGTCCAGTCGGTCTCGATATCGCGCCACGGCGTCGACGCGTCGAACCGGAGCCGGTACAACAGCCACGTCGTCGGGCTGAGAATCCACTCGACCGTCTGGAACTTGTCGGGATACTCCGCCCGCAGCTTCAGAATCTTCGGAAGCGGACTGGTCGGAGAAAACGCGATGTTCTGGTTAATCGAGAGGTCGGAGAGGTCGAGGTCCTGGAGCTTCGACGCCTGTTCGGGCGCGGAATCGAAGTACATCTGCGGGGGAAACACCGGCTCGCCGTACTTATCGACGAGCACGGCGGTCCCCGACGTACTCGCGACCGAGCCGATGCCGGTCTGCGGGAGCGCCGGCGCCGCTTCGTGGAGCGCCCGCTCCCACGCGAGCGTCGTCTGCTCGGCGACGGGTGCCTCGCCGCCGGCGAGTCGTTCGCCGTCGGTGCTGTACACGTCGACATGCACGCTCGCGGTACCGAGATGAACGCCGACCAGTTGCGGGCTCTCCATACCACGCCGTCACACAGGATGCAATTAAATCCTTCCGAGGATGGTACCCAACGAGCGCGCGAGGGCGCGGTCCGGCCGATCGACCGCAACGGCGTTCGATTGGTAACGATTGTCACACGGTGGGCCTGGAATCGCGTTCGATTGACAGACGAAGCGAAGACACCGATATTCCACGATAATTAACTAGGTTTGGTGCAGTTAGCGGACAAACGCCAATCTCCGGCGGCCATCATAGTATTCTATATCTGGGAACGCCCGTTCACTTCAGATGAACTGTGTGGACGAAGCCCCGCAGACGGGCAGCGGTCGCCGAGATGTAGATTACAGATATAGGTCCGTAATCCTCAGTGGTTCGCGTGAAGTTCGATGACGTTCGCGGCGCTCTGAACGATATCGGGAACCTCGTCGGTGAAGTGTTCGCTGTTCGTGCGGCTGACGGGTTGTGAGACGCTGATTGCACCGAGCACGGTCCCGTCTTTCGCGATGATGGGCGCACCGACGCACCGGAGCCCTCGGATGAGTTCCTCGTTGTCGACGGCGTAGCCGCGGTCACGGACCGTCGCCAACTGCGCGTCGAGTTCCGCTCTGTCGGTGATGGTCTGGTCGGTCTCCACGGGGAGGCCGTGTTCCTCGACGATCTCGTCGACGCGCTCGGACGGGAGGTGCGCCAGTATCGCCTTTCCGAGGCCGATGGCGTGTAGCGGCCGTCTGAGACCGGGGTAGATGTCCAAATCGACCGCCTGCTCGCCCTGTTCGGAGGCGAGGTAGACGCCCTGTCCGTACTCCTCGACCATCAGGTTCGCCAGCTCGCCGGTCTGGGACGCCAATCGGTGGACCTCGCGCTTCGCCACCTGATACAGCGGGTGGCGGTGCTGTACGTACCCCCCGAACCCGAGCAGGCGGAGGCTGAGTTCGTAATCGGTCCCGTTGCGGACGACGAACTTCTCGGCTTCGAGCGTGCTGAGGTGGTTGTGGACCGTGCTCTTGTTCATCTCAAGTTCTCGGGCGATGAACGTCACGCTGCTCGACCCGTGTTCTCGAAGCGCGTCGAGAATCTGAATCGTCTTCCGACTCGTTTCGACCCGGTGGGGCGCGTTCTCTGTCATGACTGTGTGTCGTCGAGACGGTCCTAAATAGTTTGTTCTATTCAGTAGAACGACTGTTCGGTCCGGAGCGACAGCGGGGCGGACCGGCGACACCGTTTGAACGGCGGGCGTGAAACTGTCAGCGCTGGAAATCGGGGGCAATAGGGTCGCTGTGGCGTATTCGGGGACAGGGCGGCAAAAACTATTTACGCTCACTCTCTGAGCTACGGAGTATGGAGATACAGACAGAGAGCTTCTCCATCGAGAGCCACAGCAGGTTCGAGATTCTGAGCGTCACTCCCGAGGTGGAAGCGACCATCGAGGACCTCGGCGTGACCGATGGACTCGTGTACGTGTCGACGCCGCACACGTCTGCGGCGCTCTCGACCAACGAGTACGAAGAGAAGCTCCTCGACGACATGATTGACAAGTTCAAGGAGATAGCCCCCCCGGACGAGGGCTACTACCACGACCTCGACCACATCACCGCGGGCGAGCAGCCGAACGCCCACGCGCACCTCATCTCCGCGATGATCAAGCGGCCGGTCCTACTCGTCCTCCGCGACGGGGAGCTCGACCTCGGGACCTGGGAGGAGGTCATGTTCTTCGAACTGTGCGGCCCGCGCGAGCGAACGATTACCACGACGATTCTCCAATAGCCATGACGGACCAACCACTCGGACGATCGGTGACTGTCGCTATCGACCACGGCCTCCACTGGGGCTCCCTCGATGGGTTCGAGGACCCCGCGGCGCTCCTCGATACGGTGTTGGACGCCGGCCCCGACGGCATCTTGGCGAGCGTGCCGTTCCTGAAGCGCTTCGAGGACCGAATCGACGCCGCCGACGTCCACACCATCGGCACGCTCGACCTCCTGTACGACTCGACGATGCCGGGCGACATCGAGAACGCCGAAATCCACTCCCAGGTATTCAGCGTCGAGGGCTGCGCCGACGTGGCCGACGCCGCGAAGGTCGCGCTCGTCTTCGGACGGGAGAGTCCCGACGTGCTGAAGGAGAACGCCGAGTTCGTCGCCGCCGCGGCCGAAGACTGCGACGACGCGGGGATTCCGCTCATCGTCGAGCCGACCCTCTGGGGCCAGCGCGCCGACGACGAGTTCGACACCGACTACCTCGTCAACGCCAACCGTCTGGGCTTCGAACTCGGCGCGGACATCCTGAAGACGCCGTACCCCCCGACGGGCTTCGAGCGCATCGTGCACAACGCGCCGGTGCCGACGTACATCGCCGGCGGTCCCGCCGTCGAGACGGACCGAGCGGTACTGGAGATGGTTCACGGTGCCGTCGAAGCCGGCTCGCAGGGCGTGATGTTCGGCCGCAACGTCTGGCAGCGGGACGACCCCGCGGCCATCATCGACGCGCTCTCGGCCATCGTCCACGAGGGCGCGACCATCGAGGAGGCGGAGACGCTGCTATGACTTCCCGAAGCACCGCCCGAACCCGCCCATGAACCTCCCGTACCCCCACTTTCAGGTCAACTTCAAGGTGTATCCGGACACGAGCGGCGAGGACGCGCTGTCGTTCGCGCGGATGCTCGAAACGATAGAGGCGGAGACCGACGCGCGCTTCGTGTTGACGCCGCAACTGCCGGACATCCGGCTGATAACCGAGCACACCGACCTCGCCGTCACCGCGCCCGCGATGGACGCCGTCGAGCCCGGTCGCGGGATGGGGAAAATCCTCCCGGAGACCGTCGCAGACGCGGGGGCCGACGGCGTCGTCATCAACCACGCGGAGAACCGCGACACGCTGTCCGACCTCGTGTGGAAAATCGAGCGCTGTCGCGACCTCGACCTCGACTCGGTCGTCTGCGTCGACAGCATCGAGATGGGCCGCGCAGTCGCCGAGTTCGACCCCGACTCGATGATATACGAGATGCCCGAAGACATCTCGTCGGACCGCGCGATCACGCAGACCCACCCCGACCGCGTTCGCGACTTCGTGGCGATGGTCGAGACGGAGAACCCGCGCACTCGCGTCCTCGTCGGCGGCGGCATCTCGACCGCCGAAGACGTCCGCCTCGCCTTCGAACAGGGCGGTCACGCGACCGGTGCCGCGTCGGCCGTGTCGCTCGCGTCGGACCCGGAGTCACTCCTCCGCGACATCGCGGCGAGTTTCCCCTGAGACGACCGCCAACGGCGGGACGCGCCGCTCGGCGACTGCGGCGCGGCGGACCGGCGCAATCTTTTTAGTGATCATCGATGATGTGCAATACACGTCAATGACAACCAAGAATATCCTCGTAGTGTGTGGCACATCGGTCGCGACGTCGACGGTCGTCAAGGAAGCGCTGAAAGAGAAGCTCCCGGAGCGCGGCCTCGACATCGGAACCATCGCCAAGGCGAAGGCGACGGAGGCCCCCGGCAAGGTCTCTTCGGGGAACTTCGACCTCATCGTCACCACGACGCAACTCAACGAAGACAAGTTCGACATCCCGGTCATCCACACGACGGCGTTCATGACCGGCATCGGCCAAGACGAGGTCCTCGACGACATCGCCGCGGCGCTCGAAGACTGACGGGTTGGCGAGTCGACGATGACGCCGATTTTTCACGAACGATAGCAATATTTATGTGGGAACGCCCTCATCCTGAGACAGGGTTGTGAGTCAATAACATGGCAGTACCAGACGTATTCTTACAGAGTGGTGTAAGCTCCCTGTTGAATTCCATCAACAGCGTGATCCAGTCGTTGGGCGTGAGCGTCCTCCTTCCGATAATCATCTTCCTCATCGCGCTCGCGTTCCGGGTGGACGTGTTGAAGGCGGCGCGTTCGTCCATCCTCATCGGTATCGGCTTCATCGGAATCAATCTCGTCATCGGGCTGTTCAGCGAGAACATCAGCCCGCTGGCCCAACAGATGGTCGAGGTGACCGGCATCACGCTTCCGGCGGTCGACGTCGGCTGGCCCGCCGCCGCCGCCATCGCCTTCGGTATCGCGGAACTCGGCGTCTGGATGATTCCGCTGTTCGTCGTGATGAACCTCGTCCTCTTCGCAATCGGGTTCACCTACACGCTCAACGTGGACATCTGGAACTACTGGCACTTCGCCTTCATCGGCGGACTGGTCTACATGAGCACGAACAACTGGCTGTACTCGGTTGCAGTCGGGCTGACGCTGGGGCTGTTCGTCCTCGTGGCCGCGGACTGGACGCAACCGGCCGTCGAAGAGACGTTCGATACGCCCGGCATCTCCATCCCGCACGGGACCTCGGCGCCGTACGCCGTCGCCGCGATTCCGATTCACTGGGCGGTCGACAAGACGCCCCTCGGAAACATCGAAGCCGACCCCGACGCGATTCAAGACCGGTTCGGCATCCTCGGCGAACCCATCTTCGTGGGCCTCGCTATCGGGCTCGTCATCGGTATCGCCGCCTACAGTAACGCGCTCTTCGTCGCCGAGAGCTGGTACGCCATCCTCACCGCCGGCATCTCGTTCGCCGCTGTGATGCACATCCTCCCGATGATGGTCGGTATCCTCATGGAGGGGCTGACGCCGCTTTCGGAGTCGATTCGGAACTACATGACCTCGCGGTTCGAAGACCGCGACATGGCGATCGGCCTCGACTCGGCCATCCTCATCGGCCACGAGTCGGTCATCGCGTCCAGCCTGCTCATCGTCCCCATCGCCATCGTGATGTCGATCATCCTCCCCGGCAACGACGTGCTGTGGGGCATCGACCTGGCGACGTTCCCGTTCTTCTTCGCGCTGATGGTCCCAATCATGAACGGCAACATCGTGAAGATGGTCGTCACGGGCACCATCCTGCTGATTCCGCTGCACTACATCTCCTCCGCGGTGGCTCCGCTCCTGACGCAGGCGGCTGGGAGCGCGGGCTTCGACCTCGGTGGTCGCGGGCTCATCACGTCGCCCGTCGCTGACGCGGGGTCGCCCGCGACGGGCATCCTGGCGCTCATCCCGGCGCCGGTCGCCCTCGCGGTCGGGCTCGTCATCGTCCTCGGTATCTGGGTCGCCCTCCGGATGTGGCCCCAGCGGATGTACATGGTCGCCGGCGCGTCCGAAGAGAAGGCGCGGGAGACCGTCGAGCGTCGTCACACCGGCAAGGGCGGCGGCCTCCTTCCCAACAAACTCGGCTCGACCGTCGACACGGCGGGCGCGGAGAATCGCTCCGACGACTGACCGGACAGTTCCCCGTTGGCGTCCGCGGCCCGACCGCGACGAGCCACCGTGCTTCGCCGAACCGTCGGCGAACCGGTACCAACACTTTTCTCGGAGACCCGCGTACGATGCATCGATGCGAACCGAAAGCCTCGAACTGACTGGCGAGACGGACGAAGCGGTCCTCACGGAACTCGGCGCGTACGCCTACGACCACGGTTGGGCCGACGAGGGCTACGCGGACGCCCTCTTGGCACGCGAAGCCGACTACCCGACGGGGCTCGACATCCCGACGATGGGCTTCGGCATCGCCATCCCCCACGCCGACCCCGACCACGTCTCCGAACAGGCCGTGCTCCTCGGACTGCCGCCCGCGGGCGAGTCGGTCGCCTTCCGAAGCATGGACAACCCCGACGAGCGCGTCGACGCCGAAGTCGTCGTGTTGCTCCTGGTGACGGATACCGAGGGCTACTCGTCGTTCCTCTCGAACCTCGCCAAACTCTTTCAGGCCGAGGAGTTCGCCGAGCTGACGAAGCGCCGCGACGCCGACGGCCTGCTCGACCTCGTCGTCGAGCGCTGCGTCGATTTCGACGGCTGAAAAGAACACGCTTCGGGCGGCCGGTTCTCCCCGGACGAGCGACCGGTCGTCGGTCGCTCAGTCGATGAGCGCTCGCGCGTCCTCACGGGTCTCGGCGCTGAGGGCCGCCTCGGCGAGCGCCGCCGCCGACTCGTCGTCGACGTCCCGGACGCCCGCCTTCACGTCGGGAATCGTCACCGCGCTCATACTCAGTTCGTCGAGACCGAGTCCGACGAGCAGTTCGGTGAGGTCCGGGTCGCCGGCCATCTCGCCGCACATGCCGACCCAGGCGTCGCCCTCGTGGGCGGCCTCGACCGTCCGCGCGATGGCGCGGAGGACCGGCGGGTGAAGCGGGTCGTGTAACGAGGCGACGCGGTCGTCGTCGCGGGCCGCGGCCATCACGTACTGGGTGAGGTCGTTCGTCCCGATACTGAGGAAGTCGAGGCGCTCGGCGAATTCGCGGGCGAGAAAGACCGACGCTGGCGTCTCGACCATCGCGCCGAGCTCGGGAACCTCGTAGTCGATACCCTCGTCGTCGAGTTCCGCGGCGATTGCGCTCACGTCGTCGAGCAACGCGTCGAGCTCAGTCACCGTCGACACCAGCGGGAACATCACGGCGAGTTGCGCCGGACCGGCGGCCGCGCGCAGAATCGCGCGGACGTGTTCCTCGAACAGTTCGGGCCGCTCACCCGGTGCGAACCGGACGCCGCGAACGCCGAGAAACGGGTTGTCGCCGGGGGCAGAGTCGACGTACGGAATCGGCTTGTCGCCCCCGATATCGAGCGTTCGGACGACCACGCGCGACCCGGCGAACGCCTCGCACACCTCGTGGAGCGCCTCGTACTGCTCGTCTTCGTCCGGCGGCGTCTCCCGGTCGAGAAAGAGGAACTCCGTTCGAAAGAGCCCGACGCCGTCCGCACCGCGTTCGGCGGCCGCCACCGCTTCCCGCGGCGTTCCGACGTTCGCGGCGACTTCGACGTGCCGGCCGTCGACCGTCGTGACGGGGTCGTGCCGAACCGTCGCACCGCTCGATTCTCGCGCCGCGGCGACGGCGTCGTCGTCCGGGTCGACAGTCACGTCGCCCGTGGTGCCGTCGACGACGAGACGCGTGCCGTCGGTGAGGTCGAGCGCGTCGGGGGCGACGCCGACCACCGCCGGAATCGCCAGCGACCGAGCCATGATGGCGGCGTGAGACGTGCGTCCTCCCTCGACCGTGACGAACCCGGCGACCGCGTCGGGGTCTAACTGTGCGGTGTCGCTCGGGGTGAGTCGCTCCGCGACGAGCACGGTTCCCTCGGGGAGCTCCGAGAGGTCGACCCGGTCGCGGTCGAGCAGAATACGGAGCACCCGGTCGCGGACGTCACGGAGGTCGTCCGCGCGCTCGGCGAACATCCCGTCTGCCCCCTCGAACGTGGCGATTGGGTCCTCGAACGCCCGCGAGACGGCTCGCTCGGCGGTGACGCCGCCTTCGCTGACCGCGGCTTCGACGCCCTCGGTGATCTGCGGGTCGTCGAGGAACTGCTGGTGCGCGTCGAATATCTCCGCCTCTGCGGTGCCGACGCGCTCGGCCGTCCGAGACCGCTCGCGGGCGAGTTCGTCCGCGGCTGTCTCCCGTGCCGCCTCGAACCGCCGAAGCTCAGCTTCGGGGTCGGCCGCCGACCGCTCGCTCTCGTCGAGGTCGACCGTCGAATCGTACTGGACGACCGTGCCGACACCGCGTAACGGCGTCACGCCGACGCCCGAGATTCGGCAGTCGCTCATCGGTCCCTCGTAGCTACCGCTGGATACGCTGCGCTTGCGAACATGGCACGCGACTAGTCCACGTCCGCCGGCAAAAACGCTCGCCAAGCGGAAAGGCCTTAGTACCGGCGTGGGAAATGGTGGCACGGATGGCAGCGAAATCAGCGACAGTAGTCGTAGCGCACGAGACCGGTCTCCACGCACGCCCCGCGTCGATGTTCGTCCAGACGGCGTCGAAGTTCGAGACGGACATCTCCGTGCGGAAGGCGGGCGGGGAGACGGAAGTAGACGCGAAAAGCAGCATCGCCGTTCTCTCGCTCGGCGTCGGCCCGGACGAGGAAATCGTCATCACCGCCGACGGCAGCGACGGCGAGCAGGCCGTCGAGCGACTCGTCGAACTCGTCGAGAACGACTTCGACCTCGATCAGTAGACAACCGAACTCGCCACCGACCGCGGCGTTCGCGACCGACGGCCGGAGTGACGACGACGGCTGAGCATCGTCGCACGGGCCGTCCATTCAAGACAGTATTTTGAGTATTCAACAGTAGTAACAACGAAAAGATATGTCGAAGTAGAAGATGAGAGATAGCTACAAATAGCACGTCACATGCGCTGCTAGCTCGTTTTGGATATGTTCGACTGGCAGTTCGAGCCGAGAACGCGAGCGACGTATTTGAGACGCCATCTCGTCGAATTGACGCCTCAATGGCGAATGATACGCCGATTCGAGATTTCGACCGGACAGTCCACATTAAATGTTGCATATTAGTTTAGACATACATGGGTGTTTGAGTGTTCTGTTGGTAGGTGGGGGTTGAGACCCGTGGTGAGTCGGCGGGGCCGTGGGTCCGTCCCGGGAGTCACGAGAAGGTGATTTCGTCGCCCTCGAAGTACACCTGGTGGGTGTCGGTGTCCTCAGCAGTTCCGTCGACATCAAGTTCTGTCGTGGCCGACGGTCCATCAGTCACGGCGACCGAGACGGCGTACGTTCCGTCGGTGTCGAACACGTTGTCGATCGACGCGTTCGGACGACCGTGACCCTCGACGACGGGCACGTCGAGACGCGTGGAGACCAGCGTCTCGCCGGTGGCGTCGGTGACAGTCGTCTCGACAGTGATTGGGGCGTCGTTCTGATTAACGAGCACGAGGTCGGGCGCACCGGCGGATGACGTGCCGAAGCCGGCACATCCCGCGAGCCCGACAATCGTGGCGAGGCCGCAGTAGTGGAGGAGTGTTCGGCGGGGAACGGACATACCGGCCGGTCGGCCGGGTCGATAAAATGCGTTGTGCCCGATATCCGCCGGTCAACGCGTGGTCGTCGTCCCTAGTGGAACGCTCTCCACAGCAGACCGAGGAGGATGAACGGCGCGAACGGTATCATGAGCACCGCGATTCCAGCGACGATGAGCGTCCCCATGAGTCCCATCTGGGTGTTCGAGTAGTCGGTTCGAACGGGGTTGACTGCGCGGGCCATACGTAGTCGTCGGTGTGCCACATACATAAAGTGACTGAATAGTTAATATATAAATAGGCGAGCGAATCGAGCGCGTTGAGACGGGTGAGAACAGCGCGGTTCGAGGGCTTACGCCCGAGTCGGCTCCGGCGCTCGAAGCGCCAAGAGCACGCCGACGACGGCGACGCCGCCCGCGGCGAAGAACGCCGGCGCGTAGCCCGCGTAGTCGATGATAGCACCGGCGGCGATGGGTGCGGCGAACGCGCCGAGGAGGCCGATGCTCGTCAGGAGCGAGACGGCCGTGGTTCGCACCGAGGGAGCGACGAGTTCGGCGATGTACGAGAAGATGAGTCCCGTCACGAGCTGGATGGCGAAGCCGACGACGACGACCGCGCCGACGACGAGGCCGAGCCGCGAGACGAACGCGAACGCGACGACCGCGGGCGTGGCGACGGCGAACGACGAGACGATGACGCGGCGGCGGCGACCGCCGAACGCGCGGTCGGTCACCACGCCGCTCGTCGACCGCGCGACCGCCCCGATGGCGGGGAACAGCGCGGTCAGGAGGCCGCTCGCGGCCAGCGAAATCGAGAACTCGCTGGCGAGGAAGCTCGGCAGCCACGTGTTGACGAACAGGTACAGCGAGTAGGCGAGAAAACAGAGCGCGCAGACGGTCCAGACCGCCCGGCTGCCGAACAGTTCGCGGAGCGCCGCCCCGTCGGGGGACGGCGCGTCGACACCGGGGACGCGGCGGCGCGTCGCGGCCGCGAAGAACGCGACCCCGACGACCGCGACCCCGGCGTACAGCGGGAGAATCGCGGGCCACCCGGCGACGTTGGCGATGAGCGGGCTCCCGAACTGTCCGAGGGCGAATCCGACGGGCGCGCTCGCGGTGAACACGCCGACCGCGGTCGCGCGCTGTCGCGGGGGGACGGCGCTGCCGACGACGTTCGCGCCCGCGTTCCAGAACGTGACGTACGCGAGGCCGCCGAGCACCCGCGAGGCGAGGAGCCAGCCGTACGCGCCGGCGGTGGCCGCGTACCAGCCCCAGCCGCCGGCGACGACGAGCGCGA
This sequence comes from Haloferax sp. KTX1, assembly GCF_902410085.1. Classification (NCBI taxonomy): domain Archaea; kingdom Methanobacteriati; phylum Methanobacteriota; class Halobacteria; order Halobacteriales; family Haloferacaceae; genus Haloferax; species Haloferax sp. KTX1. Next base: position 5,334 of record NZ_CABPRH010000011.1, on the reverse strand, counting down.
CGGTCGCCAGTCCGACCACGCGGCGCACGGAGAATCGGTCGAGGACGACGCCGACGGGGACGCTCGTGACGACCGCCGTCGCGTACATGATGCTCACGAGCCAGCCCGCCGCGCTCGAACTCAGTCCGAGCGAGTCCTGAATGGCCGGAAAGACGCTCGCCGGGGCGATTTCGTAGGCCGCGGCCGCCGTCGAAAGCAGGAAGAACCCGACGACTATCCCCAGCGTCTCGCGTCGCGTGCCCGTCGTGTCGTCATTCGTACTCACGGTTTCGTTAGCTGCTCGGCGAGGGGGTATGAAACCGCCTGATATCGGTCCGGTCCCGCGGTGGCCGCGGGCGCGTCACCGACTTCAATCGTCGCCCCGAAGCGCCCGCTCGATGGGCGTCTCGCCGCCGGTGAGCGTCATCGTCTCGCCGACCGTCCGGTCGACGTCCAGACAGGCGACGACCGTCTGTGCGACGTCGGCCCGCGGTATCTCGGCCGCGTCGCCGTCGAGACCCTCGACGGTCAGCGAGACGGAGCCGGACCCGTCCGCGTCGGTGAGCGCCGTGGGGCGGAGAATCGTCGCGTCGAGCGACGACTGTTCGAGGTGGTCGTCGGCGCAGCGCTTGGCGACCAGATACGGGCGCAGCGCCTCCGGGCCCGAAAGCGGGTCGCCCGCGCCGACGGAGCTAATCATCACGAAGCGGTCGATGCCCGCCTCGACACAGGCGTCGACCGCCCGCCGAGCGCCCCAGAGGTCGACCATGAGCGTCTTGTCCGCGCCGGTCGACCCGCCGGAGCCGGCGGTGAACACGACCGCTTCGGCCCCGTCGAGCGCCGCGTCGAAGTCGCCTTCGAGGTCGCCCAGTCGCGGCTCGCCGCCGCGGTCGCGGACCGCCTCGAACTGCGACTCGTCGCGGACGACGCCGATGGGGTCGTGGCCGGCGTCCGCGAGTCGCGGGAGGAGTTCGCGTCCGATACCGCCGTTCGCGCCGATGACTGCGACCTGCATCGTTCGCCGTCTCGTAGTCGGCGCGGCGCAATAGGGGCTTGGTTCGGCGAAGGTGTAGCGGTCGTTCGTCGAAGGTGGCGAGGGTGGGCCGCGCGACGGGAGCGCCGTCCGGCCGACGCCCGACGCCAGTCTGTCGAACCGGACGGTGCTGCTGGAACCGACACCGTCCTTGGTCCGCGGGTCCGTGTTCGGGTATGCGCGATTCGAACCGCGAGTGGATTCTCGCCGAGCGACCCGAGGGAGAGCCGGACACGGACAGCTTCGAACTCCGCGAGGGGGACCTGCCGGAGCCGCGACACGGGGAACTCCTCGTGCGCGTGCGATACCTCTCCGTCGACCCGTACATGCGCGGCCGGATGCGAGACGCGGAGTCGTACGCCGAGCCGTGGTCGGTCGGCGAGCCGATGCAGGGAGCAGTCGTCGGCGAGGTCGTCGAAAGCGAGAGCGACGCCTACGACGCCGGCGACGTCGTGACCGGCAACGGGGCGTGGGCGGACTACAGCATCCTCGACGCCAGCGAGGTCGCGCCCGTCGACCCGTCCGTCGCTGACCTCCCCGCCTATCTGGGCGTGCTCGGAATGCCCGGCCGAACGGCGTACTTCGGCCTGCTCGACGTGGGCGACCCCTCGCCCGGCGAGACGGTCGTGGTGTCCGGGGCCGCCGGCGCGGTCGGCTCCGTCGTCGGCCAGATTGCGAAGTTCAACGGCTGTCGCGTCGTCGGCTTCGCCGGCTCCGACGAGAAGGTCGCGTGGCTCACAGACGACCTCGGCTTCGACGCCGCAATCAACTACAAGGCGGTCGACGACTACCGGGCGGCGCTCGACGACGCCGCCCCCGACGGCGTCGACGTCTACTTCGACAACGTCGGCGGCCCCATCACCGACGCGGTGTTCACGAAGCTGAACCTCGACGCCCGCGTCGCGGTCTGCGGACAGATCGCCCACTACAACGACGAGGGCGTGCCGACCGGCCCGCGGAAGCTCCCGCAGCTCATCGCGCCGCGCGCGAAGGTCCAAGGGCTTCTCATCGGCGACTACGCCACCCGGTTCGAGCAGGCGAGCGAACGGCTCGGGTCGTGGGTCGCCTCGGGTGACCTCGAACACCGCGAGACCGTCGTCGACGGGTTGGAGAACGCGCCCGACGCGTTCCTCGGCCTGTTCTCCGGCGACAACATCGGCAAGCAGGTCGTCGGCGTGTCCGAACCCTAGCTCGGCTTCGACGCCGGGCGTCGTCGGGTCGACACCCTAAAACTGAGACCGATACCGAACGCACACCGAGCGGCCGCACCGGGTCGGAATCGACACCAGCGTCGGTCACCACCGCGGAACCGAAGTGATCGTATTAATTTAGGCCGCCCTAAAAACACGTGCCAAGTGATGACAAGAGTCGTGAGAGACCGACGCGACGAGAGTACGTGAAGTACGGCGGTGCGGTCATCGGTGGGGGGTTATTCGCCGGCTGTTCACAACGCGATTCGGCCGCGACGCAGACAGATGCCGCACCGGCGACCGAGACCGCGACACCGACGGCGACTGAGACGGCCACGCCAGAAGACACGTCGTACACGGTGACGATGGCTCCCGCCGGCGACGTCGAGTTCGACGCCGTCCCGGAGACGTGGATGGCGTACTACAGCAACTACGGCGACATGGGAATCGCCCTCGGCAAACTCGATTCGCTGCAGGCGCTCGTCTACAGAGAAAACAAGGCGACTGCTTCGGGGCTTGACCCCGAGGCAGTTCATCCGCAGGGGACCCGGTGGCAGGGACCGCTCATGAACCTGTTCCAGACCGAGATGACGGCCAAACAGCTGTATCCCGACCAGTTCGGCGCGTGGCCGACCGACGAGGACGGCGACGACTACCCGGAGTTCGGAGACGACGAGCAGTTGTTCGACCACGGACGAGTCGAAGAGATTGTCACAGACGGCGAACCCGTCACAGCCTGTCGGCGCTCTCTTCCCCACCAATAGTATAGCTTGACGTGTGCAAGAAACACATCTACGTCTCATCAGTGTTCGTGATTTATAAACGAAATCGTCAGAGAAAGTTCGAATGAAAATACTGAGGGAGATAATTTCGAATATTTTGACGCCAACGATCATCAATATGATCCGATCCACCGGAAACATATCACCCATACGCTCGGTGAATGTCCAAATGAGTTTATATTTCAAGACTTTCCTGGAAGATATTCTGTTTTCATACACTTTTTCTTGATAGGAGTCACGAAGTGGGGAACGTCGCACACGTTATTGTTCTATATCCACATCATTATCTTGCGCACAGTTCTGGCGGGCGAGAGACAGTCCACTGGTGACCGACACTCACAGAAGGATGGAAAGAGCCGTGAACACCCCGTGCTCACCTTCACGTACGACTCGCTCGACGTGTCCGCGGAGACCATCGCGGACGGGGACGATGGCGCTCACCGCCGACGACCTCTCGGTCGTCAACCCGGACGGCCCCGGACGCTCGAACCCGGTTCGTACGAACTGTTCGTCGGCGATTTGAATTACACATCTAAGTCCGTAATCCACTCGGAGTCAACGTCTGCAGACGTCTTCGGCACCGAGTGAGCACGCTGACGGCTCGATCAGAGAGATGTTAGTAATACTCGAATCACACCACGGAACCGCGACTCGAACGCGAACGACACGCGCGATATCTCCGGACGAGGAAAGCCGTCCGCCCGAACAATCGGTCGGAGAGGCCTGTACGGTGTCGCAGCCGAGTAACCCGGACGAGCGACCCCCGTCGGTAATACTGATCAGACTAGCAATCGGTTTATGCGGATTTCCCGGGATTGAACGTTGACAGCCTCCCCGCCCCGAAGGGCGGGTTTTAGCCTTGAGTTTTCCATAAGGACGACAATCGCCAAGGCCGACGTCGAGACGGTAGTCGACGAACTCACGCCCGAAGAGAAGGTCCAACTCGTCCACGGTGCGGTCGACTCCCTCGGCAGCGGCACGGGACCGTGACGGCGGTGTCACGCCCGTCGCCGGGGTTACTCGACGTCGGCCGCACATCGAAAGCCCATGTTCCCCGTCGAGCTGTCCGGTGTGTTCTTCGACCGTGCGGCGACTCGGTATCGGTTACACCACGAGCGATGGCAGAGATACGACCCCCCGCGCATCACCCGGTTGTCACCGTCGTCGGGACCGGTCGGGTCGCGGGGGTCGTAGTCGTCGGTCGTGTGGAAGTCCGGGCTAAACCAGTCGGCACACCACTCCCAGACGTTTCCCGAGACGTTGTACAGTCCGTGCCCGTTCGGGGAAAACTCGTTGACGGGGGCCGTCTGGAGGGAGCCGTCGTCCTCGGTGTTGGTCTCGGGGAACTCACCCTGCCAGATATTGCAGCGGTGCTCGCCGTCCGGCTTGAGTTCGTCGCCCCACGGGAACCGCTTTCCTTCGAGGCCGCCGCGCGCGGCGTACTCCCACTCGGCCTCCGTAGGCAGGCGCTTTCCCGCCCACTCGGCGTACGCGACCGCGTCGTTCCAGGAGACCTGTGTCACCGGGTGCGTAAGCCGCGACTCCAGCACGCTCGAACTCGGCCCCTCCGGACGCAACCAGTTCGCACCCTGAACTGCGACCCACCACGGCGCGGCCGGAACGCTCTGTACGACCGCGTCGTCGTCCTCCGGAGCGACGAAGTCCCCGAAGACGAACGACCACCCGAACCGCTCCGCCTCCGTCGTGTAGCCGGTATCTTGCACGAACTGCAGGAACTCCGCGTTCGTGACCGCGTACTTGTCGATGGCGAACGGTGAGACGGTGACCTCGCGGGGGGGCCCCTCGCCGTCTTCGGGGAAGCCGGCATCCGAATCCGTCCCCATCACGAACGTCCCACCGTCCAACTTGACCATCCGCGTCAGCCCCTGGGTTGCGGCCGTCGAGTCGCTGGTGACAGTCGGCCGCGAGACGTCCGGCCCAGAGCCGTGAGATGTCGCCTCCTCGTCGATATCGGCCCTGGAGCCGGAACAACACGGCGAACCTCGGTCAGTCATACCCCGAGATACACGCGCGAACAGTAAAAGCGTACGCGATGGAACGGAACGAGCGACGGGAGTCGACGGAGTCGGGCGAGACTGGATGGCCGAACCCGTCTGCCATGATCGACTCTCGCGCGGCGGACCGAGCGCAGCAGCATGCCCGCGATACCATGCCAATAGATGAACGGGCGGTGATAGCTGTCCGACGATAACATCGGTCTGACTATAGTAGGCACTAGAAGTAGTTACTCACTTTAGGAACAGAGAGTTTGTCGAGAGCGGTGTCGATCGCTGTTGTTAGCTCATCGAGCGAGTCAAAGAAGCGGTTGCTAAGAGCCTTTTGCAGCTGT
>NZ_CABPRH010000010.1:0-182662 GCF_902410085.1 Haloferax sp. KTX1 | reverse complement strand
ACCCATCCCCGCCGGCGTTGATTCAGTTCTCACGCAACCCAGTGCAGACTGAGCGGTCCTCCCGTTCCCCTGACTGCCGGCCCCTCCCGGTCTCCGCGCCTCCGTCCGATTTTTCTCCTCGGCACCCGCAGGTTCACCGTGGACCGCCGCCAGTTCCTCCGCACCGTCAGTGCGAGCGCGCTCGCCGCCTCGACCGCCTCCGTCGCCGGTTCCCGTCCCGCCGCCGCCCACCCCGGGCCGTTCGAGCCGCTGGGCCGCATCGACGTCGACGGCGCGAAAGAGGCCGTCGTGTCGGCCGACGGCGAGACCGTCTTCGTCGCCGCGACCGACGGCTACGCCGCCGTCGACATCTCCGCACCCGACCGCCCCGAACTCGTCGCCGAGCGCCGCGACCTGCGTTCCGACCGCGAGGACGGCCCCTTCCGCGGCCTCTACGACGCGAAACTCGACGGGGACACGCTTCTCGTCGTCGGCCCGGCCAACCCGATTCCGGGCGCGCCGGCGGGCGTCCTCGTCGTCGACGTCTCGGACCCCGCGAACCCCGACGAAACCGCGTTCCACGAGACGGGCTTTCCCATCCACAACTGCTTCGCCGCCGATGGCCGGGCGTATCTGACCGCCAACGACGGCGACCGGAACCCGCTCGTCGTCCTCGACGTCGACTCCGGCGACGAGCTCGGCCGCTGGTCGGTCGTCGCCGCCGACGACCGCTGGGCCGACGTGCCGCCCTCGATGCGTTCCGTCCACGACGTGTGGGTCCGCGACGCGGTCGCGCACGTCGCCCTCTGGGACGCCGGGACGTGGCTCGTCGACCTCTCGGACCCCGCGTCGCCGTCGGTCCTCGGGACGGTCTCGCCCGGCGACCCCGAGGAACTCGCCGCGTTGCCCCCTCGCGGCCGCCACCGCGAGCGACGGACGCCGCCCGGCAACCACCACTACGTCGCCACCGACGACGCCGGCGACCTCCTCGGCGTCGGCGTCGAGTCGTGGGCCGTCGAGGTCGACCGCGACGACGGCCCGACCGAACTCGTCGGCGGCCCCGGCGGCGTCGAACTCTGGGACGTGTCGGACCCCGCGAATCCCGCGCGGCTCTCGACTATCGACCCGCCGGCCAGCCCGGACCCGACGGTCGGCGGCGTCTGGACCACGGCGCACAACTTCGACTTCCGCGACGACCGGCTCTACACCTCGTGGTACCGCGGCGGCGTCAAGCGCCACGACGTGTCGGACCCGACCGACCCCGTCGAACTCGCGTGGTGGCGCGACCCCGAGCGCGCGAGCTTCTGGACCGCGCAGTACGCCTACCCCTTCGCCGACGAGGGCGTCTTCGTCGCGTCGAGCCGCGGCGTCGACGACGCGTCGCCCGCGCTCTACACGTTCCCCGACCACGCCGGCGACCAGCGCGACCCGCCGACGCTCGGCGCGGCAACGACCACCGAATCGCTCGTCAACACGCCGACCCCGACCGGAGACGACGCGGCCCCGCCCGCGTCCGACACGAACTCTCCCACGTCGGCGACCGACGCGCCGGGGTTCGGACTCGGGGTCGGCGCGGCGGCCCTCGGCGTCGCCGGCTGGTTGGCCCGTCGTCGCGGGCGGCGCGACTGAGTGGGACCGACGCGACGGCCGGCGTTCCGGTCGAAGCGGTGACTCCCCGCCCGCGTGGTTCCCGCGTCGAATCTATCACGAACGACCGAGACAGCCTTTCTCTCGTCGGCCGGCGCGGTGGGAGAACCGTTTCATTCTAATCCGTGGGGTTCGAAGCATCGGGGTATGAGCGACGAGTCGGAGAGCCTCAAAGAGCGCGTCGAGACGTGGATGGTCGGTCAGATGCCGATTATCCAGATGCACGGCGGCAACAGCGTCGTGCGCAAGGCCGATGCGGAATCGGGGGAAGTCGTCGTCGAACTCGGGGGCGCGTGCGCCGGGTGCGGCATCTCGAACATCACCGCCCAGAACATCCAGTCGGACCTCATCATGACGTTCGACGAGGTGACCGACGTGCAGGTCAAGGTCCCCAGTTCGGGCGACCACGGCAGCAGTACCGTCGAGGGCGGCCGCGGCGGCGAACTGCAGTACGGCGACGAGGGTCCGGGGCACTTCTAACCCACCTTTTTTCACGGGGTCCTCGGCAACTTCGTTGCCTCGAACCCCGCCAAAAAATCTGGACCAAAAAAGGCGGCTACTCCCTTCGGTCGTAGCCGTACTGTTCCCTCCGATACGAGCACTCTGTTCCGCGATTCTCGATACGTACCCAGCCGTGTCGACCGCGTGACTAGCTCGGTCTTCCTCACGCTCGCTCTCCCCGTGGCCTTCGCGGGTGTTCGTCTGCCGGCCCAGATGTCGACCTATCGACGACTACCGCCGCCACGACGACTGCGTCCTCCCCGGCAACGACGACTGACCGGCTTCCGAAGTTGCGACGCCTACCCCGACAGCGCCGACTCCAGACTCGACGCCACCGACCGCGCTTTCTCGGCCAGTTCCTCGGAGATGTGGCCGGCCTCGACGGCCGCGTCGAGTTCGTCGTCGTCGACCCGCTCGACCGTCCCGTCGGCGTGTTTCACCACGTCCACGTGGAGGTCGACGTACCGAATCTGGTCGGGGAAGCACTCGACGGGCGTGCAGATGTTGACGTAGGTCCCTTTGACCGCGCCCTCGGAATCGCGGTACACCGTCGGATACCACCACCGGCCCTCGCGGAACTTCGTGACCGCCACGTCGCCGGACTCGCGGTCGACGCCGAGGGCGTCGTAGGTGCCGCCGCCGGTCATGCCGCGCCGGAGTTCGACGGTTCCCTCGGGGTCGCGCTCCGTCACCTCGCCGGAGCCGAGCGTGATGAGCCGACCGTCAGGTTTCCCGTGGCCGATTTCCACGTCGTCGCCTTCGAGCGGGCCGAACTGCGCGGTCACCACGTCGAAGGGGAACGCGCCGTCGTCGTCGCCGACCGACTCGCAGAGCGACTCCGCGAGGTCGACGCCGGCGGAGGCCTTCGGCGAGGCGGCCTTCGTCCGGTGGTGGCCGGGCATCGTCGTCTCGACGCCCCGGCGCTGGGAATCGAGTTCGAAGCGCGTCTCGCGGCCGAACCAGACCCACGTCGTCGCGGTGGGAGCCGCGACCGCCCGCGGGGCGTCGACGGGCTCGGCGAGCGCGTCGTCGAGTTCCCCGGCGACCTCGGCGGCCCGGTCGAGCGCGTCGTTCAGGGCGCTCATGTCGGCGTCGACGGCGTCGCGGTGCCAGCGGATGCCCCACCCCTCGGGCGGGTCGCCGCCGAGGAGGTCCGTCATCCCGGCCAGTTCGCGGGCGGCGGCCTCGTCGCGGGTGTCGACGCGGACGCCCTCCGAATCGGGGTCGAGGGTCGCCAGTCCCGCGACGGCGCGGACGTCGCCGGTCAGTTCGGCGCGGCGGGAGGCCCACGGCGGGGCCGACTCGGCGACCTGCACGCGGACCTCGTCGCCGACTTCCACGTGGCCGTCGACGTCGCCGTACGAGAGGTAGCCCTCGGTCTCGCCGAGGTCGCAGACCGCGCCGCCGCCGAGGGTGTCGGTCACGCGGGCGTCGAACACCGCGCCGGTCGGCGCGGGGTCGTCCCACGCGAAGGTGTCGACGCCGAGGTCTGAGAGGCGCTCGGTGGCCGTTTCGACCGCCTCGGGCGCGCCGGTCGCGCCGACGCCCTGTCGGTTCCGCGTCGTCTCGACCGACACGTCGTGGTCCGACGCGTCGAACTCTGCGTCGAAGCGCTCGCGGATCGGGCCGGACGCCTGCACCACGTCGTGGCCGGCGTCGAGGAAGACGCCCGTGAGGGCGGTGGCGTAGATGCCGCGGACGCGGACCCTCATAGCTCGTCGGCGTCGCGGGCGAAGGTGACGCGGGCGTCGACCGTCGGGCCGAGCGTCAGTTCGACCTTCTCGTCGGTGAGCACGCGGCCGCCCTCGATGGGGACGCCCCACGAGTCGAACTTGAGGTAGCCGCGGAGGTCCGCGCCGTGGGTGTAGAGATCGACGTGGTCGACGGCGTGTTCCTGCACGTCGCTGGCGCTGTGGGCCATCTCCATGTCGGAGTAACACGTCCCGCCGTCGCCGAAGAACGCGGCGATGGCGTCTGCGTCCGAGTCGACTGCGTCGCTCACGAGGTCCGACGCGGCCCGGAGGTCGTCGGTGTCGAGGCCGACCTCGCGGAGCGCCGCCTGTTCGCGGGGGTCGAAGTGCATACCCGCCCTTCGGAGCGGAGGCATTAACGTCGTACGGTCGGCCGTCGGTCGCCGAACCGACGGCTCCCCGCTGGGCGGCCGACCGCTCGCGGGATGCCGTGGCCAAAGCTATTACCAGATGCGATACCCTTTACCCCACGTGATGGACCAGCAGGACCCAGTCGAGCAGGCGTCCGACGGATCGGCCGACCTCTACGACATCGCGACGTGGGAGGAACGAACCTCGGTTGACGGGCTCGCGGTCGCGCTCTACCGGGTGTTGGTCGCGTCGACCCGCGCGCTGGTCGTTCTCGCCGCGCTCCTCATCCTCGTCGGTATCGGCGGCCTGTCGGCGCTCACCGACCCGCAGGTCGGCGCGCTCACCCTGCTGTCGGCGCTCCCGGCGCTCGCGCTCGCCGGCTACGTCTACTACTCCGACGTGACCGACGACGAGCCGCTGTCGATGCTCGTGGTGACGTTCCTCCTCGGCGTCCTCACCGCCACGTTCGCCGCGATTCTCAACTCGCTTCTGAGCAACGTCGGCCAGACTATCGCGGCCGAGTTCCAGTTGGCGCTCGGCTTCCTCGGCAGCGCCGTGTTCTACTTCCTCGTCGTCGGCCCGGTCGAAGAGACCGTCAAGCTCCTCGCGGTCAGGCTGTACGCCTACTCCCACGACAGCTTCAACGCCGTCATCGACGGGGCCGTCTACGGGGCGATGGCCGGCCTCGGCTTCGCCACCATCGAAAACGCCCTGTACATCACCCGCAACCTCACCTCGTCGGGGCTCGACGTCGGCTCCGGCGGCGTCGGCATCATCGCCGCCGGCGGGACGATTACCGCGGTCCGCGCGCTCGCCGGGCCGGGGCACGTCATCTACTCGGCCATCGCGGGCTACTACCTCGGCCTCGCCAAGTTCAACAAGGAGAACGCCGGTCCGATCGTCATCAAGGGCCTCGTCCTCGCGGCGCTGGTCCACGCGACGTACAACTCCACGGTCGGCATCGGATCGACCGTCATCGCGGGGATAACCGGCCTCGGCGGTCTCGCGGCTTTCCTCGTCTACGTCATCATCTACGACGGCGTCTTCGGGCTCTACCTCATCGGGAAGCTCCGCCGCTACAGTCGGGCCTACCACCGCGCCCACGCCCCCGGTCCGAGCGCGGCGTCGTTCAGCTCCGAGCAGACGGAGTTCGAGGACTGAGTCGGCGATGACGGCGCGGAAAAGCGAGCCGAGACGAACCGCGTGGCCCCCGTCCCGCTACTCGGCGACCAACCGCTCGGCGTAGCCGTCGAGCATCGATTCGACGTACTTCGCCACCACGTCGACCTCGACGTGAATCGGGTCGCCGACCTCCTTTTCGGAGAGCGTCGTCAGGTCGTAGGTCGTCGGGATGATGGCCACGGCGAATGAGTCGTCGCGGCGGTCGGCCACGGTGAGGCTGATGCCGTCGAGGCAGACCGAGCCCTTCTGGACGACGTACCTCGCCAGCGACTCGGGGAGGTCGAACTCGAAGAACCAGTCGTCGCCGACGCGCTCGACGTTCGCGACCGTCGTCGTACCGTCGACGTGACCCTGCACGATGTGACCGTCGAAGCGGTCGTCGGCCGCGAGGGCGCGTTCGAGATTGACGCGGTCGCCCTCGACGACGTCGCCGAGATAGGTCTTCTCGACCGTCTCCGCCGCGAGGAACACCTCGAACCAGTCGTCGCCGAACGCCTCGACGGTCAGACAGACGCCCGAGACCGCTATCGACTGGCCGTGGTGGAGGTCGTCGAACGCGAGGTCGGTCCGGATGCGGAGGCGGCGACCGCCGTCGGCGTCGGTCACGTCGACGATTTCGCCCGGCCCCTCCACGATTCCCGTGAACATACCCGCGGCTTCGGACGGGTGAAGTTAATGCCTACCGTTTCCGTTTCCCATCACGGTTTCGTGACTCACTCGCCCATACAATTTTACGCTCGTCGTCCGGAGAGTCGGTATGGACGTTCTGGCTCGCCTGCGGAGCAGTTTCGTCACGGGTCTCATTCTCGTCACCCCGCTGGCCGTGACCGTGTTCGTCCTCCAGTTCGCGTTCACCCGCATCACCGCCGCGCTCCGCCCGGTCGTCCGTCAGGTGACGCCGTTCCTCGCCGATGCGCTCAACTACTCCGGCGACATCGTCCTCATCTCGCAGGTGCTGTCGGCGCTCATCATCGCCGTGGCCGTCTCGCTTCTCGGCTACCTCGCGTCGATGAGCCTCGGCCAGCGGCTCTTCGGGAGCTTCGAGCGCGGCGTTCGGCTCCTCCCGCTCGTCCGCACCATCTACTTCGGCGTCCGGCAGGTGTCGGAGTCGCTCACCGAACCGACCGCCGGCTACGACCGCGTGGTGTTGGTCGAGTACCCGCGCGAGGGGCTGTTTTCCATCGGCTTCGTCACCAACGAAGCCCCGCCGTCGGTCTCCGAGATCTCCGACGACGACCTCTTTACCGTGTTCGTCCCGCACAGCCCGAACCCGACCGCCGGCGCGCTCATCATGGCTTCGTCCGACGAGATTCGCGAACTCGACATGCCGGTCCGCCGCGGCCTCCGCCTGCTCGTCACCACGGGGCTGAGCGTCGACGACCCCGAGACGCTCCCCTCGGGGCCCGCGGGATACGACCCCTCGAACGGCGAGGGCGGCGTCCGGGCGGAGTCGGACCAGCGACGCAACGCGGGCGAGAGCCGGGCCGAGTGACCTATATTCCCCAGATGAGGGCGATGCCGGCGGTCGTGACGACCGTGAGGAGGAGTTGGAGCGGCGCGCCCACGCGGAGGTAGTCGGTGAAGCGGTAGCCCCCCGGCCCGTACACCATCAGGTTCGTCTGGTAGCCGATGGGCGTCATGAACGCCGTGCTCCCGCCGAAGGTGACCGCGAGGGCGAAGCCGAAGGGGTCGGCACCGAGGCCGAACGCGGTGTCGATGGCGACCGGGAGCATGAGGACGACGCTGGCGACCGGCGTGATGACGTTCGCCAACAGCCCCGTGAGCAGGTAGAACGCGGCGACCACGGCGATGACGGGCAGGTAGGTCGCGGCGACGCCGACGAACTCCGAGAGGAGCGCGACGCCGCCGGTCAGCTGCAGCGCCCGCCCCAGCGGGATGACGCCCGCCAGCAGGAAGATGACGTTCCAGCTCACCGCGCCGTAGGCGTCGCTCGCGGACAGACAGCCGAGCGCGACCATCGCGGCGACGCCGCCGAGCGCGGCGATGGCGATCGGGACGACGCCGAGCGCGGCCAGTCCGATGACCGCCGCAATGACGGCGAACGCGCGGAACGCCGTCGGCGACAGTCCGCCGTCGTCCTCGATGAGTTCGTCGGCGACCTCGCTGGTCACGACGAAGTCGCCGCTGTCGCGGAGGTAGCGAGCCGTCTCGTTCGTCGTCTGGAGGAGCAGCGAGTCGCCGACCTGGAGGTCCACGTCTCTGAAGTGCTCGCGGATGAGGTCGCCGCCGCGCCGACGGACCGCGAGCACCGTCGCGTCGTAGCGCTCGCGGAGCCGCGCGCCGCCGATGGTCTCGCCGACGAGGCCGGACTCGCGGGGCACGACGAGTTCGACGAGCGCCACGCGGTCGGGGCGGTCGAGTTCGGCGTCGGTGACCGACGCGCGCGGGAGGAACCGCAGGTCCGCGAGGTCGCAGAAGCGCCGAATCGTCGCCGGGTCGCCCCGGATGGTCAGGATGTCGCGGGCGGCCACCTCGCGGTCGGAGTCGGCCGCGATGAAGTGCTCACCGCCGCGGAGCACGTCGAGGATGTCCACGTTGAGGTCGCGGTAGGTGTCGTCGGAGACCTCTCCCGCCGAGATGCCGACGAGCGGCGACCGCGCGGGGACGAGCACGCGGGCGAGAAACGGCTCGACGCCGTAGTTCCCGGTTCGGTTTCCGGGCTCGATTCGCTCGGGCAGGAGCCGCGGCGCGACCGTCAGGAGGTAGCCCGCGCCGACGACGAACACGACCGCGCCGAGGGGCGTGAACGTGAACATCGAAAACGGCGGCAGCCCGGTCGCCTCGGCGTAGGCCTCGCTGGCGACGAGGTTCGTCGCCGTCCCGACGAGGGTGAGCGTGCCGCCGAGCATCGAGGCGTACGAGAGGGGAATGAGGAGCTTCGACGGCGAGACGTTCGCCTGGTCGGCGAGGTCCGAGACCATCGGCACGAACACCGCAACGACCGGCGTGTTGTTGACGACGCCCGCGACGGGGCCGGTGAGGCCGACGATTGCGCCGAGCAGTCGGCTCTCGCTCCCGTTCGTGAACGAGGCGACCGCGTCGCCGAGGACGCGAATCGCGCCGGTCTGCCGAACCCCCTCGCTGAGGGCGTACATCGAGAGGACCGTGATGGTCGCGGCGCTCGAAAACCCAGATAGCCCCGTCTGGAGATCGACTCCCGTCCACGGTTCGAGGACGACGAGCGCGACGATGACGCCGATTGCCGTCACGTCCGGCGGGGCCGCCTCCGTCACGAAAAGCGCCATCGTGACGACGACGAGCGCGAAGACGACGAGCATCCCGGACGTGACGGCGACCATGCGGGCAGTCGACCCGGCGGCGGCTTAATGCTATCTCGCGTGACTGTCGACCGCCGCGACGAGTCGCTCGGTTCCCGCCGGTCGAACCTCGGCGGCGGCCGTGCCCGACCGCCGGTCGCGACGCTTTTAGTCGCCCGCGGAGTAGCCTCGGGCGATGCGACTCGGAATCCTGGAGATGGTCGGTCTCGCGGCGACCCTCATCTTCGCCATCCCCGTCGGCGGCTTCGGCCTCACGCTCCTCGCCGACGGGCGGACCGTCTTCGGCGGCGCGATGCTCCTTCTCGCGGTGCTCATGGTCGCGCTCCCGAAGTTCCTCACCATGCCGCAGGACGTCCCCTCGCTCGCGGCCGAGAAAGTCATCGGCGGCGTCGCAAAAGACCCGGACGACGACGAGTAACTACCGGCGACTCGGGTCGAGGCCGGTCGGCGCGTCGCCCAGCAGTCGCGGGCCGTCGTCGCCGACGACCAGCACGTCGGTCAGTTCGACCCGCCCGTGGTCCGGGTGCGTGACCGCGGCGCGGACTCGCAGGACGTTGCCGGCGACGAGTTCGCGGTCGCCGTCGAGCGGCGGGTCTTCGCGGGACGCGAGGCCGATGCCGCCGCCGACGTCTCTGGTCACCTCGTCGGCCATCGAGAAGCCGAACGCGGCGGTCTCCGCGCGGAGTTCGCTCCCGAGGAAGCCGGCGTCGTCGCCGGGGTCCGCCTCGACCAGACTGACCTTTCTGGCGGCGTCGCAGGCGACGTGCGCCCGGCGCTCCCACCCGCCGTCGGGGTCGACGACGAAGGTGCGAGCCAGCGCGCCGCGGTAGCCCGCCGGGCCGCGCGGGCCGACCGCGACGACTATCGGTTCGCCCGGTCGGAGTTCGACCGGCTCGCCCCCGTCGCCTCGGGTTCCCGCCCGGACCTCCGTCGCGCCCGCTGAATCGACGCCCTCGGCCGCGAGCGTCGCGTTCACCTGTCGGCGGAGCCGCTCGGTGGAAAGCGGCGCGCCGTCCCAGCGGAGGGCGGGCCGTTCGTCGTCACCGTCGCCCTCACGGCCGCTGTCGCCGTCGCGGTCGTCGGCTTCCTCGACCGTCGCCGCCGCCAGTATCGCGGCCGCGCGGCCGACGCCGCGAGTCGCCGCGCGCTGGGCGGCCTCGATTGCGTCGCGCTCGGCGGCGTCTTTCACCGCGCGGGCGGCTTCGACCGCCGCGGTCGACGCGAGGTCGTAGCCCGCCGCTTCGAGGTGGAGCGCGGCGTCGTGCGGAATCGTTCGGGGCGCGAGGACGGTCCCTTCGGGAGCGTCGGCCGAGTGCTCCGCAAGAACGGCCGCGGCGGCCTTCCCCGGCGGCCTGTCGTCGACGCGGACCGAGGCGACCGACAGGTCCGGCGGTTCGACGGTCGAGGGGACCCGGAGATGCGTCTCGCCGTCGACGCGGACGTACGCGAGGCCGCAGTCGAACGCGCGGCCGGTGAGGTAGCGACTCGTCGGGTCGGAGCCGCTGGGGACGGCGACGAAGCCGACGGCGTCTCGCTCGGACACGGCGGCGTCGATGGCGTCGCCGCCGCGAGGTCTCCCTCGCACGGGACGTTACGCCTCGGGCTCGGGCGCGGGCGGTTCCTGCGCGTCGTCGACGAGGTCCTGCGCGGGTGCCTCGCGAATCTCGTCGTGGAGCAGGACGCTGATGGGCAGCGTCGGCGCGCCGGTGACGAGGTTTTCGAGGACGATGAGGCGCTCCCGGGCGCGGGACATCCCGACGTAGAAGACGCGGCGCTCGTTGTCGGTGATGAGCGGGACGGGGCTCGTCGTCGAGGTGAACTCCTCGATACCGCGGGCTTCGAGTTCCTCGTCGGAGACGGAGGCGGCCATCTGTTCGACGACCTTCTCGGTCAGGTCGGTCGCCATGAACACGTGGTCGGCCTCGCGACCCTTCGCGGAGTGGATGGTGCCGACGCGGACGCGACTCGGGTCCATCCCCTCGTAGTCGCCGCCGAAGTACGCGTCGACGGACTTGCGCTGGAAACTCGTCACCTTGCGGACCATGTCGCTGGCGGACGAACTGTCCGGAGCGAACGGCGCGAAGTTCTTGATCTCCTTCGGCGTGAACTCGATGTTCGTAATGTCGTCGACGCCGACTTCCTCCTGTCTGTCGTCGATGGCGTCGAAGAGGTCGTCGCGGTCGTTCGTGCCGAACGCGGAGTCTTGGAGCATGTCCGCGAGGCGGCGGGCTTCGAGCCCGTCGACCGGCTCTTCGGCGTCGAGCGCCTCGACCGCGCGGACGTACTGCGTGAGGCGGTCGGTCCACATGCGCTGGTCGGTCAGCGTCGAGAAGGGGATGCCCGACGGGAGGAACTCGTCGATAAACTGGAACATCTGGTAGCGCGCGCGGAACAGCACCATCACGGTGCCTTCGTCCTTCTCGACGGTGTAGCGGACGTTCCGGGCGAGTTCGAGCATCGACGGGCTCTCGACGGCCTCGACCGCGCCGCCTTCCTTGCGGGGTTTGAGGTCCTTCTCCTGACGCTTGTCGATGTGGCGAATCTCCCGGTTGACGACGTTGAGGACGTTCGACGGGAGCCGGTAGGAGTTCGGGAGCACCACGTCCTCGTCGCGCTCGGCGTCGAGGAGGAGGTTCGGGTCGGCACCCTGCCACGCGTAGACGACCTGGTCGTCGTCGCCGGCGATGAGGACGCCCCGCATGTGGGGCTTCCACTCCTCGTACACGTCGTACTGGAGGGTCGTGATGTCCTGGAACTCGTCGATGACGAGGTAGTCGACGTTGGGGACGAGCGCGCGCTGCTTGACGCGTTCGAGCATGTCGGCGAATCCGACGAGTCCGTATTCGCCCTTGTAGGCGCGCCACGCGCGGATGGCCTCGGGGATGTCGATGCGGTCGTCGTCGGAGGGCCACGTCGGCGTGTACTTGTTGCCCTCCTGGGCGTTCGGGTCGACCTCCGGCGGGAGGCGGACCTCCTCGACGTTCCACTGGAAGGGCACGTCGTACCAGTCGGAGACGTCGCGGCGGGTGCGCTGGAGCCACTGGCTCGTGGCGATAATCTTGTTCCCGATGGTGGTCGAGCGGGCGGTCCGGCGGCCCGCGCCGCCGTACTCGTCTTCGAACTCGATGCCGTACTCCTCGCAGAACTCCTGTTTGTCGCTCTCGCCGACCACGTCGTTCCGCGAGAGACTCAGCAGTTCGTACGCCTTCGCGTGCATCGTCGAGACGTTCCCCTTCAGCGACCGCGGGTTGATGTCGAGCCGCTCCGCGAGCCGGTCGCGGACCTCGGCCGCCGCGGCTCGGGTGTAAGAGACAACGAGAATGTCGCGGATGGTGACGCCGTCTTGTTCGAGAATCTCCTCGACCTTGTCGAGCAAGGCCGTGGTCTTCCCGCTCCCCGGGCCGCCGAACAGCCGGGTGACGGTCGCGTCGGATTCGCTCATTGTGCACGTTCACGGTCTTATCGGTGATAAGCGACGTGCTTCGGACGAGGGCGAACGCGCCCGGAGTGGTGTACTCGCCGGGCGTTCGCGAACGGCTCACCGAGCGGGTGAAAACCGTCGAGAACAGGTGCTCGTGGCTTGGTCAGTTCGGACGCGTCAGGCCTCCGGCACCCACCCGCAGACGGAGCAGGTCGCCGCGCCCATGTCGTGCAGGGCCCCGCAGTCGGGACACTGCAGCTTGTTATAGGATCGGTCCCAGCGTGCCGGTTCTGTCTCGTGACCGCGGTCGGCCAAGAACTGGTCGAACAAGTCGTCACTGGGTGCTGAGGCCATACATGGTATGATATGGCATACCCCTATTTAGTTCCTACGACGACTCCGAGCCGTCGAAAACCGGGTGACTGCGCCGGACTGTCCGGCTCGTTTACAGGTCGTACAGCGACCCGTATTTCGACTCGACGTAGTCGAGGAAGTCGTCGGCGGCGAAGTCCTCGCCGGTCGCCCGCTTCACGAGGTCGTTGGTCTCGTAGCGGCGGCCGTGGCGGTGGACGTGCTCGCGGAGCCACTCGCGGAGGTCGCCGAACTCGCCGTCGGCCAGTTTCCCGTCGAGGTCGTCGATGTCCGCCTCGGCGGCCGAAAACAGCTGGGCGGCCATGACGGAGCCGAGCGAGTACGTCGGGAAGTAGCCGAAGTTCCCGTACGCCCAGTGGATGTCCTGCAGACAGCCCTCGGAGTCGGTGTCCGGGCGGATTCCGAGGTACTCCTCGTACTTGTCGTTCCACGCCTCCGGCACGTCCTCGACTGCGAGGTCGCCGGCGATGAGGTCGCGTTCGAGCTCGAACCGGATGACGATGTGCAGGTGGTAGGTCAGCTCGTCCGCCTCGACGCGGATGAGGTTGTCGTCGTACACCTGATTGGCGGCCTCGTAGGCCTCCTCGACCGTCGCGTCGACCTCCGGGAACCTGTCTTCGAGCGTGGGCAGGAAGTGCCGCCAGAAGGCCCGCGAGCGCCCGACGTGGTTCTCCCAGAGCCGCGACTGCGACTCGTGGACCGAGAGGTTTCGGTTCTCGCCGAGCGGCGTCGCGTACTGTTCGTCCGGCAGGCCGAGGGTGTACAGCGCGTGGCCGAACTCGTGGACGGTCGAGAACAGCGAGCCGAGCACGTCTGACTCGTCGTAGCGGGTCGTCACGCGGGCGTCGAACTGCGTCCCAGACGAGAACGGGTGCGGGGCGGTGTCGAGGCGGCCGCGCTCCCACGGGTAGCCGAGCGTCGTGAGCGCGTCGCGGACGAGTTCCTCTTGGTCCTCTTCGGGGAACTCGCCCTCGAAGGCGTCCACCGCGAGGTCGACGTCGGACTCGCGGATGTCTTCTATCATCGGGACGAGCACCTCGCGCACCTCGGCGAGAATCTCTTCGGCCTGTTCGAGGGGCAGACACGGCTCGTAGTCCTCGAACAGCACCTCGTAGGGGTCGCGGTCGGGGTCGATGTGCTCGGCGTACTGCCGCTTCAGTTCGACGTGTTTCTCCAGATGCGGCGCGAACGTCTCGAAGTCGTCTTCGGCCTTCGCCTGCTTCCACGCCGGGATGGCCTCCGAGGACGCCGCGGAAATCTTCTCGACGAGGTCGTTCGGCACGCGGGCCGCCCGCTCGTAGTCGCGGCGGAGTTCGCGCAGCACGTCGGCCTGCTCGTCGGTCGGGTCGTCGGCCTCGGCCGCGTCGAGGAGGTCGCCGAACTCGTCGTCGGTCAGGAGTTCGTGGCTCAAGGCGGAGAGCGCGGACATCTGCTGAGAGCGCGCGGGCGTCCCCTCGTCGGGCATCATGACCTGCTGGTCCCACGAGAGGATGCCGCCGGCGTTCTCGACGTTGGCGATTCGCTTGTACTTCGTGAGGAGCCGGTCGTACGCCGACTCCGAGTCGGATTCCGCGGAGGACTGTGCCATATTCGAACGGTGGCCCGGAGGCGTATTAAACCGCAGGAGGCGGGCATCGGTGCGGGTGTTTCGAGGTTCGTCTGCGACCGGTCGCTCACACTCCGCCGACGCGACGGCCGACACCGACGGCGTCGCAATCGACAACGCAACGGCCGTGACCAACACCGCGAAAGCCCCCGCGAGCGACGGCTCCCGCGGCGACGCGCGCTCCTCGGCCTCCGGCCTGCGGTGCTCACGCCGCCGGGGTTCGCCCTCGCTCGCGGCCCCTTTCAGTCCCGCCCGGTGGGTGTTCGGCCGTCGTCGCGGGTGGGGCGTTTAGGCGTAGTTGCCGGCGGATTTGACCGCGCTCACCAGCCTTCAACGAGCGCGCGGTACGTCTCGTAACACCGCGCCAGCACGTCGAGCGACACGCTCTCGTCTCTCGTGTGCGCCTCGCCGGGCTCCGAGGGGCCGTAGACGACGCAGGTCGTGCCGGCCTGCACCAGCCACCCGGCGTCGGTCGCGTGGGGCTTCGTCGTCTGTTCCGGCTCCGCGTCGCCGCGGGCCTCGTGGACCGACCGGGCGGCGTCGAGGACGCGCTCGGCGAAGTCGGCGTCGTCGCACGCCATCGGCGGGAGGTCCTGTTCGACGACCCACTCGACGCCCTCGATTTCCGCCGCCAGCGCGAGGTCGGCGAAGCCGCCGGGGACGGTCCGCTCGTCGATGGTCACCTCGCAGCGGTCGGGGATGACGTTCCACGCGCTCCCGCCGTCGATTTCGGTGACGGCGAGGCTCCCCGAGACGGGGTGGCCGAGGACCTCGGCGTCCGGCACCGAGAGGCCGCGGACCACGTCCACGGCGTCGGTCGCGCGGTAGACGGCGTTCTCGCCGCGCTCGGGTTCGCTGGCGTGACAGGCGGTCCCGGACGCGACGAGGGTGATCGCCCGGCGGCCGCGGTGGGCGACGACCACGTCCGTCCGGTCGGGGCCGGTGTAGTTCGTCGAGCCCTCGGCGACGACGGCGTAGTCGAGTTCGAGGCCGTCGTCGAGGGCCGCACGGACGCCCTCCCCGCCGATCTCCTCGCCGACGAACGAGGCGAAGACGACCTCCGAATCGGCGTCGGCGGCCGCGTCGCGGAAGGCGAGCATCGACGCAGCGACGGCCCCTTTCATGTCCGCCGCGCCGCGGCCGTAGAGGCGGCCGTCGCGGCTCTCGACCACGTAGTCGCCGTCGTCGGTCGTCTGTCGGTCGGCCGGCGGGACCACGTCGTGGTGGCCGACGAGCGCGAGCGATTCGCCGACGCCGGGATTGACGCGGGCGACGACGTTCCCCGCGTCGTCTCTGGTCACGTCGGCGTCGGTCTCCCCGCGGAGCCACGATTCGATGCGGTCGCCGACGGCGGTCTCGTCCTCGTGGCTCGGCACCGACACGAGCGCCGCCGCGAGGTCGCGGAGTTCGTCCATGCCGGCCCGTCGAAGGGTCGCCTCAAAAGCGTGTGGCGTCCGGCAGTCCGCGCGCGGCCCCGCCGCGACCGCGGTCGGGCACCGTCCCGCGGCCGCCGGCAGTTATCAGATTCCGAGAACGCGCGACCCGGCTTATTGCGCGTTCCTCGCACGTCCGAGTATGCGACTCGTCTCGACGTACGAACGGTTGCTCCGGGGAAGCATGGACGCGCTCGGCATCTCGGGTTCGGTCGAGAGAAAAGTCGTCGCCGCCGTCGCCATCCAGTTCGCGGTCTCGCTCGCGCAGGCCGCGCTCCCGTGGGTGGCGACCGGCGCGTTTCGACTCGAACTCTCGGCGCTCCTCCTGTTCGGTGCCGCCCTCGCGTTCGTCAACACGATTATCATCACGCGAAAAGACATCGTCTCGCCCATCGAGTCTCTCTCGTCGGCGGCCGCGGGCGTCGCGGCGGGCGACCTGTCTTCCCGCCCCCCGGAGGTGAGCGGCACCGACGAGGTGGCCCGCCTCGCCGACGACTTCGGCGCGATGCACGACCACCTCTGCGTCGTCGCCTCGCAGGCGGGGGCGCTCGCCGACCAGCGGTTCGACGACCCGGCGCTCGACGAGGACTTACCGGGCGAGTTCGGCGACGCGCTCGACCGGATGCAGCGCGACCTCGCCGACTACACGCGCAACCTCCAGCACCTCGTGGAGGCGTTCGCCGAGGCGACCTCGCGGGCGCAGGCGGGCGACCTCACCGCCACCATCGACACCGACGACTGGGGCGTCGACGACGAGCGATACGCGGCGGTCGCGGCGACCTACAACGACCTCGTCCGCACGCTCTCGTCGACCATCGGCGAGGTGCAGTCGTTCGCACAGGAGGTGTCGCGGATGAGTTCGACCGCCCGCGAGCACGTCCGCCGGGCCGACGCCGCCAGCGAGGAAGTCGCCGCCTCGGTCACCGAAATCTCCGACGGCGCGGGGGCGCAGACCGACCACCTCCAGACCGTCTCCGACGAGCTCAACACGCTCTCTGCGACCGTCGAGGAGATAGCCGCCTCCGCCGACGAGGCCGCGACCACCGCCGAGACGGCCTCCGAGCGCGGCGAGGTCGGCCGCGACGCGGCGACCGAGGCGATGGAGGAGTTGGACACCGTCGAGGCGCGCATCGACCGCACCGCCGACGCCGTCGCCGAACTCACAGAGAGCATCGAGGAGATAGACGAAATCGCGGCGTTCATCGAGCACGTGGGCTCGCAGACCGACCTGCTCGCCATCAACGCGGCCATCGAGGCCGCCCACGCGGGCGAGGCCGGCGACGGCTTCGGCGTCGTCGCACAGGAGGTCAAGTCGCTCGCCGAGGAGACCCGCGACTCGGCCGACGAGGTGTCCGGGCTCATCGCCGACATCACCGAACACTCCGAGGAGACGCTCGCCGACGTGCGGGAGATGAACCGGCAGGTCGCCGACAGTCTGGAGACCGTCACCGAGGCCATCGGCGAGTTCGAGAGCATCGTGGACATGGTGACTGACATCGACGCCAGCGTGGCCGAGGTGAGCGCCGCGACCGACCAGCAGGCCGAGTCGGCGGCGGACATCGCCGCCCGCGTCGACGACGTGGCGAACATCTCCGAGGAGACCGCCGGCCAGTCGCGGACCGTCGTGGAGACGGCCCGAGAGCAGTCCGACTCCATCGGCGACCTCGCGGACCAGACCGAGGTGCTGTCGTCGCAAGCCGCCGACCTCGACGACCTCGTCGAGTCGTTCGAGGTCGTCGACGGGGAGCGGGCGGCCGCGTCGGGCGACGACTGAGTCGGCGTCGCGGGACGCGGTATCACCCGACGCCCCGCCGGCGGTGTCACCGCTTTTATCTACAACCTTATCCGTCACCCGCCCAAACTCACGCGCATGAAAATAGTGCCGGACACGAGCGCGGTCATCGACGGTCGCGTGTCCGAGCGAGTCGACGACGGCACCTACGAGGGCGCCGACGTCCTCGTCCCCGAGGCGGTCGTCAGCGAACTCGAATCGCAGGCCAACGACGGCCGTGACACGGGCTGGGAGGGCCTCTCCGAACTCCAGCGGCTCGCCGAGTTCGCCGACGACGGCGTCATCGACCTCACGTACGTCGGTCGCCGCCCGAGTTCGGGCGAGACGAAGGGCGCGGGCGAGGGCGACATCGACGCGCTCATCCGCGACATCGCCACCGAGCGGTCGGCGACGCTCCTGACGAGCGACGTGGTGCAGGCCGAGGTGGCGCGGGCGAAGGGCGTCTCCGTCGAGTACGTCGAGGCCGCGGTCCGCGGCTCCGGCGGGCTCATCATCGAGCGCTTCTTCGACGACCAGACGATGTCGGTCCACCTCAAGACAGACACCCGCCCGAAGGCCAAACGCGGCGCGGTCGGCGAGATGCACTACCAGCCCATCGACGACGAGCCGACCGACGAGGCGACGATGAAGGAGTGGGCCGACGACATCGTCAACTCCGCCCGCGCCGCCACCGACGGCTTCGTCGAACTCTCCGAGCCGGGCATGGACATCGTCCAGTTCCGCGACTACCGCATCGCGGTCGCCCGCCCGCCGTTCGCCGACGGCATCGAAATCACCGCCGTCCGGCCCATCGTCAAGACCGAACTCGACGACTACGAGTTCGCCGACGAACTCCGCGACCGACTCGCGGAGCGCCAGCGCGGCGTCCTCATCGCCGGGTCGCCCGGTGCCGGGAAGTCCACGTTCGCGCAGGCGGTCGCCGAGTTCCTCAACGACAGCGACTACGCGGTCAAGACGATGGAGAAACCCCGCGACCTGCAGGTCGGCCCCGACATCACCCAGTACACCGCCCTCGGCGGCGACATGGCGAAGACGGCCGACTCCCTGCTGCTCGTGCGCCCGGACTACACCATCTACGACGAGGTCAGAAAGACCGAGGACTTCTCCGTGTTCTCCGACATGCGTCTGGCGGGCGTCGGCATGGTCGGCGTCGTCCACGCCACCCGCGCCATCGACGCGCTCCAGCGCCTCGTCGGCCGGGTCGAACTCGGCATGATTCCGCAGGTCGTCGACACCGTCGTCTACATCGAGGACGGCGAGGTCCACACGGTGTACGACGTGCGCACCGAGGTGAAGGTGCCCGAGGGCCTCTTCGCGGAGGACCTCGCCCGCCCGGTCATCCAGATTCGGGACTTCGAGACCGGCGCGCCGAAGTACGAGATTTACACGTTCAACCGGCAGGTCGTCACCGTCCCGCTCGGCGAGGACGGCGAGGAGAAGGAAAGCGGCGTCTCCCGGCTGGCGAAACAGGAGATCGAACGCGAGATTCGCTCTATCGCCCGCGGGCACGTCGACGTCGACCTGCAGGGCCAGAACCGCGCGGTCGTCTACGTCGAAGACGACGACATCTCCTACGTCATCGGGAAGGGCGGCGGCCGCATCTCCGACGTCGAAGACCGCCTCGGCATCGACATCGACGTGCGGACCCACGACGAGAAGCCCTCGTCGTCGGGACAGCACGCGGGCGCGAACGCCGGCGGACAGTCCGGCGCACCCAGTTCCGGCGGGGCGGCCGACGAGGGCGTCGTCGTGACGCCCGAGGTCACCTCGCGGCACGTCGTCGTCCGGATGGACGGCCACGTCGGCGAGACGGTCGAGGTCCGCGCCGACGGCGAGTACCTGTTCACGGCGACGGTCGGCCGCGGCGGCGACATTCAGGTCTCCCGCGGCAGCGCCATCGCCGAGGAACTGGAGAACGCGATCGATAGAAAACAGCAGATTACGGTCGTTCCGGCCTAACAGAACGGCCGAATCGTCGTTTTTGTCGTCTGTCGGTCGGTTTCGACCGGGTCGACACGTCGCAACTGGTCTCTTACGACACCGACTGCGAAGCGTGCGGTGGTTCCGCGGCGGTTCTGGTTACTCGGCGCAGCAGGCCTTTTCCTTGCCGCCGTCGGCTTTGGCCTGCGCCTGCTGCGGCGCGAGATCGGTCAACTGATAGAGGTTCTGTCGGGCGTCGGCGAAGTAGACGTCCTCGTCGACGATACCGATTCCCTCCAGTCGTTCGAGCGCGTAGCGAACGGTTCGCGCCGAGAGCATCGACTCTTCGACGATGCCTTTCTGCGTGAGCGGACCGTTGTATTCGAGCACTTTGAAAACGAGCTTCGCACTCGGTGGGAGGTCGTCGAGACTCTCCTCTTCTGTTCCAGCCATCGTTACGAATCGAAACGCGCTACCAGCATAAACCTTGTTGGCCGGCGACCGGCCGACAACGCTTTATCCGGGGGCGGCGGGAGGAACGAACGGCTTTTGACGCCGGATATCGCAGGGGAACACATGGCCACGGAAACGCAGACCGGACTCTCCAGTCACATTCGCGGAGTGACGGTCACGACACTCGCCTGCCTCGCCGGCATCGCCGCCGCGGTGGTCTCGGGTGCTGTGGTGGGGACGAGTCCCGAGGCCGCGACCAATCAGTTGGCCGTGGGTATCCTCGGGGCGCTCGTCCTCGTCCAGTTCCCGGTGCTTCGCGTCGTCGGCGTCGACGTGAGCGACTTCGGCGCGAAGGACTATCTCTACGTCGTGTTCATGACCTTCGCGCTCTGGTTCATCACGTTCGCCATCCTGCTGACTTCGGGTGTTCAGCTCTAACGATGGCCGACGATAGTATCGCCGTCGTCGACTTAGACCGGTGTTCTCCCGACCGCTGTAGCTACGAGTGCTCGAACTTCTGTCCGCCGAACCGGACGGGCAAAGAGTGCATCACGCTCCGCGGCGAGGACGCCGAGCAGGGCGGTCCCGACCAGGTGCGCATCTCCGAGGAAATCTGCCTCGGCGAGACCTGCGGCATCTGCGTCGAGAAGTGCCCCTTCGACGCAATCGAAATCATCAACCTCCCCTCGGAACTCGACGAGGACCCGACCCACCGCTACGGCGAGAACGCCTTCTCGCTGTACGGGCTTCCGGTCCCCGAGTCCGGGTCGGTCACGGGCATCCTCGGACCGAACGGTATCGGGAAGACCACGGCCGTCCGCGCCCTCGCGGGCGAGATGGTCCCCAACCTCGGCAACTACGACGACGACCCGACGTGGGAGGCCGTCCTCGACCGCTTCCGCGGGACCGAGCTCCAGAACTACGTCGAGCGAGTCCGCGACGGCGAGGTGTCCATCGCGCGCAAGCCGCAGTACGTCGACCAGATTCCCAAGCAGTTCGACGGGACGGCCCGCGAACTCCTCGAAGCGACCGACGAGCGCGGCGCGCTCGACTCCTACATCGACCGCCTCGACATCGGGCCCGTCGTCGACAACGACATCGAGACGCTGTCGGGCGGCGAACTCCAGCGGGTCGCCCTCGCGGCGACGCTCGCCCGCGACCGCGACTTCTACTTCCTCGACGAGATTTCGCCGTACCTCGACATCGGCCAGCGCGTCACCGCCGCGCGGCTCATCCGCGAACTCGCGGAGGACGAAGACCGCGCGGTCCTCGTGGTGGAACACGACCTCGCCATCCTCGACCTGCTCGCCGACACGCTCCACGTCGCCTACGGTGAGCCGGGCGCGTACGGTGTCATCACCGACCCCAAGTCGGTCAGAAACGGCATCAACGAGTACCTGAAGGGCTACCTCTCGAACGAGAACATGCGCATCCGCCCGGAGGCCATCACCTTCGAGGAACACGCCCCGCGGGAGACGACGAAGGCCGAACCCCTCGTCGAGTACCCCGACCTCGCCAAGTCCTACGGCGACGGCGAGTTCTCGCTCGACGTGGAGTCCGGCACCATCCACAACGGCGAAGTGCTCGGCGTCGTCGGTCCCAACGGTATCGGGAAGTCCACGCTCGCACAGCTGTTTACGGGCGACCTGACGCCCGACGTTGGCGACCTCGACTTCGCGCTCGACATCTCGTACAAGCCGCAGTACATCGAAATCGACCAGCCGATGCGGGTCGACGCGTTCCTCTCGTCTATCACCGACCAGTTCGGCTCGTCGTACTGGAACACCGAAATCGCGAACCCGCTCCAACTCAACCGCATCATGGAGCGCAACCTCACCGACCTCTCGGGCGGCGAGCGCCAGCGCGTCGCCATCGCGGCGTGTCTCTCGCAGGACGCCGACCTCTACCTGCTCGACGAGCCGTCGGCCCACCTCGACGTGGAACAGCGCGTGCAGGCCACCTCGGCCATCCGCCGCTACGCCGAGAACCACGACGCGACGGTCATGGTCATCGACCACGACATCTACATGATGGACCTGCTGGCGGACCGCCTGATGGTGTTCGACGGCGAGCCGTCCATCGAGGGCCACGCCTCGAAACCGCAGGAGATGCGCGACGGCATGAACGACTTCCTGTCGGACCTCGACATCACGTTCCGCCGCGACGAGCGCACCCAGCGCCCGCGCATCAACAAGCCCGACTCGCAGCTCGACCGCGAGCAGAAGCGCGCCGGCGAGTACTACTACGCCAAGTAGCGACCCGGTCGCTCGTTCGCGTTTCCGTCCGCTTCGTTTCCGCTCTCGCTCTCGTTTTTCGTTCCGTCTCAGCCGGCCGTTTCCCGCCGACAGCGACCCGGTTACACGCCGCGCCGCGAGTGACTCCGATGTTACTACGGACGTTTTCACGGCCACGCTCGAAGACTGGCGTATGACGAACGATTCTCCATCCGACGGCTCGCTCACGGACGACACCCACCTCGGTCGGGTCGCGCTCCGCGTCGGCTCGCTCGACCGCGTCGTCCCGTTCTACCGCGACGTGGTCGGCCTCGCGGTCGAACGCGACCGCGACGGCTCGCGGGCGGTCCTCTCGGCGGGCGAGACGCCCGTCGTCGTCCTCGACGAGGACCCCGACGCCCCGGAGCGCGGTCGCCGGGAGGCCGGGCTGTTCCACCTCGCGGTTCGCGTGCCCGACCGCGGGGCGCTCGGCGACGTGCTCGCCCGCGCCCGAGCCAGCGCCGCGGACGCCGGTGCGACCCTCTCCGGCGCGTCGGACCACCTCGTCAGCGAGGCGCTGTACTTCCGTGACCCGGAGGGCAACGGCGTCGAGGTCTACCGCGACCGCCCCCGCGAGGAGTGGCCGTGGACCGACGACCGCCGGGTGTCGATGGACACGCTCCCGCTCGACCTCGGGTCGCTCGCCGCCGACGCCGCCGGGGAGGACCGCGCCCCGGACGGCACCGACCTCGGACACGTCCACCTCGAAGTCACCGACGTCGCCCGCTCGCGGGACTTCTACGTCGGCGCGCTCGGGATGCGCGTCCGCGACGAGGGCTATCCCGGCGCGTCGTTCGTCGCCGCCGGCGAGTACCACCACCACGTCGGCCTGAACAGTTGGAACACCCGCAGCGCCCCGGTCGGTGAGGGCCGCGGCATCGAGTGGTTCGAGGTCGTCGTCCCCGACGCCGCGACGCTCGACGCGGTCCGCGAGTCGCTGGCCGCCGCCGGCCGCGAGGTCGACGAGGACGGGTTCGACGAGGCCGAGTCTGGTGACGGCGACGCCCCAAACGCGACCGATTCGCTCGTCGTCTCCGACCCCGACGGAATCGGCGTTCGCGTCGTTCACGGGGGCTGACGGGTCGATTCGGCCGAACGAATCGTTTTGTCGCTCGTCGTCCAACGAGAGGGTATGATATCGAGCGATTCGAGCGAGCGCCGTCGCGGGCTCTCCCTCCGGAGCCCGGCGTTCGACGACGGAAGCCCGATACCCCGCACCCACGGCTACGCGACCGAAAACGAGAGCCCGCCGCTCCGAATCGGCGGCGTGCCCCCCGGAACCGTCTCGCTCGCCCTCGTGATGGACGACCCCGACGCGGTGAAACCCGCGGGCGAGGTGTGGGACCACTGGTTGGTCTGGAACATCGACCCCGAAACCGACGCCATCGCCGCCGGCGAGACGCCGCCGGGCGCGGTCGAGGGAACCAACAGCTACGGCGAACCGGGCTACGGCGGCCCGAACCCACCGGACGGCGAGCACACTTATCGGTTCCTGCTGTACGCGCTCGACACCGCTCTCGACCTCGACGCCGGTGCGGCGAAAGCCGACCTGAAGCGCGCCATCGCGGGACACGTCGTCGCCGAGACGAAACTGACCGGGACCTACGCGCCCTGAAACGGACGGAAACGGGTCACCCGGTCAGCGGCCGCCGTCGGACTCGACGACCGCGCCCGCGCCGGAACCGGCGCCCGGCCCGGCCCCCGTCCTCGCGCCGCCATCGCCGTCGCTGCCCTCCCGGAGCGTCACGTCGTAGCCGAAGGCACGAATCACGTCGAGGTTCGTCCGCACGTGGTCCGTGACGGCGGGAATCCGCACGCGCCCCCCGGCGAGCGCGACCCAGACGAGGAGTTGGTCGGCCATGTGGCGGTCCACGGGCGCGTCGCCGCGGAGCCAGTCGAGAAACGACGCGGCGGCCCGCGACCCGACCGTCTCGGCCGGCGTGCCGCGCTCGCCGTAGGCGTCGAAGCCGGCGACGACCGACCCCGAGCCGTCGTCGCCTCTCTCGTCTTCTCCGCCCCGGGCGACGACGACCACGACCGAGCCGGGCGAGTCGCTCTCGACCGACGAGACCGCGGCGCGAACCGGGAGGTCGACGCCCGCCTCGGCGAGCGCGTCGCGGACGCCCTCGACCTGTCGGTCGGCCACCGCGGCGTCCGCGAGCGAGTCGCTTTCGACCGAGTAGACCCGGAGTTCGTCGGGCTCCGCGCGGCGGGTCAGTCGGAGCGGGGTCGGCTCGGCCGGGTCGACGCGGAGCGAGAGCGCGCCGCCGCCGGCCGGGTAGAAGCCGCGGCGGGACACCGAGACGCCGAAGTCGACGCCGAACGCCGAACACAGCGGGCGCTTCACGTACCGGAGGTAGTCCGCCGGCGGCGACCACCGAACGTCGGTGCCGCCGGTGACGGAAAGCGAAAGCGGGCCGTCGAGGGCGACGGCCGGGGGAAGAAGCGTCTCGCAGACGAGCGTCGCGCTCCCCGCGGTGCCGACGGCCACCTCTACCGGGTCGGTTCGGACGTCGCGCGGAGAAAAGCGGAGCGTCGACGAGCCGACCGCATTGCCGGCGACCTCGGCGTTCGAGACGGCCGCCGCGACGGAGACGCAGGCGACGTGCTGGGCCTTCAGCCCGGGCGTCGAGCGGTCCCCGCGGACGTTCGTCATCTCGAAGGGCTCGCCGGTGACGACCGAGAGCGCGAGGGCGGTTCTGAGTGGCTGTCCGCCGCCGTTTCGGCCGTCGAGTCGCCGCATTCAGCGGACGACGGTGACGGGGCAGGACGCCCGCTCGACGAGTTCCTTGGCGACGCTCCCGACCAGCCCCTCGTAGCGCTTCGAGAGGCCGCGGTGGCCGACGAAGATACCGTCGGCACCCGCCTCGTCGGCGTAGGCCGGAATCGCCTCGACGGGGTCGCCGTAGAGGAGTTCCGCGGTCGCTTCGATGCCCGCGTCGGCGGCGCGTTCGGCGGCCGCCTGCAGGACGCGCTCGGCGCGCGATTCCGCGTCTTCGAGGCTCTCGGCGACGATTCGGTCGCCGGTTCTGGCGACGCCCGCGACCGGTTCCTCGCCGCCTTCGACGAGGACCTGCGGTTCGACCGCGTGGACGACCGTGACCGTCGCACCCAGCGGTTCGAGCATCGTGAGCGCGTGGTCGAGCGCTCTGTCGGCGGCCGCAGAGCCGTCTACCGCAACGACGAAGTTCATACTCGTATACAGGTGCCGAGACGAGAAAAAGGGTGAGACGGTGTTCGTGCCCCGAGAACTAGTGGACGAGCCGACTGCAGGTGCCGCAGAGGTTCTCCTCTTTCACGTCGACCTCGCGGACCGTCGGCGAGAAGGACATGACGCACTTGTTGTTGTCGCAGTGTTCGAGGCCGAGGGTGTGGCCGATCTCGTGGACGACCTCCTTTCGCACGCGGTCGGACAGCACCTCGTCGGCGGGCTTGTTCGTGATGCCGCCGTCGGTGGAGGTCTGGAGGCGATAGGTGGAGATGACGGAGCCGTTGCCGTTGAGGTACGCGAGGCCGAAGACGTAGTTTCGGCGGCGGTAGTAGAGGTCCTTTTCGGTGATGCCGATGTTCTTCTCGCCGCGCCCGATGCGGCTCGCCAGCTCGATGAACTGCTCGGCCCGGTACTGGTTTCGGCTCCGGTCGAACGCGCCCTCGGGAATCGCCTGATTCGAGTGGACGGTCACGTCGCAGTCGTAGACGGAGCGGAGTCCGGCGGATGCCTCCCGCTTGACGGCCGCAGAAATATCCCCGATAGGCACGATATCGACGAGCATGCGAGGGATTAAGCGGGGGCGCTTCATAAATATCCCGACGTGGAAAAATCGCTGCGCGACGCGCTCGTCGCACGGTTATCCGGCTACGACCGCGCGGTCGAAGTCGGGGTCGGTCGGGAGTCCTCGACGGCGGTCGCCCTCGCCGACCGCGGGGTCGACGTGGTCGCCGTCGACGTGCACGACTTTTCCGTTCCCGGCGGCGTCTCGTTCGTCCGCGACGACGTGTTCGCCCGCGCCGACGCGCCCGACCTCGGCCCCTACGCCGACGCCGACGTCGTCTACGCCCTGAACGTCCCCGTCGAACTTCACCGGCCGACCGCCGAAGTCGCCCGCCGCGCCGACGCCGACTTCCTGTTTACCACGCTCGGCTACGACGAGCCGTCGATTCCGGTCGCCCGCGAGTCGCTGCCGGGCGACACGCTGTACGTCGCCGAGCGCGGGCGACCGGGGCGACCCGGTCGGTCCCGAGAGTAACCGCGACCCGTCCGGTCCCAAGAGTAAGGCACTTGCCCGCTCGTCGCGGGCTTCCGGTATGCACGCGGACGCTGTCGTCCTCGATATCGACGGAGTGCTCGTCGACGTCGCCGACTCCTACCGGCGCGCCATCGTCGAATCCGTGGACCGACACTACGGCACGACCATCACCCGCGACGAGGTCCAACTGTTCAAGGACGCCGGCGGCTTCAACAACGACTGGGAACTGACGTACGCGGCGGCGCTGTCCGTCCTCGCCGCCCGCGAGACCGACCTGTCGGTCGCCGCGTTCACCGACGAAATCGAGGCCCGCGGCGGCGGCCTCGACGCCGCCGAGGCGACCGTCGAAGCCCTGTGTTCCGACCCGAGCGCCGTCTTCGACGAGTGGGACCCCGAGGCGCTCCGCGAGACGTTTCAGGCGCTCTACCTCGGAAGCGACCGCTACCGCGACCTCGAAGGCGGCGAGCCGCCGTTCGAGGCCGACGGCTACATCAACGACGAGCCGGTGCTCCTCCGTCAGGAGACGCTCGACGCCTTCGGCGACCGCGAACTCGGCGTCGTCACGGGTCGGCCCAGCGCCGAGGCCGACATCGCGCTCGACCGCGTCGGCCTCGACGTGGCCGACGACCACCGGTTCACGATGGACGATTGGGAGGAGGGAAAACCCCACCCGGCCGCGCTCGTGACGGTCGCCGAGCGCCTCGGAGCCGAGTCGGTCGTCTTCGTCGGCGACACCCTCGACGACGTGAAGACGGCGCTGAACGCCGACGCCGCGGACCCCGACCGCGTCTACTACGGCGTCGGCGTCCTCTCGGGCGGCCTGACCGGCGACGACGGCCGACAGAAGTTCGCCGAAATCGGCGCGGCCGCCGTCGTCGAGGACGTGAACGAGGTTCCGGACCTCCTCGACTGATGGGACACCTCCGCGCCTTCGTCGTCACGCTGCTCGCGCTCGACGCGCTCGTGGTCGTCGTCGGGACGTACCTCCTCCCGCCGGACCCCGTCACGCAGTTGTTCCTCGTCGGGCCGCTGTTGCTTTTGGCCCCGGTGGTCGCGTGGTGGCTCGTCTACCGCGACGGCTTCGAGCGGGTGCAGGCGCTCGTCGAGTCCGACGACGACGCCTGACGCCTCAGCCGGACCGACTCCCGAACCGTTCACCGAGGTCGCCGACCAGCTTGACGAAGACGTACACCGGGAGCACCCATAGCAGCGCGACGCAGAAGACACCGAGCGCCGTTCCGAGGACGCCGTCGATATCCGGCCCGGTTCCCATGAAGATCAGTACGACGAACCACAGCGTCAGCGCCTGAAAGTACCTCGACTCGTTCACGTTCGAGCTACTTTCACACTCGTTGATATTTCTTCTCGCTCCCGAACACAGGCAGAACCGACCGGTCGCACAACCCTTTAGGTCGGCTCGGTCCGGAGGTGTGAGTATGCGAATCGCACTCCTCGGTGGGACCGGCGACATCGGCGAGGGCCTCGCCCTCCGCTGGGCCTACCACACCGACCACGAGGTCATCGTCGGGTCGCGCGACCCCGACAAGGCCCGCGCGAAGGCCGACGAGTACGAGACCGAACTCTCCAGCCGCGGCCGCGACGTGAAGGTAAACGGCTTCGCGAACGAGATGGCCGCCGACCGCGCCTCCGTGGTCGTCCTCGCCGTGCCGCCGTACCACGTCTCAGACACCGTCGAGGCCGTTTCCGACTCCCTCTCCGAAGGCGACGTGCTGGTCACGCCCGCGGCGGGCATGAAGCGCGACGACGACGGCTTCCACTACCACCCGCCGAAGGCGGGGAGCGTGACGGCGCTCGTCGCCGACGCGGCTCCCGACGACGTGCCGGTCGTCGGCGCGTTCCACAACCTCCCGGCCGGTCGGCTGGCCGACCTCGACGCCGACCTCGGCATCGACACGCTGCTCGTCGCCGACGACGACGACGCCAAGGAGACGGTCCGCCTGCTCGCCGAGGGCATCGACGGCCTCCGCGCGCTCGACGGCGGCGGCCTCGCCAACGCCCCCGAAATCGAGGGCATCACGCCGCTTCTCATCAACGTCGCACAGCACAACGACGGGCTGCACAACCTCGGCGTCGAGTTCAAGTAAGCACTCGACCCGCGTCTCGGTTCGCTCCGAGTTCAGTTCTCACGACAGTTCCGACCGCGGCACCGTCGCCGCCTCGCCGTAGAGCGTCCGCGCCACGAGCAGTCCGACGACGGCGACGAGCGCGACGCAGGCGAGGTACTCGACGCGGAAGCCGACCACCTCGGCCAGCGGGACGGCCACGAGCGGGCCGAGCGTCGACCCCGAGTCGCCGAAGACGTTGTAGACGCCGCCGAGTTTGCCCACGTCGTCGGCCGGGCTGAGGTCGCCGAGGTAGGCCAAAAGCGGCGGGTTCGACCCGCCGACGCCGACGCCGATGAGCGCCACGCCCGCGAGCGTCGAGGGAAGCGTCGGCACGAGCGCCAGCAGGGCGAACCCGGCCGCGAGGACGCCCAGCGCGGGGAGCGTCAGCGCCGCGCGGTTCGACAGCCGGTCGGAGTACCGCCCGACGACGAGCGTCGTGACGCTCGACGCGACGACGCCGACGGCCATCACGACGCCGCTGACGCCGGCCCCCGACAGCCCGCCGAGCGAGATGTCGTTCGCCGTCGCGTACAGCACGGCCGTCGAGAGGAGGACGCCCGAAAACAGGAAGCGGACGGCGAAGTTGACGGTGCCGACGGTGAAGATGCGGACGTCGGAGCCGACCAGTCGCGGCACGTCGCGGAGCGAACTCGCCGCCGTCACGTCGGTTTTCACGTCCGGGAGGACGGAGATGGCGACGAGGGCGGCGAACAGGCCCGCACAGCCCGCGACGGCGAACGCGGTGGCGTAGCCGAACGCGTCGGTGACCAGACCGCCGACGACGAGACCCGCGGGGAAACCGAGGCTCTGCCCGCCGCGCATGTAGCCGACCCACTTGCCGCGGTTTTCGCCCGAGGTGACGTGCGTGATGGTGCTGAACGCGCCGACGAAGACGAACGCCGAGCCGACGCCCCAGCAGGCCCGCGACAGGAGGAAGACGGTCGCGCTGTCGAGCGGAATCGGACCGGGGTCCAGCCCGAGGACGTAGCCGAACGGCGACAGCCCCTGCACGACGAACCCGGCTATCATCGGCCGGCGCGTCCCCATCCGGTCGAGTATCTGCCCGGCGGGCGTGTTCACGACCAGTCGGGTGAACCGGTTCGCCGAGAGGATGAGGCCGACCACGAACGGCGTGATGCCGATGATGGGGCCGAGCGTCGGGAGCGTCGGGAACGCGACGCCCGCCCCGACGCCGCCGAAGAAGACACCGGCGATGAGGCTCCCGGCGACGAACTCGACCGACGGCTCGTCGCCGCCGAACAGCCGACTCACGCGGCCGACCCTCGGGAGGGGAGCGCGGCGCATTGTGACGTTGGGTGCGAGAAAACGGACCGGCGGATACGAGTTCGGGGGGCGTGCATCGAGAGAGTGCGCTATCGTAAACGCACGCTCTTGGTGTTTTGCAATCGGGCCGTCTCGTCCGGGAACTGCGGCCGGTGAGGGGCGGCGGTCGCAGTCGCAATCGAAGTCGCGGCCGCGGTCGCAGTCGCGTTCGCGGAAGACACGGTCGCCGGCCCCTCAGAACCGCGTTTTCAGCTCTTCGCGCAGGTCGTCGAGCGAGGCGTCTTTCATCGACAGGAGGACGAGCAGGTGGTAGACGAGGTCGGCGCTCTCGTAGAGCAGTTCCTCGCCGTCGTCGTCCTTGGCCGCGAGGATGGTCTCTGTGGTCTCCTCGCCGAGCTTTTCGAGGACGTAGTTCTCGCCTTTCTCGTGGGTGAAAAGCATCGTCGTGTAGGAGTCTTCGGGGAGGTCGGCCTTGCGCGACTCGATGGTCGCAAAGAGCTCGTCTAAGACCTCGTCGGTCGGGGTGTCGGCGTCCATGGTCGCACGACGGGCGGGCGCGGAAAAAGACCCTCTGGTTCCGACGGGGCGGCCGTCGGCTCGTCCCCACCAGTGAGCCGGCCGCTCAGGCGTCGGCTTCGGCCGCCAGTTCGTCGAAGAACGCGAGGTCGTGGAGGCGGCTGTCGGGCGTCAGTTCGGGGTGGAACGACGTGCCGACGACGGGGCCGTCGCGGACGGCGACCGGGTTGCCGTCCCACTCGGCTAGCACCTCCACGCCGTCTCCGACCTCGTCGATGAGGGGCGCGCGGATGAACACCGCGTGGAACGGCGAGTCGAGGCCGGCCACGTCCAGCGGGGCCTCGAAGCTGTCGACCTGCCGGCCGAAGGCGTTGCGGTCGACCGTCGCGTCGAGGAGGTCGAGCGTGGTCACGCGGTCGTCCTTGGCGTCGCGCGAGGCGACGATGAGGCCGGCGCAGGTGGCGAGGACGGGCTTTCCGGCGTCGACGTGGGCGCGAATCTCGTCGGCGATGCCCTCGCGTTCGAGGAGTCGGGAGATGGTCGTGGACTCCCCGCCCGGCATGAGCAACACGTCGCAGTCGGGGACGAGGCCGTCGCTTCGGATTTCGACGATTTCGGCGTCGACGCCGTGAGCGTCGGCGGCCCGCTCGACGGCGTCGGCGTGCTCGGAGACGTCGCCCTGCACGGCGACGACGCCGGCGCGTAGCGTAGTCATGGACGGGTCTCGGGAAGCCGCAGACAAAAAGCGTCCGTTCGGCGGTCGGCGGTCGGCAGTCAGAACGCGAGCGAGTTCAGCACCAGCACACCGATGCCGAACAGCGCTCCCGCGGCGAAGACGGTTTTGGGGTCGATTCGAATCGCGTTGCGGTCCTCCGCGTCGAAGTAGCGGACGAGGCCCGCGCTCGACATCAGACCGCCGCTGTTCTGGCCCTTGCTCATGTTCCACCGTCCGTGCGTCCGCCGCCTAAACGTTTCGGCTCGCTTCGGAGCCGCGTGGCGCGCGGTCGGGGCGCTCACCCGAATCGCCGGCGAACGCGCCCCTCTTCGACCCGGTTCGCGGGCGTCTCGGCGCTCGACGACGCTGAATCCGTCCGTAACGCCCGGACGGACAACCGGAGAGCCGCGGGCCCATGAGTAATCCTTATGCGCGGGGACGGGCAAGATGCGTCGGGATACGATGACTGTTCGACTCTTGGACTTCTACGCGGACTGGTGCGGCCCTTGTAAGACGCAGGACCCGATTCTCGACGAACTCGAAGGCGACTACGAGAGCGTCGAGTTCGTCAAGGTCGACGTCGACGAGGAGCAGGACGTGGCCAACCAGTATCAGGTTCGCTCGCTTCCGACGCTCATCGTCGAGAACGACGACGGCATCGTCGACCGCTTCGTGGGCGTCACCCAGCGCGACGACATCGAGTCGGCGCTGAGCCAGGCCGGCGCGTAAGCGCGCCGCGGACCGCCGCGTTTTCCGACCCATCCGGACGACCGCCGCCCGCCCCGCGAGCGCCGGCGGCGTGTCTCGCAAGCGTTATACGACCGGCGGCGGGATTCGTATGCATGGCTAGTGACGCTGCGACGAAGCGGACGCTTGAGAAGCAGATCTGCATGCGGTGCAACGCGCGGAACCCCCAGAAAGCCAAGCAGTGCCGCAAGTGCGGCTACAAGCACCTTCGACCCAAGTCGAAGGAACGCCGCGCCGCGTAAGCCCGCACGCGTTTCTCTCAGGCGTCTCGCCGATACAGTTCGACCAGCACCGCGAGCAGCGCGAGCTGGACGAGCTTGTCCGCGACGCCGCCGATGCCGAAGATATCCGGCCAGTTGAGCGCGACGTAGAGGACCACTTGCCCGGCGGTGAAGGGGATACCGAGCAACACCACCCGCGAGCGGAGGCGCTCGTCGCCGCGCAGGACGCCGACGATGCCGGCGGCGAAGCCCGCCGCGGCCCCGATGAACGCGATGCCGAGCGGATCGGCGAGGTTCGCGGCCAGCGCGCCCGCCCCGAGCGCGAGGTGAATCAGCCCCGTCACGGCCGCGAGGCCGACGCCGGCGTAGTGCAGTCGCGTCAGGTCGCCGCCCGCGTCCCCGGTCGCGTCGGTCGCCATCTCACTCCTCCGGGTACTTCGGCTCGCGCCGCTCCGCGCGTTCGATGGCGCGTTCGAGCGCGTCGCGGACGGTGTCGCCGCCGGCCTCGTTTTCGAACGGGTCGCCGTGACCGGCGTACAGCGCCTCCACGGTCGAGGGAAGGCGGTCTAAGAGCGTGTGTAGGCTACTGATAAGGCGCTCGCGGGACTGCCCCGGCATGTCGGTGCGGCCGAAACTCCCGTCGTCGAACGCGCCGTCGTTGTAGACGAACACGTCGCCGGAGAACAGCGACCGCCCGCTCACGAGCGAGACGTGGTCGTCGGCGTGGCCGGGCGTGTAGACGACCTCGAACGACTCGTCGCCCATCTCGACGTGGTCGCCGTCCCCGAGTTCGTAGGTCCGAAGCGGGTGGTCGGCGTAGGCGTACACGTCGGGGTCGAACCGCTCGACCACCGCGTCGAGTTCGCCCACGTGGTCGGAGTGCTGGTGGGTGACGACCACCGCGTCGAGGTCGTCGGTGTGCTCGGCGACGACCGCCTCGACGCCCGGCATCGTCCCGGCGTCGACGAGGACGGTTCGCTCGCCGAGGACGAGGTAGGCGTTGCAGGTGAACGTCTCGGCGTCGGCGGTGACTGAAACGACTTCCATACCGCCTCGTACGCGCCCGACCGGAAAAAGTCGGGCGGACGAGGCGTCCCTGCTCGCGCGAATCGCCCCCGAACATCGGGCTCGCGCGACAAATCCTTTTTGGGGCTCGGTCGTGTACGTATGACTGTATGGGATTTGGGAGCTACGACGAGTCCGAACAAGGAGACCAGAACGTCGACTTCGACGAGGAAGACGGCGTCACGACGAGTGAGGAGAAACACGAGGGCGAGGTCGATTTCGAAATCGGCGCGTCCAACGACGAACTCCTCGACCGGCTCCAGGAGATTAAAGACGAGTGAAGCCGGGGTCTCGCGCCCTCGGGGTCGCGGAATCTTACTCCGGAGCGGCGCGCGCACCCACAGACGACGCTGACGACGCTCATTTTTCCACAGACCCGTCTCCGGAGAGCGTCCTCTGCGGCGCGGTCGTCCGCGCCGACCGGGTCGTCGACGGCCTCGCCTTCGAGACGTGCGCCGTCGGCGGCGACGACGCGACCGACGCCATCGCCTCGCTTTCCGCCTCCCTCGACCGGGAAGACGTGCGCTACCTGCTCGTCTCCGGCATCGCCCCGGCGTGGTTCAACCTCGTCGACGTCGAGCGCCTCGCCTCCGACCTCGACCGCCCGGTGTTGTCGGTCTCCTTCGAGGAGAGCGAGGGGCTCGAATCCGCGCTCGCCGAGCAGTTCTCGGGCGCGGCGCTCGACCGGCGACTCGCCGTCTACCGCGCGGCCCCGCCCCGCCGACCCGTCGAGGTGAACGGCGAGACGGTGTTCGTCCGGGCCGCCGGCTGCGACGACGACGAGGCCGCGCGGGTCGTCCGCGGATTTACCCCGGCCGGCGGCCGCCCCGAGCCGATTCGCGTGGCTCGGATGGCGGCCCGCGCCGCGCGACGCTTCGCCGGGGATTAAGCCGTCCCCGCCCTCCAATCGGGTATGGAACACATGGAGGGCCTCTGCGTGAGGGGCTGTGAGCGGTGCCCCGAACTCGTCGACTCGCGGAGTCGCATCGTCAACGGGGTCGGCCCCGACGACGCCGACCTGCTCTTCCTCGGCGAAGCGCCGGGCGCGAAGGAAGACGAGGGCGGCGAGCCGTTCGTGGGTCGCTCCGGCTCCGTGCTGGACGACGCGCTCCGCGAGGCCGGCCTCGCCCGCGCCGACGTTCGCATCACCAACTGCGTGCGGTGCCGCCCGCCGGACAACCGCGACCCGACGAGCGACGAGCTGTCGAACTGCCGGGGCTACCTCGCCCGCGAACTCGAACTCGTCGACCCGGAGCTAATCGTCACGCTCGGCAAAGTGCCCTCGCAACACCTCCTCGACCGCGGCGTCGCCATCACGAACGAATCGGGGTCGGTCGTGGACGCCCGCGTCGGCGACGCCTCCTACCGCGTCCTCCTCTCCGTGCACCCCGCGGCGACGCTCTACGACCGGAGCCAGCGCGAGGGCTTCTTCGAGACCATCGCGCGCGCGGCAGACCTCTCGGGGCTCGCCGACTCCGCGGACGGACAGGCCAGTCTCGGCGACTTCTGAGTGCGACGAGGCGATAAAAATTGTCCGCGGGAACGACTCCCGAACCGGGTCGCCGCGTTACTCCCAGATGGAGCGGGCCATCCGCTGGGGGAACTCGACGACGAGTTTGAGGAGGCTCGTCCCCTCCTCGTTGCCGCGGATGTACGACCGGACCCGCTGGCTCACGAACTCGACGGAGACGACGAGCATGAAGATGACGAGAATCGTCGCCATCATGTTCGTGTACCGGAACAGCCCGCGTTGGGTCTGGAGCACCTGACCGAGCCCGCCGCCGCCGATGAGTCCCATCGTGACGCCGATGCGGACGTTGATTTCGAGGATGTACATCGTCCACGCGATGAAGGGCGTAAAGACCTGCGAGAGCATCCCGAAGACGACCTTCTGGGGGCTGTTCGCGCCGGTCGATTCGATGGCCTCTATCGGGCCGTCCTCGACTTCTTCGAGGGCGTCCGTGAACAGGCGACCGAGGTTTCCCATCGTGTCGGTCCCGATGGCGAGCGTCGCCGTGAACGGCGAGACGCCGCCGAGGGGGATGTAGATGAGCGCCCACACCAGCGCCGGGATGGCGCGGATGACGCTCATCGTCCCGCGGAAGATGAAGTTGAACGGGTAGGGCGTCACGCGCTCGGAGCCGAGGACGCCGAGGATGAGCGCGCCGGGGATGCCGAGGACCGTCCCGGCGAAGCCCATCGCGAACGTGACGAACACCGCGCCGAGAACGGGGTTGCCGTCCTGGAACTGGAGGAGGAGGTTCCGCTCTTGGATGAACGCCCAGTACTGGCTGACGTCGACGAAGGGGACGACGCCGAACAGCGTCCCCGGCGGGAAGAAGTCGCCCAGCGCGTCGGTGAACTCCGGCCAGTACTCGACGATTTCGCCGACGGAAAAGCCCACCTCGCTCAGCGCGTTCGTGAAGAACCACGCGAAGAGGACGAGAACGACGACCGAAAACAGCAGTCGGACCCGCTTTGCGATCTGGATGTTCCGCAGCGCGTCCTCGATTCGGTCGGTATCAGTACTCATGTGACCTCGCTCCGCTCGTGGCGGCCGCGTTGTTCTCGGGCGGGCCGTCGGCCCGTTCTTCGCGGATGGCCTCCGTCTCGATGTCGCCGTAGATGCGGTCGATGACGTCGACGTTGAAGTCCTCGCGGTAGCCGTCGAAGACGATCTGTCCGTCTTTCATCCCGAGGAACCGCTCGCCGAACTCCCGGGCGATGTTGACTTGGTGGAGGCTCGCGATGGTCGTCAAGTCGCGCTCGTCGGCCGCGTCGCGGATGTACCGCATCACCGTCTCCGCGCTCGCGGGGTCGAGGCTCGCGACGGGCTCGTCGGCGAGCAGTAGGTTCGGGTTCTGGACCAGCGCGCGGGCGATGCCGACTCGCTGTTGCTGGCCGCCGCTCATCTTCCCGGCGCGCTGGTTGGCCTCGTCGAGCAGCCCGACGGTTTCGAGCGCGCGGAGCGCCTCTTTCTTGTCGTCGCCGTCGTACAGGCCGAGCAGGCTGCCGAGAAACGAGGTCCGGCCGAGCGCCCCGGTGAGCGCGTTGCTGTACGCGCTCATCTGTCCGAGTATGTAGTGTTGCTGAAATATCATTGCCACGTCGTTTCGAGGTCCCATCACGTTCGCGTCGTCGATGGTGATCGACCCGCTCGTCGGGCGAGTGATCCCGTTGAGACAGCGGAGGAGGGTCGACTTCCCCGCCCCCGATTGCCCGAGGACGACGACGAACTCGCCGTCCGGGATAGTGAACGAGACGTCGTCGAGGGCCGTGACATCTCCGTAGGATTTGCTGAGGTTCGTTACTTCGATCGTACTCATTATCGTGTCTGTC
This sequence comes from Haloferax sp. KTX1, assembly GCF_902410085.1. NCBI lineage: Archaea > Methanobacteriati > Methanobacteriota > Halobacteria > Halobacteriales > Haloferacaceae > Haloferax > Haloferax sp. KTX1. The sequence continues at coordinate 146,422 of NZ_CABPRH010000010.1, read as the reverse complement.
GCGTCGCGTGGTTCGCGCGCGGTCGAAACCGTTCGTCGGGTATCGACCGCACGGCACGGGAACAAAACCGGGGGGTTCGCTCTTACTGACCGAGCGTGACGCCGAGTTCGTCGAGGACTTCCTGAACGGGCGCGTAGTCGTCGACGGACCCCTGGTCGACCCCGGTAAACCAGAGCTGTTGGTCGTCGCTGAGGTCCTCGTTGATGAGGTCCTCCTCGGTCACGTTAAGCAGCGCCTCCTCGATGTCGGCGTACAGCCCCTGGTCCATGTCGGTGCGGCCGAGAATCGGCGCGCGCGGGATGGGGTCGGAACAGGAAAGCAGCTGCAGTTCGGGCGACTCGGTCCCGAGGTCGCCGTCGTTTTCGGCGGACATTTCGAGGAACTGCTCGGGGAACTGGTCTTCCGGGACGTGCGGTGCCGTCGAGAACGCGCCCGTGCCGGCGGCGACGACGTCGTCGCGGTTGACGAGCGTCTCGCGGGCCGTGGAGTGGTCGGAGAACTGCGCCTCGAAGTCCGCGGGGTTGCCGTCGGGGGCGCCGCCCGTGTCGAGTCCGGCTTTGCTCAGCATGTACAGCGGGAACAGCGACCCGCTCGTCGAGAGGCGGTCGGCGAACGCGACCGTCTCGCCTTCGAGGTCGGTCAGCTCTTCGATGCCGCTGTCGGGCGTCGTCGTGATGAGAGAGAAGTACCGCGAGGCCCCGTAGGCGATGCGGATTCCGATGACCTCGGTGATGCCCTCGTTGCCGCCCTGAATGGCGATTGCGGGCGCGGCGTCGGCGATGTCCGCCTGTCCGCTGTCGAGCGCCTGCAGCACCGCCGCGTAGTCGGCCGCCACGGTGGATTCGACCGTGACGCCGACTTCGGACTCGATGTAGTTGAAAAGCGGCTGATACTGCGCCTCCACGTCCACGTCCGACTCCGCGGGCGTCAGCGCGAACATGATGGACTCCGGTGACGACTCCGTCGTGGTCGACGTCGTCGTCGCCTCGGTCTCCGAGGACTCTCCCGACTCCGTCGTTGTCGTCGTGGCTCCCGAGTCGTCGCCGCCACCCGTACATCCACTGAGCGCCGTCAACCCCGCGACGCCAGTGACTCCTGCCGTTCTGATGAATTCTCGTCTACTCGCCATTGAACTCGTTTTATGATTCCGACACTTGTTGTTAAGATTTGCTATTTTTTCTCTATATTTGTATTGAATAGAAATGGGGTTTCCCGGTTGAGGGCTCTATCGCCCCAGCGAGCGCCCGTGAAGTCTTCGCGTCCGGACTTCGGACCTCCCCTCGCGGGACGGGTCGGGGGCGCGCAGCAGATTGTGCGGCCGGTCTCCGACGGCTCTCGCGGAGAACTCACCCCGAGGGAAAGTCACTTTGCTCCCCTCTGCGGACCATTCGGTATGAGCACGACACAGCCGCCCGAGGAGACCCTCGCCGACGTGGTGATGGTCGACTACGGGCTCGGAAACCTCCGGAGCGCCATGCGCGGACTCGAACGCGCGGGGGCGAACGTCGTCATCTCCGACGACCCCGCCGACTTCGACGACGCCGACGGCATCGTCCTCCCGGGCGTCGGCGCGTTCTCCGAGGGGATGGAAAACGCCGGGCCGTTCCGCGAACCGCTCGCCGAGGTCGCCGCCGACGGGACGCCCGTCTTCGGCATCTGCCTCGGCATGCAGATGCTTCTGACCTCCTCGGAGGAAGCCGACCACGCCGGCGAGGGAGAGGTGGAGGGACTCGACTTCATCCCCGGTCGCAACGTCCGGTTCGACGAGGGACAGAAGGTCCCGCACATGGGCTGGAACGAACTCAACGTCAAGCGCGACCACCCGCTCGTCGAGGGCGTCGACGGCGAGTACGCCTACTTCGTCCACTCGTACTACGCCGACCCCGACGACGAGCACGCGGTCGTCGCGTCGACCGACTACGGCGTGGAGTTCCCCGCGGTCGTCGCCAACGAGGCGGGCACCGTCTTCGGCACGCAGTTCCACCCCGAGAAGTCCGGCGAGACCGGCCTGACCATCCTCCGCAACTTCGTCGAGTTCTGCGCGGAGCGATAGGCCGAATCTGCCTGCCCCGACGGTCTTTTGTCGCCGCTTCGTGAAGGGGCGTCCATGCAGGCAGTCACGCTCGGTCCGGCGGGCACGTACTCCCATCGCGCCGCCCGCGCGGTCGCCGACGACGTCGCCTTCCGAGAATCGGTCACCTCTATCGTCCAAGCGGTCGCCGACGGGTCGTTCGAGCGCGGCGTCGTCCCCATCGAGAACAGCATCGAAGGGAGCGTCACCGAGAGCCTCGACGCCGTGGCGAACTCGGAGGTGAGCGTCGTCCAGGAAATCGTCACGCCCATCCGCCACGCGCTGTTGGCCCAGAGCGCGAACTTCGACGTCGTCGCCAGCCACTCCCAGGCGCTCGCGCAGTGCCGGACGTACCTCGAAGAGAACTACCCCGACGCGAAGCTCGAAGCCGTCGCCAGCACGGCCCGCGGCGTCGAGCGCGCCCGCGCCGACCCGACGGTCGCGGGCATCGGCCACCCCGATAACGCGGGTGACGACCTCGAAATCATCGCCGAGGACATCCAAGACCAGTCGTCGAACGCCACTCGGTTCCTCGTCATCGGCCCCGAGTCCGCCCGCTCGGACGCCGGCGGCAAGAGTTCGCTCGTCGTCTACCCGAACGCGAACTACCCCGGTCTCCTGTTGGAACTGCTCGAAGCGTTCGCCGAACGCGACATCAACCTCTCGCGCATCGAGTCGCGCCCGAGCGGCAACCGCCTCGGCGACTACCTGTTCCACATCGACGCCGACGCCGGCCTCTACGAAGAGCGGATGCAGGGGGCGCTCGAAGAAGTCGAGGGGATCGCCAGCAACGGCTGGGTCCGCGTCCTCGGGTCGTACGACACGCGACACGTCCTGTACTGACGCCGTCTCGACGCCGAGACGCCCGTCCCCCGCCGTACTGTTCGGTCCCGCCCCGCCCGGTCGCTCTCAAAATGTGGGTCTGGGCACATCTTTCTTTGTCGTCGGCGACGTATCTAGGCGCGTATGCAGAGAAATCCATTCGACGAGATAGAAGACCTGTTCGACCGGATGGGCCGGTCGTTCGAGGAGTCGGGAATCGCCCGACTGCAGGACATCTCCCTCGACGTCGTCGACGACGACGAGGCCGTCGAGGTCGTCGCCGACCTCCCCGGCTTCGAGAAGGACGACCTCGACGTGAGCGTCAGCGGCCGACGGCTCACCATCGCGGCCGACCGCGAGGAGTCGTCGGAGGTCGACGACGACCAGTACGTCCGTCGCGAGCGGAGTCAGCGCTCGGTCTCCCGGACGATTACGCTCCCCACCGAAGTCGCGCGCGACGAGGTGTCCGCATCGTACAAAAACGGCGTCCTGACCGTGACGCTTCCGAAGGCCGAACCCGCGGGCGACGACTCGACGCAAATCGACATCGAGTGACGCGGCTCATCTTTTGAATACCGGCGCTCGGGCCCCCGAGCCGTGCGAACTGCTATCCACGTTCCGGCAACGATTATCTCCTCAGACGGCGTCCATATGCCTCGGTGAAAACACACATGATGCGACGTACCAACCCCTTCGACGACTTCGAGGAACTGTTCGAGCGAATGTCCCGCCAGTTCGACGAGATGGGACGCCAGTTCGACCGCTCGGGCATGATGGCGCAGGTCCGCCACGAGATGGCAATCGACGTCACCGACCACGACGGCGAAATCGTCGTCACCGTCGACCTCCCGGGCTACGAGAAGGAGGACATCTCCCTGTCGGTCGCCAACCGCACGCTGACGGTCGAAGCGACGCGCGAACTCGACGAGGAACGCGCCGACGGCGAGTACCTCCGCCGCGAGCGCCGCCACGAGTCCGCCCGCCGCACGGTTCGCCTCCCCGAGTCGGTCGACGAGGACGGCGCGTCCGCCAGCTACCACAACGGCGTCCTGACGGTCACGCTGCCCAAGCGCGACGCCGAACCCGACGACTCCCGCCGCATCGACATCGACTGAGTCGGCGGTGACGCTGGAGTCTCTGACACGTCGCCCGCGATGGTCCACCCGTGGTGGGTCTCTCACGTTCTCCGTTTTGCTGTCTTTGTGATACACCGTCTCACGACTCGATTTCTCCAGTCGCACCCACGCCACTGAGAGGCAACATCTGCCGGAATCAGACAGCCGCGCAAGTCGAGTATAGGAGTTATTTTAGGCCGGGGTACCACTACCACGGATATGGACTACGACCCGCAGGAACTCGAAGCGCGTTGGCGGGAGCGCTGGTCCGAGTCCGGCCGATACGAGGCCGACCCGGACGCAGACGCCGACGACGCGACGTTCGTGACGGTGCCCTATCCGTACCCCAGCGGCGGGATGCACATCGGGCACGCGCGGACGTACACCGTTCCCGACGTGTACGCTCGCTACCGACGACAGCAGGGGGACAACGTCCTGTTTCCCATCGCGTGGCACGTCACCGGCACGCCCATTATCGGCGCGGTCGAACGCCTGAAAAACCGCGAGGAGAAACAGCTCTCGGTTCTGACCGACACCTACAACGTCCCCGAGGACACGCTTTCTGACCTCGAATCGCCCATGGGCTGGGCGCGGTACTTCATCGAGGAACACTACAAAAAGGGGATGCAGTCGCTCGGCCTGTCGGTCGACTGGCGGCGCGAGTTCACCACGAACAACGAGCGCTACTCGAAGTTCATCGAGTGGCAGTACCGGACGCTCCGCGAGCGCGGCCGACTGGAGAAGGGCCTCCACCCCGTCAAGTTCTGTACGAACGAGGAACAGCCGGTCACGACCCACGACCTGCTGGAAGGCGAGAACGCCGAGTTCCAGGAGTACACGCTGGTTCGCTTCGGCTGGGAGCGAGACGGCGGCGACGTGGTCGTCCCGATGGCGACGCTCCGCCCCGAGACGGTCCGCGGCGTGACCAACGCCTACATCGACCCCGAGGCGACCTACATCGTCGCCGAGGTCGACGGCGAGACGTGGTTCGTCTCCGACTACGCGGCCGACAAACTCGAATATCAGGCCCGCGACGTGGAGATTCTCGAAACCGTCGATGGTGCCGAACTCGTCGGTCAGACGGTCGAGAACCCCGTCACCGGCGACGACGTGCTCGTCCTGCCGGCCGACTTCGTCGACGCCGACAACGCGACGGGCGTCGTCATGTCGGTCCCGGCCCACAGCCCCGACGACTACGTCGCCCTGCAGGAGGCGAAAGCCGACGCCGACTACCTCGAATCGTTCGGCATCGACCCCGCCGACGTGGCCGCCATCGAGCCGATTCCGATTCTCGACATCGACTCCGACGACGACGCGTACGGCGAGATTCCCGCGAAGTCGGCCGTCGAGAACCGCGGCATCGAGTCCTCCGACGACCCCGCCCTCGAAAAGGCGACGAAGGACCTCTACAACAAGGAGTTCCACGCGGGTCGGCTCAAGGAGTTCTACGGCGACTACGCCGGCGGCCTCGTCGAGGAGGTCCGCGACGACTTCAAGGCCGACGGCATCGAGGCCGGCCAGTTCGACGTGATGCAGGAGTTCTCCGAGGAGGTCGTCTGCCGCTGCGGCGGCGACGTCGTCGTCGCCGAACAGGACACGTGGTTCCTCTCGTACGACGACGAGGACTGGAAGGGGCTCGCCCACGACGTGGCCGACGGGTTGGACGCCATCCCCGAGAACACCCGCGACGAGTACCACCACACCATCGACTGGCTCAACGGGTGGCCGTGCATCCGCAACTACGGCCTCGGCACTCGCCTGCCGTGGGACGACCAGTTCGTCATCGAGCCCCTCTCGGACTCGACTATCTACATGGCGTACTACACCATCGCCCACCGCCTGCAGGAGATTCCGACCGAGGAACTCACCCAGGAGTTCTTCGACGCGCTGTTCTACGGCCCCGAGGCCGTCGACGACGCGCCGGAGAAGGCGCTCGAACTGCGCGAGGAGTGGGACTACTGGTACCCCGTCGACTACCGGTTCTCCGGGAACGACCTCATCACGAACCACCTGACGTTCTACCAGTTCCACCACGGCGAGCTGTTCGACGAGCCGCAGTGGCCGCAGGGCATCGTCATCATGGGGATGGGTCTGCTCGAAGGCCAGAAGATGTCGTCGTCGAAGGGCCACGTCGTCCTCCCCGGCGAGGCCATCGGCGAGTACGGCGCGGACACCGTCCGCTTCTTCCTGCTCAACTCCGCCGAGCCGTGGCAGGACTACGACTGGCGCGACGACCTCGTCGGCTCGGTCCACGACCAACTGGAACGCTTCTGGAACCGCGCCCAGGAGATTATCGCCGACCCCGGTCCGGACGAACGGCCCGAACTGGAGACGGTCGACCGCTGGCTCCTGTCGAAACTGCAGGACACCGTCCGCGACGTGACGACCGCGATGGACGAGTCCGAGACGCGCTCGGCCAGTCAGGCGGCGTTCTACAACTTCGAGGAGTCGCTGCGGTGGTACCGCCGCCGGACCGACCTCGACCGCCCGGCCGCCAAGTGGACGCTCCGGACGGTCCTCGAAACCCGTCTGCGCCTGCTCGCCCCGTTCATCCCGTTCATGACGAACGAACTGCACGAGCAGTTGACCGGCACGCCCGCCGAGGACGCGCCGTGGCCCGAGCCGGACGCGACCTTCGAGGACGAGTCGGTCGAACTCGAAGAGCGACAGGTCGAGCGCCTGACCGAGGACGTGCGCGACATCATCGACGTGACCGATTCGGACCCCGACACCATCCGCGTCTACGTCGCCGCCGACTGGAAGCGCGACGTGTTCGAGACGGTCGTCGACAACGGCGACAACGTCGGCGCGATCATGGGACAGGTCATGCAGGACCCCGACCTCCGCGAGAAGGGCAACGACGTCAACGACCTCGTACAGGACCTCGTCGACCAGACCCGCGGCCGCGACGAGTCGACGCTCCGCGCCCAGCTCGAACTGGACGAGGCCGGCACCTACGAGCGCGCCGCCGACTTCCTCGCCCGCGAGTTCGACGCCGACGTCGAGGTGTTCGCCGAGGACGACCCCGACATAGTCGACCCGGCAGACCGCGCCTCGAAGGCGATTCCGTTCCGCCCCGCGGTCCACCTCGAATAGCCGGGGCGCGACGAACCCGACGCGGACTGCCCCCTCCGGCGCTCGATTTATCCTCTCGCCGAACTAACACTACCGCATGAGCGAAGACGACTCCCCGAGCCTCGCACGGAAGGCCTACCGCACCGTCACGCCGGGGTCGCACATGCGGCCCGACAGCGAGATGGACTCCATCGGGTGGACGATGTTTCTCATCCTCGTCGTCCTGTTGGTTCCGTTTCTGCCCTTCATCGCCATCGTCTACGTCCTCTCGAAGGCGTTCGGCTACCTCAACGCACAGCGCGGGCCGAGCCCGTAGCTCGCCGAATCGGACTGCAAAAGAAACGGGTGAATGCCAGCGGGGTCGCGTCGGGCGACCTTACTCGGCGAGCCCGAGGAGGTCGAACGCGTAGCCGTTGTCGTTTTCGAACGCGTGCTCGTAGGCGACGTGGGCCGCCGCGACGTCCTGAATCGCCAGTCCCGTCGAGTCGAAGACGCTGATGCCGTCGTCGCCGGTGCGGCCGTCGAGGTTCCCGAGGACGATGTCGCCGATTGCGCCGTAGATGTCGTCGTCGGTGAGGACGCCCTGATTGTACGGGACGTTGATCTCGCCGGAGTGGGTGGTCTGGGCGTGGTCGTCGATGACGAGCTTGGCGTCCAACAGCACCTCGTCGGCGAGTTCGTGTTTGCCCTCGGCGTCGGCACCCATCGCGTTGATGTGGGTGTGGTCGCCGACCGCGTCGCGCGGGACGATGGGCGACTCGACGGGCGTCACGGTCGACAGCACGTCACAGCTCGCGGCCTCCTCGATGGAGCCGGCGCGGATGTCGAACTCGTCTTCGAAGGCGTCGATGAAGTCGGCGACGCGTTCTTCGTCGAGGTCCGAGATGACGACTTCCTCGATGTCGCGGACCTCGCTGATGGCGCGAAGCTGCGTGTACGACTGGACGCCCGCGCCGACGATGCCCATCGAGGAGGCGTCCTCGACGGCGAGGTGGTCGGTGGCGACGGCCGCGGCCGCGCCGGTGCGGAGCATCGTGAGTTCCGTCCCGTCGAGCAGCGCCAGCGGGAAGGCGTTCTCGGGGTCGGAGTAGATCATCGTGCCCATGACCGTGGGCAGGTCGTACTTGTCGCCGTTGTCGGGGTGGACGTTGACCCACTTGATGCCCGCGGCGTCCCAGTCGCCCGCGTCGAGGTAGGCGGGCATCGACCGGAAGTCGCCGTTGTACTGCGGCAGGTCGATGTAGGACTTCGGCGGCATCTGGGCGTCGCCGGACTCGTAGGCGGCGAAGGCGTCCTCGATGGCCGAGATGAGCTCCGGCATCCGGACGTTCTCGTGAACGTCGTCCTTGTTCAACAGCAGCGTCTTGCGCATGGGGACACGTTGCCGTACCTGCTACTTAGTTCGTTCCATTTCTGAACACAACTGCAACTGTTTCTAAGAAAGTGGTAGAATTATCCAACTATGGTGGTATCGGTGACTCAACGTGGTCGGCCCTCGGTCGATTGTCGGGCCAGTCGCAATCGACGGCCTCCGACTGGCTCTGAATCGCGTGCCGTCGTTTTGCGGATGTCGCCGGGGCTACTCGGCGATTCGACTGCCGCCTAAAATGAAATGGTCTGTCGCGCGGTGCAGGCGTCGGGGGTGAGTGAAGGCGTTAGCCTAGCTTCACATCGCGCCGCCCATACCGCCCATGCCGCCCATGCCACCCATGCCGCCGGGTGCGCCGCCCTCGTCGTCGCCGTCGCCGCCGGTGGAGAGGTCACCGGCCGCGATGATGTCGTCTATCTTGAGGACGAGGTTCGCGGCTTCGGAGGCGGAGGCGACGGCCTGCTCCTTCGCGTGGGCCGTCTCGACGACGCCCGCGTCGAAGGCGTCTTCGACCTCGCCGGTGAAGACGTTCAGACCGGCGCGGACCTGACCGTCCTCGTGGGCCGCGCGGAGGTCGACGAGCGTGTCGATGGAGTCGAGACCGGCGTTCTCGGCGAGCACGCGCGGGACGAGTTCGAGCGCGTCGGCGAACGCCTCGACGGCGAGCTGCTCGCGTCCGGAGACGGAGTCGGCGTAGTTGCGGAGGCGCGCGGCGAGTTCGACCTCGATGGCGCCGCCGCCGGCGAGCACGCGGCCGTCGGCGACCGTCGAGGCGACGACGTCGAGGGCGTCCTGGACGCCGCGTTCGAGTTCGTCGACGACGTGGTCGGTGGAGCCGCGGAGCAGGAGCGTGACGCCGTGGACGTCGTCGCCGATGCCCTCGACGTAGAACAGCTCGTCGGCCTCGTCGCGGCGGACGGAGGCGCGGCCGAGGTCGGCGGCCTCGATGGAGTCGAGGTCGGAGACGACCGCCGCGCCGGTGATGTTCTTGAGGAAGCGGATGTCGGACTTCTTCGTCCGGCGGACCGCGAGGATGCCCTGCTTTGCGAGGTAGTGCTGGGCGAGGTCGTCGATGCCCTTCTGGCAGAAGACCACGTCAGCGCCGGAGTCGACGATCTGGTCGACCTTCGCCTTCAGCTGGGCCTCCTCCTGGTCGAGGAACTTCTGGAGCTGGTCGGGGTTCTCGATGGAGACGTTCGTGTCGATGTCGGTCTCCTCGACCTCGACGGGCTCGTTGAGCAGCAGCACGTCGGCCTCGTCGAACTCGACCGGCATGTCGTCGTGGACGGGGTCCTTGTCGATGACGGCACCGGAGAGGAGTTCGGACTCGGACGCGGAGCGACCGGTCTGGGTCTCGATGGCGACGTTTTCGAGGTCGACGACGTGGGAGCCGTCGTGGGCCTCGACGGTGACCTGCCGGACGGCGCGGACGATGAGGTCCGCGAGAAGCTCCTTGTTGAGCTCGGAGCTCTTGCCCGTCATGGAGGTCTCGGCGACCTTCTTCAGGAGTTCCTCGTCGTCGGGGTCGACGCGCTCCGCGATGTCGTCGATCTCCTCGCGCGCCTTCTCGGAGGCGAGGTTGAAGCCGCGGATGATGGCCGTCGGGTGGATGTCCTGTTCGAGGAGGTCCTCGGCGTTCTTGAGGAGTTCACCCGCGATGGCGACCGCCGTCGTCGTTCCGTCGCCGGCTTCGTCCTCCTGCGTCTCGGCGACCTCGACGATCATCTCGGCCGTCGGGTTGTCGATGTCCATCTCCTTGAGGATGGTGACGCCGTCGTTCGTGATGGTGACGTCGCCCATCGAGTCGACGAGCATCTTGTCCATCCCTTTGGGGCCGAGTGTGGAACGTACCGCCTCGGCGACTGCTCGTGCGGCGCGGATGTTGTACGCCTGCGCGTCGCGGTCCTTGACGCGCTGTGCATCCTCGCCCATGATGATCATCGGCTGACCCTGCTGCATTCGCTGGCTCATAGACAGGCCCTGATTGTTTGTGATTCTATAAAAAAGCTTCGCCGACGAATCGGAGGCCGGAATCCGAGCGTTCGGCGCGTACTCCCGATAACCGCGCGACTGAGGTCCCCTTCGAGGTGTTCGGGGAAACGTATGGTACGTCATTTCACACCACAATTTGCGCCCGGCCGAACCGCTTTATACGCTACTCCTCGACCGGCTCTTTCCAGTGGACCGTCACCGTCCCGACGGCGAACGCGTCGTCGCCCCCGTCGTCGCGGACGACGCGGATGGTGTTCGTCCCTTCGACGAGGCTCGCGCCGGTCACGGTGTCGACCCAGTACTGCCAGCCGTCGCCCGGCGGGATGTCGAACCCCGAAAGCGGGTCGCCGTTGATTCGAATCTCGTGGCCGTACTCGCCCACGTCGAACGCCTGAATGCCGAGATACGGCTCTCTGGGGTCGTCGGTCGGGACGTCGAACTCGAACGTCGCCGTCTCGTCTCCGGCGTCGTCCGCCCAGTCGAGGTCCAGCGTCTCGCCTTCCGGATGGAGATGCGACCCGATGAACACGGTCGCGTAGTTCGCGCGGTGGTGCACGCTCACACGTTCTGCTGCGCCGGATAAAAATTCGCGTGGTCGGCGGCCGGGTCGGCCGCGTCGTCAGTCGTCCTCTGGGAGTTCGTCCGCGAGGAACTCGCCTTCGGCGTCGTCGTTCGCGGCGTCGAGCGGGGGCTCGTCGTCGTTCTCGTCTAACACCGATAACTCGCGTTCGTACAGCCGCTCGGTGAGTTGGGTCCGCTTGTTGAGGCCCTTCTTCTCGCGGCCGGTCTTGGTGTCAGGCATTGTCAATCGTGGTATTGTATCCCATGGGGATGAATGTTTTGTCCGGACAGTTGATACGGTCGACTCTCGACGGGTGCCTCGGGTCGCGTCGAACTGGGGGTGCCCTGCCAGTGTCGACGTAAGTGGTCCTTGGTTGGTGGCGCGATAGACTCCGCCGACGGTTCCCGCCGTCCGGCGATTGAGGGAGAAGCTATGTGTCTCGGGCGCGAGGGGCGGGGTTCGAGTCGGTGTGCTCGGTGCGGGTCGGGGTCGAAGCTGTGGCTTTTCAGAGAAGCGCCGGGAGCGGGATTTGAACCTCGGTCACTCCACTCGCTCTCGCTGGTTTCGCTCCTTGGTTCATTCCCTCTCGGAGACGCTTCACGAAAACAGCCGTCCGCGACGCGCCGAAACGCGTCGCTCGGAGGTGTAGTTATCAGAGAAGCGCCAGGAGAGGGATTTGAACCCCCGATCCCAGAGGGAACACGCTTTCCAGGCGTGCGCCTTACCGCTCGGCCATCCTGGCTTACAACGCAACGTTCCCGCCTGGATAATTTAAGCCCTTCCTTTCCGTTCGAGTCGCGGTTCGATGGCGTATGTCACGGACGCGACCGCGACGCCGGCGGCGACCGCCACCGCGGCGACCGCCCCGAACGACGCGTCGATACCGACTCCGAGGAGGACCGCGCCCTGCGCGAGGACGCCCACGAGGAGGAGGCTCGCTGCGCCCCACGCGAGCGCGGACCGGACGCGGCGGGCCACGTTACGCCTCGTCGACGACGGCGACGGCCTCGATTTCGACGCCGACGCCCTTCGGCAGGTTACCGACCTCGACGGCCGAGCGGGCCGGCGGCTCCTCGTCGAAGTAGGTCGCGTACGTCTCGTTCATCTCGTCGAAGTCGTCGATGTCGGCGAGGAACACGGTCGTCTTCAGCACGTCGGTCGCGTCCGCGCCGGCCTCTGCGAGGATGGCCATCACGTTGTCGAGCGACTGCGTCGTCTGCGTCGCGATGTCCTCGTCGTCGAGGAGGTCGCCGTCCGGCGTCAGCGGAATCTGTCCCGCCGTGTAGAGCAGCGAGCCGTTGGTCGTCGCCTGACTGTACGCACCGACCGCGGCCGGCGCTTCGTCGGTCTCGATGACGCGCTTCATACGCGGTGGATTTCGCCACGACGCCATAAAATAGGGTGGAACGACCGGGTCCGCGGCGGGACGTCCCCGCCGCGGTCAGCCGGGTTACACCGATTTCCCGGAGAGGCTGATACCGGTCGTGAGGACGCCCGAGGCGAACAACAGCCCCATCCCGAGCGCGGTGACCACGTCGCCGTCTCGGAGGGCGACCCCCGCGACGGCGACGCTGACGACGACCAGTCCGAGGCCGAGGAGAGTCAGCGGTTTGGTGAGCGATTCGACGGTGGGTTCGGTGTTGGGGAGCGTAGCCATGATTGGATGGGTTGGTGTGGGTGTCGGGTGCGGTCGGTCAGGAGTACGATTCGCCGGTCTCGACGGGGCCGCTGAACGTCGAGTAGAGGATGCCGAAGTAGGTGAACACGAGCGGCAACAGAAGCGCCGACGCGACGCTCATGATGTTCAGCGGGAGCACCGACACGATGGCGTCCGCGACGGTCAGTCCGGTCGCGGGGTCGGCAAGCGGGAACATGAGGGTCGCCACGAGCGCGACGAACGCGAACACGAGGACCGGCACGGTCCCGAACGCGAGCGTGTAGCGCCCCTCGCGGAGCGAGAGCAGGTAGCCCGCGGCGGCGGCGAGGCTGACGACGACGAGCGCCAGCGGCACCGGCGCGAGGACGCCGAGGTCGGGGCGGACGGCGACGAGGTAGCCGAGCGTGACGACGACGAGCGCGAGGTAGGCCGCCATCGCCCGGGGGCCGTAGCCGGCCACGTCGCGCTGGAGGCTCCCGCGGGTCTTCATGGCGAGGAAGCCGACGCCGGCGACGACGGTGAGCGCGACGACGGCGAGACCGACGACGACGCCGGGCAGCGACAGGAGCGACTCGACGCCGAGGAGCCAGTGGGCGGCGAACACGCCGAGGAAGAAGGGCGCGCTCACGCTGCCGACGACGAACGCCCGACCCCACCACGTCTGCCACGCCTCGTCGTGGCGCTGTTCGTACATCTCGGGGGCGAGCCCGCGGAGGATGAGCGCCCCGAGGATGGCGAACATGAGCAGGTAGTGGCGGCTGAAGAGGTTCGCGTACACCGCCGGGAACGCGGCGAACAGCGCGCCGCCGAAGACGACGAGCCACACCTCGTTGCCGTCCCAGAAGGGGCCGATGGCGGCCAGAAGCGTCTCGCGTTCTTCCTCGTCGTCGCGGGTCGCGAAGATGGCTCCGACGCCGAAGTCGAAGCCGTCGAGGAACAGGAACATCCCGAGGATGAAGAAGACGAGCCCGAACCACAGCTCCTGCAGCGGCAGGCCGAAAAGCGGGCCGGTGGCGAACGCGCCGTAGTCAGTCATCGCCGGTCACCCCCGCGGGCGAGGCGGCCTCCGAACCCGCCTCAGTCTCGTCGACGCTCGGCGGCCCCTCGCGGATGATGCGGCGAATCACGTAGGTGTAGAGCGCGAGCAGGCCGGCGTACACGACGGCGAAGCCGGCGAGCGTGAGCGTCGCCTCGAAGCCGGTGAGTCCCGGCGACACCCCCTCGCTCGTCCTGAGGACGCCCTGAATGACCCACGGCTGTCGGCCCACCTCGGTGACGATCCAGCCGACCTCGACGGCGAAGATGCCGAGGAGCGACGAGCCGACGAACGCCTTGTGTAACAGGTCGTCGTCGTACAGCTCGTCGGTCCACCAGCGGTAGGCCGCCCAGAACGCCAACAGGATGAACCAGAACCCCGCGGCGACCATGAGCCGGAACGACCAGAACACGACGGCGACCGGCGGGGCCTCCGTGTCGAACTCGCTCAGGCCGGTGATTTCGGCCTGCGGGTCGCCGCCGCTGGCCAGCCACGACGCCCCGCCGGGGATGCCGATGCCGAACAGTTCCTTGGCGCGCGGGTCGGTGATGCCGTCGAGGCTCGTCGGGACGGCGAAGATGTACTCGGGGACGTAGCTGTCGGTCTCCCAGACGGCCTCCATGGCGGCGAACTTCTGCGGCTGGGTCTCGTAGACGTGCCGGCCGTAGGCGTCGCCGTGAATCGCCTGAAACGGCGCGGTCACGAGCAGGACGACGAGCGCGATCTTGAGCGTCTTCCGCCAGAAGCGCGCGCCCTCGCGGTCGTCGTCGGCGTCGATGCCGCGCTGCCAGACGTGGTACGCCGCGACGCCGGCCATGAACAGCGCGACCGACAGCACCGCGGCGTTCTGCATGTGGACGAACATCCACGGGAACCGCGGGTTGGCGTACGCCGCGATTGGGTCGACGAGCGAGACGACGAGCTGGCCGCTCTCGCGCGCGAGTTCGTACCCCCGCGGCGTCTGCATCCACGAGTTGGCGACGAGAATCCACACCGCCGAGAGCCACGTGCCGAGACCGACCGCGACGGCCGAAACCATATACAGCGCGTCGGAGACCTTCTCGCGGCCGAAGACGAACACCCCGAGGAACGTCGCTTCGAGCATGAACGCCATCATCCCCTCGGTGGCGAGCGGGCCGCCGAACAGCTCGCCGGCCGCTGTCGAGAACGCCGCGAAGTTCGTCCCGAACTCGAATTCGAGGACGATGCCGGTCACGGTGCCGACGACGAACGAGACGGCGAAAATCTTCGTCCAGAACCGCCTGAGCTGTTCGTACACCGGGTCGTCGGTGCGGATGTCCTTCCACGTGAAGTAGATGAGGAAGGGCGCGAGGCCCATGCTCATCACGGGGAAGATGATGTGGACGATGGTCGTGAGCGCGAACTGCAGCCGACTGGCGATGACTGGGTCGAGCATGGTGTGGGTTGCGGATCGCTGACGACGGGGCGAACCGAGGAGTGGGCGGGAGCTTCCCTCTTAAACGCCTTGGTATTGGGGGAGGGTCAACCCCCGCATGCTTCCCACGAACTGAAAATCATCGTAGACGGGTCCTACCCCCCGAATTCGACATAATAGACCGGGTTAAAAGTCGGGCGTTCGCGGGCTTCCGCGAACCGACGAAGATATGCCCAAACAGGTCGGATTCAGAACATGAATCTCGCGTATCAGCTCTTCTACGCCACGGCCGTTGCGCTCGGCGTCGCGTACCTCGCGTTCCCCGCGCGAGTCCACGCGTTCGGGTACGAGTTTCTCCGCGGTTCGTCGTCCGAGGGTTCCGGGGAGTCCGCCGCACCCGTCTGGCTCTACCGCGGCATCGGCGCGCTTCTCGTGTTCATCGGGGTCACTGGACTCGTCTGAGCGCCGGTCTCAAACCCGGAACCCGGCCGCTCCCGGCGACGCGGTCAGTCGAGGACGTCCACGTCGTAGCCCGCGTCGTGGAGCTCCCCGAGGAGCGAGTCGACGTGGTCGGGGCCGCGCATTTCGAGGTCGATTTCGACTTCCGTCGCGTTCAGCGCGATTTTCCGGGAGGTGCGGTCGTGCCTGACGGCGTAGATGTTCGCCTTCTCCGCGGCGATAATCCCGATGAGCTGTTCGAGCGAGCCGGGGCGGTCTTTCAGTTCGGTCCGAATCTTGAGGTACCGGCCCGTCTCGACGAGGCCGCGCATCACCACGGTCGTCAGCGTGTTCATGTCGATGTTGCCGCCGCACAGCGCGGGGACGACGACCTCGCCCTCCTCGTAGTCGAACTTCTGGAAGAGGAGCGCCGCGAGCGCGACGGCCCCCGCGCCCTCGACGAGCGTCTTCGCGCGTTCGAGCAGGTAGGTGAGCGCCACGGCGATCTCCTCGTCGGAGACGGTGACGACCTCGTCGACGCGCTCGCGGATGACCTCGAAGGGCTTGTCGCCGATTCTGCGGACGGCGATGCCGTCGGCGATGGTGTCCACCTCGTCGATGGTCTGAATCGACCCCTTGTTCAGCGAGTCCGCGGCGCTGGAGGCCTGTTCCGCCTGCACGCCGATGACGCGGGCGTCGGGGTACTGTTCTTTGATGGCCGTCGAGATGCCGGAGATGAGGCCGCCGCCGCCGATGGGGACGACCACGGTATCGAGGTCGGGGCAGTCCTCGGCGATTTCGAGGCCGATGGTCCCCTGCCCGGCCATGACGTACTCGTCGTCGAAGGCGTGGACGTACGTCCGGCCCTCCGACTCCTCGATTTCGTGGGCCTTCGCCTGCGCCTCGTCGTAGTCGTTGCCGTAGAGCACCACGTCGCCGCCGTAGCGCTCGGTCGCTTTCACCTTCGAAATCGGCGCGTACTCCGGCATGACGATTTTCGAGTTCACGCCCGCCCGCGAGGCCGCGAGCGCGACGCCTTGGGCGTGGTTGCCGGCGCTCGCGGTCACGACGCCGGCGTCTTTCTCCTCGTCGGAGAGCGTCGTGATGCGGTTCGTCGCGCCGCGAATCTTGAACGACCCCGTGCGCTGGGTGTTTTCGAGCTTCAGGTACACCTCGGCACCCGTCATCTCCGAGAAGGTGTGGGAGTACTCCAGCGGCGTCCGCCGGGCGACCGCTTCGACGCGCTCGCGGGCGGCTCGTACGTCGGTAAGCGTGAGCATGGTCGGAAATCGCCCGTGTCTGTGTTTAATCGTTCGGGAACCGCTCCGCATCAGGGGCGTGATGTCAACCCTCACGGTCGTCGGTTGAGAATCCGGCCTCGGCCCCGGCAACGCGCGCCGTCGCCGTCGCTCGCCGGTCGGTGAAGGGGAAAGGGGGAATGCACGCGTGTGACGTGCAACTGTCTTTCTGGTCCCCGTACATATAAACGTCCCCCACCCGGAGTGAAAGTGAAATCGGACGACGGCGGCGACCAAGCGCTCGCGTCTGACGCTCGGCATTCGCGCGTCGCATCGAACGCGACCGACGGGACCGCCGCTTCCGGTAGCGTCAACTGCGCGAGGTCCGTGGCCTCGGCATGAACATCGGTCGCCTCCGGCGGGTCTGGAAGCGCATCTTCTCGCTCGCGTGGCCGGTGATGGCCGAGCAGACCGCCCAGACGGCGATGCGGACCGTCGACGTGGCCGTCACCGCGGCGCTCTCCCCGGCCGCCGTCGTCGCTATCGGCCTCGCCGACCTCTACGCCCGGTTCCCGCTCCGCATCGGCCTCGGCCTCGGCGGCGGCGCGATCGCGCTCTCCAGTCAGGACACGGGGAGCGGCGCGGACGCCAACCGGAGCGAGGCCATCTCGACGGCGCTCCTCCTCGCGTTCCTCGCGGGCATCCCGTTCCTGATTTTCGGCTTCACGCTCGGCGAGGCGGCCATCGGCGCGTTCCCTGCGAGCGACCGTGCCGTCGCCCTCGGCACGACGTATCTCGCGGTCATCTTCGCCACGTCGCCCGCGCGGTTGGTCTCGCTCGTCGGCTCGCGGTCGCTGCAGGGCGTCGGCGACACCCGGACGCCGATGCTGGTCAACGTCTTCGCCAACGTCGTCAACATCGGGCTGTCGGTCGGTCTCGGCTTCGGACTCGCCGGTCTGCCGGCGCTCGGCGTGCTGGGCGTGGGCATCGCGACTTCCACCGCCAACGTCCTCTCGGCGGGACTGCTTCTGGTCGCGCTCGCCCGCCCCGCGTCACCGACCTCGCTGGTCCTCCCCCGCGACCGAACGGTCGCCGGCCAACTCGTCCGTATCGCCACCCCGCGGGTCGGTGAGGGTATCGCCGCCGAACTCGCGGAGTTCCCGTTCAACGCCCTGCTCCTCGGCTTCGGCGACGCCGTCAACGCCGGCTTCCAAATCGGCCGCCGGGTCTACCAGCAGGTCGCCAGCCCGCTGGCGCGCGGCTACAACGTCGCCGCCAGCGTCCTCGTCGGACAGGCCCTCGGGTCGGGCGACAGCGAGGCCGCGCGGTATCAGGGCGAGGCGGTGGCGCTCCTGTCTGTCGTCACGGTCGGCGGTATCGGTCTCCTGCTCGCGGCGTTCACCGAACCCGTCGTCGGCCTCCTCGGCTCCGGCGGCGGCGCGGACATCGAGTGGGCCGTGAAGTTCGCCGTCGCCTACGGCCTCGCCGCGCCGGGACTGGCGCTCTTCGTCGGTCTCTCCGGGTCGCTCCAGGGCGCGGGCGCGACGCGAATCCCCTTCGTCGCCCGGCTGACCGGGGTGTTCGGCTTCTTCGTCGGCCTGTCGTACCTGCTGGTCGACGTGTTCGGCTACGGCCCGCTCGGCGCGCGAATCGGCATCGTCCTGTCCTTTACGTGGATGGGGCTGTTCGCGCTCGTCGCGTTCTACTACGCCGACTGGGCGGGCCACGCCGACTCGCTCATGGTCGAACGCGGAAGCGTCGGCGTCGACGACGTGGGCGAAGACGACTGAGCGCGGCGCGCTCGGACGACGGACGGCGGAGACGGAAGCGGGAGCGCCCCCGGCGGGCGACGCGTCGCTCCGGGTGACGGGGAACGGGAAAAAGTCGCGTGCGACGCGTCGCCTATCGCTCGTCGACCGACGGGAAGTCGAGGTCCTTCTCGCCGGTGTAGCGGGCGCGGGGGCGGATGAGGCGGTTGTCCTCGTACTGTTCGAGGACGTGCGCTATCCAGCCGCCGACGCGCGAGACGGCGAAGATGGGGGTATAAAGGTCGATGGGGATGCCCATCTGGTAGTACGTCGACGCGGAGTAGAAGTCCACGTTCGGCGCGAGGCCCTTCTCCTCGCCGATGTACTCCTCGATGGCGACCGACATCTCGTACCACTTCATGTCGCCGGCGGCCTCGCCGAGCGCCTCGGACTTCGCGCCGAGAATCTTCGCGCGGGGGTCCTTGACGTTGTAGACGCGGTGGCCGAACCCGGCGACGCGCTCGCCGCGGTCGAGGGCGTCTTCGACCCACTCGGTCGGGTCCATGTCGCTGTCGTCGACGTCCTTCAGCATCCGCATGACGTTCGCGTTCGCGCCGCCGTGGAGCGACCCCGAGAGCGTGCCGACGGCCGAGGTGACCGCGCTGTAGAGGTCAGAGAGCGTCGAGGACGTGACCATCGCGGAGAACGTCGAGGCGTTCAGGCCGTGGTCGGCGTGGAGCACGAGCGCCATGTCGAACGTCTCGGCGAGCACCTCGTTCGGCTCCTCGCCGTTGAGCATGTAGAGGAAGTTCGCCGCGTGATTCAGGCTCTCGTCGGGTTCGACGTAGTCGTCGCCGCGACGGAAGCGGGCGTAGGCCGCCAGCACCGACGGCATCTTCGCCGTGATGCGCTTTGCCTTTTCGAGGTTGACCTCGCGGTCGGTCACGTCCTCGAAGTCGGCGTTTTCGTCGTACGCCGACATCGCGGAGACGAGCGTTCGGAGCGCCGCCATCGGCGACTCGTCCTGCTCTGCGAGCGCGCGCGCCACGTCGAGGACGCCGTCGTCGAGGCCGCGGTGGGCCGCGAGTTCGTCGGAGAACGCGTCGAGCTCCTCCCGCGTCGGCAGCTCCCCGTGCCACAGGAGATAGAGCACTTCCTCGTAGCTTGCGTCCCGTGCGAGGTCTTCGATATCGTACCCGCAGTAAACGAGTTGTCCCGCGTCGCCGTCGATGAAACTGAGCTTCGATTCGGTGACCAGCACACCTTCCAGCCCCCGCTTCAGTTCGCCTGACATACCCAAAACGTTGCCTACCATATCAAAAAAGCGTTACCGTTTTCACTCATATGTTATCGACCGCCATACACATACGACGGCAGCCCCGTCCGTCGGTTTCGCGGACAGTCGGTGTCTAAAATAGTGTTCGACAATTGTCGTCATTTCCGGCCCCCTTATACGGGGCTCCCGAGCGGGTCGCACGCGCCGCTCGGACGACCCGCGCAGTCATATACGTCGGCGGCGTAGTTCTCTCGAACCACGGTGGCACCACTATTCCTGGCAAGCCTTTTGCCGTCCCGTCGTGAAGCCGGGCGCATGAATCCGGAGGACATCGAGTACGAGCCTGTCAGCGTCAAGGCCGTCCTCGCCGAGATGAAAGACACCGCGGAGTTACTCATCGACCTCTCGTACTCCGCCGTCCTCCACGCGAACGACGACCTCGCGGCCGAGGTCCTCGACCTCGAAGAGCGGATGGACATCCTCCAGCTACAGGCGCGTATGAGCCTGATGATGGCCGCCCGCAGCCCCGAGGACGCCGAGGAACTCGCGCCCGTCCTCGGCGTCGTCGGCGCGGCCGAGAAGATTTCCGACGCCGCGGGCGATATCGCCAAGGTCGTCATCGAGGACATCGGCCTCCCGGACGCCATCCGCGCGGCGCTCCCCGAGGCCGTCGAGACGACGATTCGGTGCGAACTCACCGACGAGTCGCCCTACGCGGGCCGCGCGCTCGGCGACATCAACATGGAGACCGAGACGGGCGTCCGCGTCGTCGCCATCCACCGCGCCGGCGAGTGGGTGACGAACCCCGACCACGAGACGACGCTCCGCGCCGGCGACGTGCTCCTCCTCCGCGGCCGCGACGACGGCCTCCAGACCGTCCACGAGGCCGCCACCGGCCTCCGGTACGACCCGCCGGACGTGCCGGAGCCGACCATCGAGGACCTCGAACGCGCCGTCGACTCCATCGTCCTGATGAAGGACATGAGCGAACTCGCCGTCGACCTCGCCTACGGCGCGGTGCTGTTCGACAGCGAGGGCGTCGCCGAGGAGGTCGAGGAGCTCGAAGCCGAGGTGGACGCGCTCAAGTCCCGGTTCGAGGCGTGGACGCTCCGCGCGGCGAGCCGGGTCGAAGACCCCGTGTCGCTCCGCGGCCTCGTCCAACTGGCGGGCGCGACCGAGATGATTTCGGACGCCGCGCTCGAAATCGCGGAGGGCGTCCTCCGCGGCATCGACGCCCACCCGGTCGTCGCCGCCGCGGTCAAGGAGTCCGACGAGGTCATCATCCGCCTGCGGGTCGCCCCCCGAAGCGACCTCGCGGAGGCGACCCTCGGCGACCGGCGCGTCAAGACCGAAACGGGGATGCGCGTCATCGCGGTCCGCCGGGCCGGCGGCCGCGAGTGGGTCGTCTCGCCGGGGTCGGAAACGCGGCTCCACGGCGGTGACCTCATCATCGCCAAGGGGACCAGAGCCGGCGCGGAGCGACTGGGCGAACTCGTCGGCGACGAGCGCGAGTTCGACGAGTAGGCCGGGGTCGAAGGCCGAACCAACGGAACCGGCGACTCAGAGCGTCTTACTCAGCCGATACGCCGAGACGAGCGTGAGCACCGTCGCGACGAGCAGCGCCGTCGCGGAGGCGAGGACGAACGCGAGGAGGAGAAACCAGCCCTCGGGCCCGAGTATCGGGTACTCGCGGGTGCCGGCGAAGGGGCCGAACAGTTCGAGGACCCGAAACAGGTAGGCGACGACGGCCAACGCGAGGCCGACGGCCGCCCCGATAGCGGCGTTTCGGGGCACGTCCAGCGCCTGCACCAGTCCACCCGTCGGCGGCCGTTCGGGAACGTCGTCTGTCACGGTCGCCGGTTGCGGCCGCGAGACCATAGCGGCAACGCTTTCCTCGGGGGACCTCAGCGGACCGAACCCCTAAAGGGAGGTGGGTCCGAGGTTGGCGGTATGATTACCTTGGGAACGGCGAGCGCGGCCCCCGGGGAGATGGACGTGGGCCGCCTCGAAGTCGGCGAGTCCCGCGACGGCGGGAGCGTCGGCCTGCCCGTCGCCGTCATCAACGGTGCGTCGTCGGGCAAGACGCTCTACATGCAGGCGGCCTCGGACGGAGACGAACTCAACGGCGTCGGCGTCATCCAGCGGGTCGTCCCGCAGCTCGACCCCGCGGAGATTTCCGGGACGATTCTCGTCGTCGGCATCGTCAACTACCACGCCTTTCAGGTCGCGCAGCACCGGAACCCGATAGACGACACGAAGATGAACCGGGCGTACCCCGGCGACGAGCGCGGCACCTCCTCGGAGCGCATCGCGGCCGCGACGTTCGCCGCCGCCCGCGACGCCGACCTCATCGTCGACCTCCATCAGGGCTCGACGAGCCGGATGATAGACGAGGTCCGCGTCCGCTGCGGCCGCCACCACCGGATGCACGCGAAGTGCCTCCGGCTCGCCAAGACGTTCGGCTGCGGCTACGTCCTCGACCAGAAGGGGCCCGACGGCCAACTCGCCCGCGCCGCCCCCGACGCCGGGATTCCGACTATCGACCCCGAACTCGGCGGCTGCGTCGGCTGGGACGAAGAGAGCATCGAGAAGGGCGTCCGCGGCGTCTACAACGTCCTCCGCGGCTACGACTTCCTCGACGGCGACGCGGAGCTCGAAGCCCAGACCCGCGCCCGCGGCTTCGACCAGTACGGCTCGCCGGTCGGCGGGCTCGTCCGGTTCAAGCGCGACCTCGGGGAGCGCGTCTCCGCCGGCGACGTGGTGTTCGAGGTGACCGACGTGTTCGGCACGCTCAAAGCCCGCGTCACCGCCGACCACGACGGCCTCTTCTGGCGGGCGCGACGCCTCCCGCAGGTCGCCTCCGGCGAGTACGTCTGCTCCGTCGGTATCGACCTCGACACGTACTGACACCGGCTCCATTCCACTCCACTCGACCCTATCCCACTCGACTCACCCACCCACGTTCATGACGACATCACCCGAACTCCCGACCCGGCTCCGACTCGCGTGCGACGCCTGCGGCGAGACCTACGACGCGTGGCGCTGGCGCTGTGTCTGCGGCGAGCCGCTGGACTTCGCGGCCGACCCGTCGCCGTCGGCGGCCGCCCCCGCCGACGCCGACCTCGACTACCGCGACGGCCTCTGGGCGTTCGACGAGTTCCTCCCCACGGAGCCGCACGCCAGCCTCGGCGAGGGGATGACGCCCCTCGTCGACGCCGCGGAGTGGGAGGCCTCGTTCAAGCTGGAGTACGTTTTTCCCTCCGGTTCGTTCAAGGACCGCGGCGCGACGACGATGCTCTCTCTCGCGTCCGAACTCGGCGTCGAGCGCGTCGTCGAGGACTCGTCGGGCAACGCGGGGGCCGCCGTCGCCACCTACGCCGCTCGCGCCGGCATCGACGCCGAAATCTACGTGCCCGCGTCGGTCAAGCCCTCGAAGCTCCGCGCCATCGAGCGCGCCGGGGCGAAGCCGGTCCGAATCGAGGGCTCCAGACAGGCCGTGACCGACGCCTGCGTCGAGGCAGTCGAGGCCGACGACGCGTGGTACGCGAGCCACGCGTGGAACCCCGCGTTCTTCGCGGGGACGGCCACCGTCGCCTACGAAATCGCCGCCCAGCGCGACTGGACGGTCCCCGACGCGGTCGTCACGCCGCTGGGCCACGGGACGCTCTTCCTCGGCGCGTACCGCGGCTTCCGCGCGCTCTACGAGGCGGGGTGGACCGACCGGATGCCCGAACTGTACGGCGCGCAGGCCGCCGGCTACTCGCCCATCGCCGACGCCCGCCACCACACGGCCGACGAGACCAACGACGTCGCCGACGGCATCCAGATTCTCGACCCCGTCCGCGAGGCCGAGATTCACGAGGCGCTGGACGACACCGGCGGCGACGCCATCGCGCTGTCGGCCGACGCGGTCGAAGACGAACTCGACAGACTCCACCGCCACGGCTTCTACACGGAGCCGACCTGCGCCGTCGCGCCCGCGGCGCTCCGCGAACTGCGTCTCTCGGGCGTCCTCGACCGCGACGCCGACGTGGTCGTGCCGCTCACCGGGAGCGGACTCAAATCGTGAACTCGCTCAGTACACAGCCGAGATAGCGGCGGTCACGGCCGGAACCAGCCGAACAACGACCAGCCGCGCCCCGCGCGTTCGTCTCGCTCTCCGCCCCCGTCGCCGCCTTCGTCTCCGCCGTCGCTCACCCGCGCTTCGAGGTCGCGCCGTCGCTCCCGCTCCGCGTCGAGTTCGCCGCGGAGCCGCTCGTTTTCGGCGACGACGTCGTCGAGCCACGCCCGGAGTTCGTCGAACCGATCGAACGCCCCGCGCTCGCCAATCGGCGACGCGTCGGTGGGTGTCGCCGGCCGTCCTCCCGGGTCGGTCGCCGCGTCGTCCTCGTCGCGTCCGCCACGCCGCCGGCCGTCGTCCGACGGCGTGGACGACCGACGGACCGCGCTGGACCAGCCCGACGGGTCGTAGAACTCGCTCGTCTCCCGAATCGCTCGCTGGACCGTCTTCGCGCCGTAGGTCGACCCGTCGGCGTACGCGACCTCGTCCCACTTCGGCCGAAAGAGCCCGGAGTCCCGAAACAGGCGACACATCTGTCGCGCGTCGCCGGCCGTCCAGAACGCGAGGATGGAACACAGCGCCGCGTCCGCCTCGTCGCGGTCGTCGTAGTCGCTCGCGTCACCGCGCCACAGGTGGGTGAACGTCACGCGGTTCACGGCGGTCGAGGCGCGGTCGACTATCTCGTCGTCGTCGAGGTCGTTACCCGGACCGCTCATCTCGTCGAGGCGGGCGTCGGCGGGGGCTCGCCCCGCGCTCGGCGCGTCTGGGTTGGTCGAGTCGAGTGCGTTGACCGACTCGACCGGCGTCACCGTCGGCGGCTCCGGGTCGACTTCGACGTAGGCCCCGTGAACCGCAGCGAGCGCGTCGCTCCGCTCTGCAATCGCCGCGGGCGCGCCGTCGACGCGGTCGCCGGTCACGGGGCGGAACCGCGCGCCGTCCGAGAGTTCGAGGGCTTCGGCTCGGGTACGTCCCGCGGGGAGCGTCCCGCGGACGATTACCTGCAGGCCCGTCCCCGAGGGGCGGACCTCCGCGTAGGAGCCGAGTCGGTCGACGAGCGCCCGCGCCCAGCCCTCGGTCGCGCCGGTCTCGCCGTCGCGGCACCTATCGAGCGTGATACCGACGAACGGGTCGTCGTCGGTGAAGACGTAGCCCACGCCGTCGGCGGGGCCGTCCCGAACGCGCGCGAGCGCTTCGTCGAACGTCGCCCACGTCGAGGCGTCGGTCACGGACGCGGGGCCGCCGGTCGCGTCGCACGGGACCGCCCTCTCCCCGCCGTCACACCGCCGCATTCGCCACCCGACCCAGTTGGCCCGTTCGAGCAGGTCGTCCGGGAGCCGTTTCCGCGTCGGGATGGGTGGCGTCATCGCTACTTCCGGTCTCTGGAGCGATGCAAAAGCTGTTTCCCGCGAGCTATCTGTTTTGATAATTTGGTGTCAGTATCACCGCTCTCCGGGGCGGCCGGTCTCGACTGCGACTCAAAGAAACGCTCACTGCGCGCGGGGTTTGCCCGCGGATTCGGTCTCGGTATCGGTCGTCTTCGCGCCCTCGTAGGTGTTGAAGCCCAGCAGGTCGTTGAGCGGGCATTTCTGGGTGACCGCCGTGGTCGCGAGGACCGCTCCGACGAGGAGCGCCGCGACGGCGACGACGAGTCCGAGGGTTCCGGCCGCGATGGTCAGGAAGCCCGCGAGACCCGCCGCCCCGACGATAATCAGTACCGGCCCGAGGACGGCGCGCGCGATGCGGTCGTAACCGCCGACGTTCTTCTCCATGGTTGATTCACCGGTCCTAGCTACGCGCTCGGCGGCTAAATCGTGGATTGGTGGTTCTCGCGCCCGGAGAAGCGTGACTGTCTCGTCGGCCGACGCGTCGACCCGCCCGCGCTCTCGCGTCGGCTACCCGCGGCCGCCCCAGTCTATCCAGTCCTGTTCCCAGCCGTGGCCGGCGTGCCACCCCCGGCCCTCGTACTCGGGGTCCTCGCGTCGCGTCCGGTTTCTGACGATGCTCCCGGTCTGCTCGCCGTCCACGAGCAGCGGTTTGAACGACAGCGGGCCGAACGACTCGGCCACCTCGCCGTCCTCGACGGCGACGAGCGTCTGCTCGCCGACGCCTCTCGGCATGACGAGTCGGCCGCCGTCGGCGAGTTGCGCGAGGAGTCGGGCGGGCGGGCGGACCGCCGAGGCCTCGACGAGGATGCGGTCGAAGGGCGCGTAGTCGGCCAGCCCCTCCGCGCCGTCGCGGCAGTCCACGAGGACGCCGCCGTAGCCGGCGCGCTGGAGGTTCTCGCGCGCCTCGTAGACGAGCGAGCGCGTGATGTCGACGGCGTGGACGTGCGCGTCGCCGACGATTTCGGCGAGGACCGCGGCGGTGTAGCCGACGCCCGCGCCGACGACGAGCACCTCGTCGTCCGGCCGGGGGTCGAGCGCGGAGAGCAGGCGCGCGACCGTCGTCGGCGCGAGGATGGTCGTGTTCGTGTCGCGGTGCTCCGTCGGGCGGTTCTGATACGGCGAGTCGGTGACGAACTCGTGTCGCGGGACGCCGCGCATGGCGATGGAGACGGCCTCCGGGAGCGACTCCAGCGAGTGCTCCAGGCCGTCGACCATGTCGTCGCGCAGCACCGAGTTGTCCATGGTCGACCTCGGAGGTCGGTCCTAATCAACCGCACGCTCGCCGACGACCGCCTGCAGGTCGGTCCCCGGCACGTCTCGGACCGCACAGCCGCCGAATCCGGCCGATTCGACCCACGAGCGAACCGTCGCCTCGTCGTAGAGGTCGCCGCGGCCGGTCGCGAGCGCGTCCACCGCTCGCCCGGCCGTCGCATCGGTCGAACACCGGCCGTGCAGGCTGTCGATGAACACCGCCGACCCGCCGGGTTCGAGGGCGTCGTACGCGCCCGAGACGAGGGTCCGAGATTCGGCCGGGTCGCGCCCGGCGAAGGCGTCGCCGGCGAAGACCAGCTTGAACCCCGACGCCGGCGGGTCGGTCGGGTCGCCCGCGACGAGGTCCACGCCGGCGCGCGAGAGGAGCGGTCGGACGACCTCGACGGTCTCCGCGTCGTCGACGAGCGTCACGTCGCGGCCGCGGGCGAGAAATTCCCGGGCGAAGACGCCCGACGCGCCGCCGAGGTCGAGGACGCGCGTCGCGTCGGGGGCCTCGCGGACCGCGGCGGTGACGCAGGCCCGGACGACCGGTTCCTCGGTGGCGTCGTGCGCGCCGAGTCGGTTCCGAAGCCAGTCGTCCGGGAACGCGGGCGACTCGCCGGTCGCCATCGTCCTCGGGAGGTCGGCGTAGAGCGAAAAGCGGTCGAGCGCGTGCGGGAGGCGGCCGATGGAGCGCACGTCGCGCTTGGCGAGGAAGCCGAGCGCGCGGTTGGTTATCTCGTACTCGTCGCCGACGCGCTTGATGAAGCCCATCGCGGCCAGCGCCTCGACGATGATTCGGGCGGCTCGGGAGTCGATACCGGCGGTCTCGGCCACCGCCTCGGCGGTGCCGGCGCTCGTCGTGAGCGCGTCGATGACGCCGCTCTCGCGGGCGGCCCACAGGAGCGCGAGCGATTCGACCGACGACTGCGACCGGTCGCGGGTAGGCATGGTCGCATCGACGGGGCGGAAAACAAAAGGTCGTGCGTTGGGCGGGCGGGGCGGCCCGTCGGCGGCGGTTCGGCGTCGGCTCCGCCTTACCAGGCCGACCACGCGGTCGAGGTCTGGTCGCGGGCGTAGACGCGCTTCGCGTCCTTCGCGTACACCATGTCGCCGGGGTGGTCGAGCTTGCCGTGGCGGTACTCGGGGGCGTCCGAGCGGACGACGAGGCCTTCGATTTCGACCTCCTCGTCGCCGAACGCCTCCGTCTCGCCGACGACGAACTCGTAGTCGCCGGGGACGTTGACGGTGACGCTCCGGGTGTCCTCGCGCTTGCCGTCCTTCGGGTGGATGGTGACGTTGACCGCGACGTTGTCGACGACGCGGGTCCAGACGGTCTTCACGTCCGCGACTTCGGCCTCGTCGGCGCGCTGTTCGGGGCCGACCTCGATGCCCGTGATGCGCACGAGCTGAATCGCCTCGGGCGTGTCGACGATGAACTCGTCGCCGACCTCGATGGTCGCGCCGACCGGCACGGGCACCTCGGTCGAGACGGAGTCGCCGTCCTGCGAGACGACGACGTTCATCTCGGTCTCGTCGGGAATCTCGACTTTCTCCTTGTGGACGTGGCCGCATTCGGTACACCGGACGGTCGAGTGACCGCCGGGCTTCAGCACCTCGTGGACGGTGGGTTCGTCGGGCGAACACGTCGGACAGGAGAGGGGGACGCGCTCGCCGGCGTCGGGTAGGCTCATACGGGTCGCTAGCCCATCAGGCCGTAAAAAGCCGCCTTTCTCCGTTTCGGCGTGGGAGTCGGTGGCAGGACGCTCGCTCGGCGAACCGAACGGCCGGCCGCGGTCGCGGCGTGCGCCCGCTCAGGGCTGCGGCAGGTCGACTTCCTCGCCGTCGGCGTACACCGTCGGCTCGCGGATGATACCGTCGAGGTGGAGCGGCGCGTCCGTGTCGCCGCCGATGCCGGCGTCGTCGCCGATGGCGATGTGGACCGTGCCCGCGGCCTTCTCGTCGAGCAGGACGGAGCCGACGAGGTCGGTCACGCCGACGTTGGTGCCGATGCCGATTTCGGCGAGGTTGTAGGCGTCGTCGCCGACCTCCTCGGCCGCGGCCTCGACCTGCTCGCGGATGTCGTCGTCGGAAATCTCGGTGACGGAGCCGTCTTCGACCTCGAAGCGGAGCTCCTGTCCCTCGTCGAGGAGGCCGTGGGGCATCATCGTCCCGTCGACGACGTAGGTGCCCGTCGCGGACGCGGGGCTGAGGAAGATTTCGCCCGCGGGGAGGTTCGAGAACGAGCCGGCCTCCGCGATTGCGCCGGTGTCGGCGAGCCACTCGCGGTCGCCGCGGACGAACGTGATGTCCGTGCCCTTCTCGGTCGTGACGCGCAGTTCGTCGGCGTCGCCGACGGCGTCGAGCATCGCCGCGCTGTGGTCGTAGATGGCGTCGTAGTCGGCGTCGAGGCCGGTGACGAACACCTCCTCGGTGATGCCGGGGAGGGTCGCGCCGCGAGCGCCGGCGTCGCAGGCGTCGCCGCGGGCGCGGGTGTGGCTCAGGCTCTTCGTCGTCGGCGCGAGGAAGGCGTCGCAGGCCCGCATCGCGGCGGCGACCGGCGCGGGCGGCTCCTCGCCGTGTTGGTTCCCCGGCGGGTAGCGGACGATTGCGGCGTCGTCGGTCACCTCGCTCGCGACCTCGTAGAGCGCCTCGCCGATGCGCTCGCGCTTGTCGTCGGTGACGACGACGAGCGACTCGTCGGGTTGGAGGTCGAGACACTGGCGGACCGCCGTCTCGCTGGCGGCGCGGAGGTCTGCGTCGGATTCGGGCATGTTCACACCTGCGCCGCCGGCGCTGTTAGGCGTTCCCATCCCGTTCCCCCCGTTCGGTTCTGGCCTCTCCCGCCCCGAATCGAGGGTTTCACTCGCCTCGGAGGTAATCGAGGGACTCACTCGCCCGAGAGTTAATTTCTAAGTATTAACCATCGAAATAACTATAGTCGGCCCCGGTCGTTTGTCTCCCATGATACGAGTGGGTGTCAACGGCTACGGCACTATCGGCAAGCGCGTCGCCGACGCGGTCCACGCGCAGCCCGACATGGAACTCATCGGCGTGGCCAAGACCCAA
Source organism: Haloferax sp. KTX1 (assembly GCF_902410085.1). Classification (NCBI taxonomy): domain Archaea; kingdom Methanobacteriati; phylum Methanobacteriota; class Halobacteria; order Halobacteriales; family Haloferacaceae; genus Haloferax; species Haloferax sp. KTX1. The sequence goes on along the minus strand of NZ_CABPRH010000010.1, from coordinate 116,862 downwards.
CCCAACTTCGAGGCGCACACCGCGGGCGAACGCGGCTACCCGATGTACGCCGCGATTCCGGAACGCTCGCCGCTGTTTTCCGAAGCCGGCGTCGACCTCGCCGGCGAGGTGGACGAACTGGTTGCCAAGGCGGACATCATCGTCGACTGCACGCCGTCCGGCATCGGCGCGGAGAACCGCGAACTGTACGAGACCCACCACACGCCCGCCATCTTCCAGGGCGGCGAGGACGCCGACGTGGCCGACGTGAGCTTCAACGCGCGGGCCAACTTCGACGCCGCCACCGACGCCGACTACGTCCGCGTCGTCTCCTGTAACACGACGGGACTGTCGCGCATCATCGCGCCGCTCGAAGCCGAGTACGGCGTCGAGAAGGTCCGGGCGACGCTCGTCCGCCGCGGCGGCGACCCCGGTCAGAACTCCCGCGGGCCGATAAACGACATCCTCCCGAACCCCATCAAGATTCCTTCTCACCACGGCCCCGACGTGAAGACCATCTTCCCGGACCTCGAAATCGACACGCTCGGGCTGAAGGTGCCGGCGACGCTGATGCACGTCCACGCGCTCAACGTCACGCTCGAAGACGACGTGACCGGCGCGCACGTCCGCCAACTGCTCGAAGGCGAGAACCGCGTCTACGTCATCCCGGAGGGGATGGGCATCGACGGCGCGGGCAAACTCATGGACTTCGCGCTCGACGCGGGCCGCCCGCGCGGCGACATGTGGGAAAACTGCGTGTGGGGCGAGTCCATCGGCGTCAACGGCCGGGACCTCTACCTGTTCCAGGCCATCCACCAGCAGTCCGACGTGATTCCCGAGAACGTCGACGCCATCCGCGCGATGTTCGACACCGAAGACCAGCAGACGAGCATGGAACTCACGGACCAGACGCTCGGTATCGGCATCTCCGGTAGCCCGTCCGGATTCGCTGAGCAGGCGCGCGCGGAGTTCGCCGACGACTAATCGGCGAATCGCCTGCTCAGTTCGGTGCGGTTCGATTCGATGCGGTTCGGTGCAGTACGGGACGGTTCGGGACAGTGTAGTGCGTCCACGACTTTTCCACCCACTCGCTTCGCTCCCTCAGAGCGACCGCGACGCGACGTTCCCGGTGTCGAGGTCCACGACCGCGACGTGGAACTCGTCGTCCGCGCCGGGAATCGGCAGGCCGCCGGGGTTGACGTGCGTCGTCTTCCCGCGGTGTTCGACCACCCGCTCGTGGGTGTGGCCGCGCAGGACGAAGTCGTACGTCTCGGACTCGACGAGCGCGTCGACCAGCCCGGCCTCGGTGCCGTGGTAGACCGCTATCTCTTGGCCGTCGAGCGTCAAGTGCGCGAAGTCGTCGTGGTAGGTGCCGAACGACTCGACCGCCTCGCGGAGCGCCCACTCGCCGTCGTTGTTGCCGCGGACGGCGTGGAAGTCGAAGTCCGCGTCGAACGGCGCGGCCGAGAAGGGGGCGACGATGTCGCCGCAGTGGACGACCGCGTCCACGCCCTCCGATTCGAAGTGCGAGACCGCGGCTTCGACGTAGTCGAGGTTGTCGTGCGTGTCGGAGACGACGCCGAGTTTCATGCGCGTCGCTTCGGCGGCGTCGGCTATCAACGTTGGGTGACACTTATGTCCCGCGTGGTCCCCGTTCGGGACGTGTCAGAACGCGACGACTCCGACGGCGACGCGGGCGAGACGGGCGGCTCCGCCGAGACCGCCGCCGACGATACCGGGGAAGTCGGGTCGTCGGCGCTCAGCGTGACGCTCGGCGGCGGAACGAACGTCGCCATCGGCGCGGCGATGGCGGGCTACGCGGCGTTCAGCGCCGGGTGGACGCTGGCGGTTCGCGCCTCGGGGGACTTCCCCGACGACAACGCCGTCGGCGGACTCCTCACGCTGTTGGTCTTCGCGGGCGGCGTCACGATTCTCGTCGACGGCGCGGCCGGCGCGTTCGCCGAGAAGAGAGACGGGTGACGCTACGCGCGTTTAGTCCTGCTTCAGCGCCTCGACGCCGGCGAGCGGCGCGCCGGTCAGCGCGCGGATGTACGCGCCGCCGGCGATGGAGACGTGGCCGAAGTCGGACTCGTCCATGCCGTACATCTCGATGGCGCGGGAGGTGTCGCCGCCGCCGACGACCGAAAAGCAGTCGGTCTCGGCGATGGCGCGGAGGACGCCGGTCGTGCCGACCGCGAAGCGCTCGTCTTCGAACAGGCCGAGCGCGCCCTTCACGAAGACGGCCTCGGAGTCGCGGATGATGGGGTCGTACTCGTCGACCGTCATCGAGCCCACGTCGAGGTACGCGCGGTCCTTCTCGGTGATGTTGGCGACCGCGATCTCGCCGCGGTCGTCGGTCTCGTTCTCGTAGGCGAGGTCGACCGCGAGCTTAATCTGGTCGCCGCGCTCGTCGAGAAGCGACTCGATGGTCTCGCGGTTTTCCTCCCACTGGTCGTCGAAGAAGTCCATCCCTTCGAGGTCGAAGCCGACGTCGTTGCCGGCGGCGCGGAGGAACAGCTCACCCGCGATACCGCCGAGGAGGAACTGGTCGACCTTGTCGCCGAGGTTGTTCATCACGTCGATGACGTCGGTGGCTTTCGTCCCGCCGACGACCATCGTCACCTGCCCGTCGAACTCGCGGGTGGCGATAGAGGAGTTCGCCTCGTACTCGGTCTGCATCACGCGGCCCGCGTAGGCGGGTAACACGAGCGGGAAGCCGACCAGCGAGGCGTGCGAGCGGTGGGCCGCCGAGTAGGCGTCGTTGACGTAGGCGTCGACGTGCTCGGCGAGGGTCCGGACGAACTCGGTGTCGGCCTTGACTTCGGGGTCCTCCTCGGGAAGCTCCTCGTCGCACATCCGCGTGTTTTCGAGGAGGAGCACCTCGCCCGCTTCGAGCGCGTCGATGGCGGCGATAGCGTCCTCACCATACGTATCGGCGACGAATCCCACGTCGCGGTCGATGTGGCTCGCGAGGATGTCGGCGTGCTGTTCGAGCGAGACGAAGTCGTCGCCGCCGGGGCGGCCCTGGTGGGCCATGAGGACGACGCGGTGGCCGGCCTCGGCGAGCTCGCGGACGGTCTCCGCGTGGCGGTCGAACCGTCGGTTGTCTTGGACCTCGCCGTCTTCGACCGGCGAATTGAGGTCGAGTCGGACGAGTACGCGCTGCTCCGGGTCGAGGTCGTCGAGGGTCTTGAACATCGGGTGGAAGAACGTGGAGGGATTACTTAGTGGTGGGTAGCTCGCGCTGAAATCGCGGGCGATTCGCGGCGGCGGTGTCTACTGGTGCGTGACGAAGTGGGCGACGTCGAGCATCCGGTTGGAGAACCCGTACTCGTTGTCGTACCACGTCAGAATCTTGTAGAGGCCGCCGTCGTTGACCTGGTTGGTCGTGTTGAGGTCGACGGTGCTGGAGAACGGCAGGCCGAGGATGTCACGCGAGGTGACCTCGTCGTCGGTGTAGCCGAGGACGCCCGCGAGCGGGCCGGAGTCGGCCGCGGCGCGGAAGGCGTCGTTGATCTCCTCGACCGAGGGCTTGTCTTCGAGGCGGACGACGAGCTCGGTGAGCGAGCCGTTCGGCACGGGGACTCGAATCGCCATGCCGTCGAGCTTGCCGTCGAGCTGGGGCAGAATCTGGGTGGCCGCCTGCGCCGCGCCGGTCGTCGTCGGGACGATGTTCTCGGCGGCGGCGCGCCCGCGGCGCTGCTTCGCGTGGGGGCTGTCGATGAGGTTCTGGCTGCCCGTGTAGGCGTGGACGGTCGTCAGGAGACCGTTCTCGATGCCGAACTCCTCGTCGAGCACCTTCGCGACCGGCGTGACGGAGTTGGTCGTACAGGAGGCGTTCGAGACGACGTCCTCGCCGTCGTACTCGTCGTGGTTGACGCCGTAGACGATCTGCTTGACCGGCTCGTCGCCCTTCGGCGGCGCGGAGATGACGACCTTGTCCGCGCCCGCTTCGAGGTGTGCGGAGGCGTCTTCCTTCGTGCGGAAGATGCCCGTACATTCGAGCGCCACGTCCACGTCGAGTTCGCCCCACGGAAGCTCCGCGGGGGACTGGACGTTGTAGAGGCCCACCGAGGTGCCGCCGATGGAAAGCGAGTCGCCGTCGCGCTCGACGCCGTCGAGTCGGCCCATGACGGAGTCGTACTTCGCGAGGTACGCCATGTCGTCGAAGTCCATGACGTCGTTGATGGCGACCAGTTCGACCTTCGGGTTGTCGAGGACGGCACGGAAGATGTTCCGGCCGATGCGGCCGAAGCCGTTGAGTGCCACCCGCACCACGTCCGATTCGTCCACGTTCTCGCCCGCGCTGAGGTAGGATTTTTCACTCATGTTCGAGTAGTATCCGTATTGATATGCCGGGCGCAAGAGTATATCTGTTTCGGTAAATCCGACTGAATCGAACGTTACCTTTCATTCACAATCACAATCCCGACAGAAACGAACAGGATCGATCAGACACGTGCGGAGATTGATACGCTAACCGGTGGGTCGAGCGGTCGGGTTGTAGACGGGCGCTCGCGGCCGAATTCTGGCGATTCGCTGGCAGGTGACTGTCACAGGCAGAAACGTTTTATCCTCCGATTTCATAGCGGCCCTCATGGTCAGAGACGACCGCGACGACCCGTTCGACAACATCTTCGACGAAATCGAACGGATGATGAACGACATGACCGGAGGCGACGCCGGATTCGCCTCCGAGACCCACATCGACGTGTACGATGAGGGCTCTACACTCCGACTCGTCGCGGACCTCCCGGGCGTCGACAAAGACGCCATCGACCTCAAGTGCGACGGTGAGACGCTGACTATCAGCGCCGCCGGTGACCGCCGCGAGTACGACGAACGCATCCGCCTCCCGGCCCGCGTCGACGAACACTCCGCGTCGGCCACCTTCAACAACGGCGTCCTGCAGGTCACGTTCGACCGCGCCGAGGACTCCGCCGCCATCGACGTCGAGTAACGACTCGACTTCGCCGCGGCCCGCTCAGGATTTCTTTGCGACCCGCTCGACGAGCGCCGCCAGTCGGTCGAAAAAGCCGTCGTCGTACTTCGCGTCGTCGTCGATGGTCGGCCGCGCGTTCGTCTCCGAGACGACGACCCGTCCGTCGGATTCGAGCAGGTCCACGCCGAGATAGCGGATGCCCAACTCCTCGGCGACCGCCTCGGCGAGGTCGCGGTGTCGCTTCGGGAGGGCCACGCCGACCGCCTCCGCGCCGCGGTGGACGTTGTGCTTCCAGCGCCCGCCGTCGCGCGCGCCGTCGGACAGGCGGCGCTCCACCGCGCCGACGACCTCGCCGTCGAGCACCATCGCCCGGTAGTCTCGCGCGTCCGGGAGCCACTCCTGAATCAGGAAGGACTTGTCGCCGGTCGCTCGGAAGTCGTGGACGAGGCTCAGCACGTCCGCGTGGCCCGAAAGGGAGTCCGGGTCGTGGGCCTTGGCGATGCCGACGCCCCGGGTCGTGGAGTTCGGCTTGACGACCACGGGATAGTCGAGGTCCGCGGATTCGACGGCGTCGAGCAGGTCGGACTCGTCGGCCGGGTTCGAGACGCAGACGCTCCGCGGGACCGGCAGGCCGGCGCGTTCGAGCGCCGCGATGACGCCCGCCTTGTTCCGCGAGGTGAGGACGTCCTCGCGCGTGTTCACCCACGGGAGGTCGTGTCTGGCGGTGACGACGCCGCCCTCCATCGGGCGGGAGGGATAGACGAAGCCGACGTCGAACGGCTCGGCCGGCGGCGTCGAGAGGTCGAGCGCGAACCCCTCGGCGGGGAGGTGTCCCACGTCGATGCCGCGGTCGCCGAGCGGGCCGCGCATTCGCTCGAACGTCTCGCTGGAGGTGGTGACCGCCAACCGAAGCATACGCTACGAGGCGGGGTCCCGGGGCAAAAATGGTGGGTTCGAGGCGAGGCGCGTTCCGAGCACGCGCCGGCGCGCAGACGCGAACTTACGCGACGAGCAGTTCTTCGCCGCGGTCGACGACGATGCGGCACGGCGGCGACATCTTGTTGTACGCGCGGCGGAAGGCGTCCTTCGCCGTCTCCGCGTCCTCGACGTCGCAGTAGATGGTGAACACGGTCTCGCCCTTGGGGATGCGAGCGGCGGTCCCGACGACCTTCCCGAACGACTGGCGCATCCCGTCGGAGACGCGGTCCGCACCCGCGCCGGTCGCCTGCTTGTTCTCGCGGATGACGTGGTGCGGGAACTTGCGCAGAATCATCTTGTACTGCTTTTCGCCCGCGTGCTTGAGCATGAGGCGGTTGGCAGACAGACGCGCGGATTCGAGCGAACCGTGGCGAATCTGCACTTCCTCTTCGACCTTCAGGCTGATCTGGACGGGGTAGTCCTCGGGGTCGGCCTGCAGGTCGCCCATGTTGTGCTGTGCGATCTTCGAACCGGGGATGCCCGTGATGTACTCGCGTCGGGTGTACGCCGGGTTCGTAATCTCCCGGTACATAGAGGCGGGTTTGTCTGACATGGTTACTTGTGAAACCGAAGGGTCAGGCGGGCTAAAAACGCTTCGAAGCTTCATTCGCCCGCCGCGGTCGTGTCAGGGGCTCGCACGCCGGTTCGCCGCGATGGGCCGCCGAACCGTAGTCGAGCAGCGCCGAGCGCCGGTGGCGGACGGGCCGCCCGTCCCCGCCGGGAGACACGCTTATGCGCCGCCACCGTCACGATTCGGACCATGTTGCTCGTCTGCGACTGTATGCCCGCGAACGGCCCCGCGTACTTCACCGACGCGCTCGCCGACCTCGCGCTCGACGGCCGCGAGGGGACCGTTCACTCGCTTCCCGACGACGGTCTCCCGACGCTCTCGGACGTCGACGCCGTCGTCCTCACCGGGAGCACCGCGGGCGTCTACGAGACCGACGGGCGGCCGTGGCTCGACGACGCGCGCCTGCTCGCCCGCGACCTCGTCGCCCGCGAACTGCCCACGCTCGGCGTCTGCTTCGGTCACCAACTCGTCAACGACGCCCTCGGCGGCACCGTCGAAGCCGGCGACCAGCGCCGCGGCATCGCCGACGTCGACCTCGGCGACGACCCCCTGTTCGAGGGCGTCTCCGGGCGCATCCCGATGGTCCACGGCGACTACGTCGTCGCCCCCGGCGACCGCATGGAGACCGTCGCCGCCGCGGACTACTACGACCACCTCGCCACGCGCCACGAGGACGCGCCCGTCTGGACGGTCCAGTACCACCCCGAGTTCACGGCCGCCCTCCTCGACCGCGTCGCCGACGACTTCGGCTGGCCCGAAAGCGACGCCGACCGCGACTTCGGCGGCGTGACGGCCGACCGAACCGTCGAGAACTTCGTCGCCGCCGCCGGGCTGGACTGATTAGGCGTCGTCGCCGTCGTCGGTGTCGCCATCGCCGTCGCCGTCTGCTGTTTCTCTTTCGTCCCGGCTCTCGCCGTCGTCCTCCTCGGCCGGCGGCTCGCCCGTCTCGGGGTCGAGCGCGACGAACTCCAGCCCCTCGCGGTCGAGCATGTCGGCGGCTCGCTCCGTGACCGAGGGGGCGACGAGCACGCCGCGAACCGGCTCGTCGTCGCCGAACTCGCGGTGGAGCGCGTCCACGTACCGGCGAAGCTGACTCGCCGCCGAGGGGCCGACGCGCCGGCGCTTCAACTCCACGACGACCGCGACGCCGTCGGCGTCCTCGCCGAAGATGTCGATAGCGCCCGCGTCGCTCTGCCGCTCGGTTTCGAGCGGCTCGAAGCCCGCTTCGAGGACGTCGGGGTCCGAGAGGATGTGCTGGCGCAGGTCCTCCTCGCTGCCGACGAGTTCGAGGTCGCTGCGGTCGTTGACGGCGTAGGCCGAACACTGCTCGACGCGCTCGAACTGCACGTCGAGTCGCTCGTCGGGGCTCGTGCGCGTGCTTCGGACCCGGAGCCGGCCGTCGCGGACGCTCGCGGAATGGGTGCATCCCGGCGGCTGCCAGTTGACGGGCGTCCGCTTCTCGTCGGTGTGGACCAGAATCGAGCCGTCCGGCTTCAGCACCACGAGGCGGTCGCCGGGACCGAGTTCGCTCGTCGCGCGGCCGTCGTAGTCGACCGTACACCGACCGAATATCGTCACCATGTCGCCGCGCTCGAAGGCGGCTTCGAGGTGGACGAGGGCGTCTCGGTGCGTCGGCCGGTGGAGTGTGTTCACCGTCATCCGGGTGTCGTCCCGCGGTTCGTCGTCGTCGGGGATAAGCCCCGCGTCGCGCGTCGCCCGCGGCGCTCGCCGGTCGTTCCGATTCGCTGGCAGGCTTATGTCGCCTCCGTGCGTATATCTCACATGCCCCCGAGTTTCGCCGACCACAACCGAATCGAGATGCCGGCCGAGGAGATAGACCGCCTGCTCCGCGAGGAGGGCGTCGGCGTCCTCTCGCTCGCGGACGACGGCGTCGCCTACGGGATTCCCCTCTCGTTCGGCTACGACGCCGACCGGGGGCGGCTCTACTTTGTTTTCCTCCGCCCCGGCGAGTCATCGAAGAAGACCGCGTTCGCCGAGCGGACCGCCCGCGCGAGCTTCGCCGTCTGGAACGCCCCTTCGCGGGACGAGTGGGAGAGCGTCGTCGTCGACGGCGAACTCCGCCGGGTCGACGACGGCGACTGGGACCGCGTCCGCGACGTGCTCGAAGACAACGCGTGGTACCCGACCCTGTTCTCGGAGACGGAGCCGATGCAGGACATCCTCGGGTGGGAGCTTCGTATCGACGCTCGGTCCGGTCTCCAGCGCCGGCGCGCGTGAGCGCCGCGCCATCGAGTGACCCGCCGCGGCCACCGGTGCGGTCAACCCTCGAACGCCGGGGTTGACCCCCGAACGCCGGTATCGTTATCGAACCCGGGACCGTCTGAGAATGCAGCCTATGCGACGGACGACGTTCGAGGAGGGAAGGAAGCTCGCGGCCGCGGTGCGGACGCCGAACCCCTCTCTCTCCGGCGTCGTCCGCGACGCGAGCGCGGAGGTTCTCGCCCTCGTCGACGCGCCGTTCCGAGACGTGGCCGACGCCCGCGACCGCCTGTCGGCGCTCGAATCGCTCCTGTACGAGCGCGGCGACCGCCGCGCCGCCTTCCTGACGATTTACGTCCGCGTGACCGCCGAGGTCGACCGCGGACTCGGCGGCGACAAATTCACCGACCCCGAGTGGGTCGCCGACTACCTCGTCACCTTCGCGGACCACTACCGCCGGGCGTTCCGCGCCTTCGAGCGCGGCGACCACGACGACGTGCCCGACCCGTGGCGACTCTCCTTCGAGACGGCGCTCGCCGGGGAGTCGCTCGTCGTGCAGGACGTGTTGCTCGGCGTCAACGCGCACGTCAACTACGACCTCGCGCTGGCGCTCCACGAGGTCGGCATCGACCCCGACCGCCCCGCGAAGTACGACGACCACCGCCGGATAAATCGGGTCCTCCGCCGTCTCGTCGACGAGGAACAGGCTCTCATCGCCGAGCGGTACGCCGACGGCGTCGCCGACATCGACGAGTCGCTGGGGCGGTTCGACGAGGCGCTGTCGTTTTTCACGCTCCGCGAGGGGCGACGGAACGCGTGGCGCGGCGCGGTCGCCCTGACGGACGGCCGGTTCCGCCCGGTCGAGCGCGTCGTCTACTGGTACTTGCGGAGCCTCGCGATGGGCGCGGGCCACTTCATCCTCGCGCCGAGTTCGAACCCCGCGGTGCGCCGCAGACTGGCGCAACTCGAAGCCGGCGACGGGCCGAGTACTTAAACCTCCCCGGATAGCGCGGGAGGAGATACCTCCCGTTGTCGGCTGTCTATAGATGTATGAACGCGTCATCCGTCTCCGCCGTCGAACAGTCGCTGACCCGAAACTCGCGCCGCAGCCACGTCCTCTCTGACCCGTCGAGCGCCCTCTCCGCGCTCAGCGACGGCGACAGTCGGCGCATCCTCGCCGCCTGCGACGAGGCCCCGCGGACCGCACAGGAGTGCGCCGAACTCTGTGACGTGCCGCTGTCGACGGTCTACCGGAAGCTCGACCGGCTCACCGAGGCGTCGCTCCTCGACGAGCGACTCCGTATCCAGACCGCGGCGCACCACCCGCGGGAGTTCGCGACCAACTTCGACACGCTCTCGTTTTCGTTCGACGACGCGGGCGTGTCGCTCGCGTTCCGGCAGGTCGCCACCGACGGCGGCGAAGACGGCGCGGAGGGTCGGTCGCGATGACCGCGACGAGAGCGTCGACGCCCTCGCCGTCGCCGACCGCGGCGCGGAGCGTCGACCCGACCCCACGGACGGAGCGAACGGAGACGGCGCTCGCCTCGCCGGAGGTGGACTGATGAGCGCGATGTCGCCGACGGACGACTACGAGTTCACGTGTCCGCAGTGCGGCGAGGGGTTCGCCGTCAACGGCGGGATGCGCGCGGCGGTCCTCGAACGCGGCTGTCCCATCTGCGGAAGCCCCGCCTCGACCGACGCCTTCGACCCATGTCCCGCGTGAGCCTCACTCCGTCGTCGCGTCCGGCCGCGGCGCGCGGCCCGGCGCGCGCTCGGCGTTCGAAAAACAGTAGGCTACATATACGTGTGCCACGCGTACTACGAACCACATGAGCGACAGCGCGGACTACACATTCGTCTGCCCGGAGTGTGCGGAGTCCATGCTGGTCAACGACTCCATGCGCGACGCCCTCCTCGAAAACGGCTGTGTCATCTGCAGCGCCGCGCTCACGCCGGACGCGTTTTCGACCGCTTGAGCGCCCCTCGGCCGCGACCGAGTCCCCCGGTTTCGCCAGACTGGGTACTCTCGGACGTCGCCGAGAAGTAACAGTAATTACGTCGGCCACGAGTTTGGTGGTACGAACCGATGTCTCTGGACCAACAGACCGAACTCTCGCCCGACGAGATACACGGGGTTCTCGCTCGTCACGAGACGGGCGTCCTCTCGCTCGCGAAGGCGGACGAACCATACGCGATACCCATCTCCTACGGCTACGACGGCGAGAGCGGCCGCTTCTATCTTCGGCTCGTCTCCACGCCCGAAAGCGAAAAGCGGCAGTTCCTCACGTCGTCGCCGCGGGCGCGACTCGTCGTCCACGAGTCGAACGACGGGAGCTATCGGAGCATCATCGCCGAGGGGACGCTCGAACGCGTCGACCCCGACGAGCTGACCGTCGAACGAATCGTCCAGTACGGCAAGGCCAAGCGCCCGCTGTTCGAAATCTGGGGCGAGACGAAACGCGACCTCGACATCCAACTGTTCGAACTCGACCCCGAGACGCTGGGCGGCCGGGCCGTCGAACTGGACGACGCGGAGCCCGAACAGTAATGCCCGCTGTCGTCGCATCCGGGACGGCCCTCGTCGCGGCGGTCGCCCCGTCCCGCGGCGACCCCCAAATCGCCCGCGCGTAACACGATGCCAGCCGGTATTCGCGCCACGGTCGAGTTCGCCTCGCCGTCGGTCTGCCCCGTCGCCTCGGTCGCTCACTCGACGGACTCCGTCGTCGACTCCGTCTCGACCAGCGTCGTCTCGACCCCCGGCGACGTCAGCGTCTCCGAGTTCGTCGTCGAGGCCGACGACCCGCCGGAGGCGTCCGCGCTCGAACCCATCTTCTCCTACGGGTCGAAGCATCTCTACCGCTACACCCACGACGGGAGCGCCGGCTGTCCCTGCGAGTGCCTCGGCGAGTTCGGCTGTCCGGTCGACCGCTACTTCGCCCAGCGCGGCAGCCTGACGCTCGTCTTCCACGCCGCCGACTACGAACAGCTCCAGGCCGTAATCGGCGAACTCCGCGAGCGCTTTCCGGGACTCGACATCAAGCGCCTCGTGCGCTCGCCGACCGGCGACGCCCCCGGCGACAGCGTCTTCGTCGACCGCGGGAAGCTCACCACCCGCCAGCTCGAAGTCCTCCAGACCGCCTACGGGATGGGCTACTTCGAGCGCCCGCGCGGAGCCAACGCGACCGAGGTCGCCGCGGAACTCGGCATCAACCAGTCGACGTTCTCGGAACACCTCGCCGCCGCCCTGACGAAACTGCTCGGCGATATTCTCGAAGAGGGCTAGCGGCCGCCGCGTCCCCGCCCGCCGGGAGTATATAAACGTCCCACGCTATCGGGGTTGTCCGTTGGTCCCCGTTCGCCGATTCTACAGAAGTATGAGTCAGGCTTCGCTCCCGTTCGATTTCCGCTCTGCAACCGCGTCGTCCGAACCCCGCGTCGTCGACGACCACGCCGAGGTCGACGCGCTGTTCTCGCTTCTCGAAGACGACGACTGCCGGTGCATCCTCGACGCGACTGACGGCGTCGCCCGCTCGGCGAGCGAACTCTCGGAGGCGTGCGACCTCCCGCTTTCGACGACCTACCGAAAACTCGACCCGCTCGCGGACGCCGGCCTCCTCTCGAAGCGCCTGCGCATCTCGCGGTCCGGCGCCCACACGGCCGAATACGAACGCACCGTCGACGACGTGACCGTCTCCGTCACCCCGTCGGGCGTCGAGGTTCGGGTCTCGCACCGCGACGTGACCGAGTCGGCGTCGGTGACGGCCTGAACGGCGCGCTCGCTCGCTGACCCGTACTCGCCGCCGACAGCGCCGAACCGACGCGATTCGCGGTGCCTACTTAAGATTTCACTCGTCGTACGGTCGTCGTGTACTCCGAGCGTATTCCCGTCCTGATTGTCGCAGTTCTCGTGCTCCTCGCCGGGTGTGCCGGCGGTGCGGACGTCGCGCCGGCCGCCCAGACCGACGATACCGGCGAATCCACCGGCGGCGGCGCGGCCGTCGACGGGTCCACCGACGGCGACGACTTCGAGTTGAACGACCCCGATCGCCTCCTCCGCGACGCCGGGAGCTTCACGGTCAGTTGGTCGTACGCCGGCGTCGACGCGGACGGCGTCGAAACCGCGGTCACCCGCGAGTTCGCCGCCGACCTCGAAGCCGAACGGTCGTACACCCGCACGACCTCGACGACCGACGGCCAACCCGACGCGGGGGCCGTCGAGCAGTTCGTCGCTGACGGCGTGACGTACGTCCGGGTCGGCGACGGCGACGAGGCCACCTACACCTCCTACGAGGGGTCGACGGAGGTTCTCGCCACCGCCATCGCGCTCTCGCAGGCCCGCGCGTACGGCGCTGACGACGACCTCACGTTCGCCGGCACCGAGACGTTCGACGGCGCGTCCGTCGAGCGCTACGAGCTGTCGGCCGCCAACGAGGCGCTGATTCTCGCCGGGTCGGCCGCGGCGCAGGGCGAACCCGGAAACCTGGAGGTCACGAGCTTCGAGTACGTCGTCCTCGTCGACGGAGACGGCCTCTCGCGCCACGAATCGTGGGCGTTCTCGGGGCGGATGGACGACGGGACCGAAGTGAGCGGGTCGTGGGAGTACTCCCTCACGGGCGTCGGCTCGACGACCGTCGACGAACCCGCGTGGCTCGACGAAGCGCGGGCGTAGGCGGGGATTCAACTGTCACTCTCGGTCTTAACATGGGACCGCCTCCCGGATTTGAACCTCACTCGCGACTCGGAGAGTTGCTCGCTGGTTCAAATCAGTCCGGCGTCGTTTCTTCGATTCTTCGCTCCGCTCAGAATCTCAGAATATGCCGCCTCCCGGATTTGAACCGGGGACAGCTCGATCTTCAGTCGAGTGCTCTCCCAGTCTGAGCTAAGGCGGCGCGATTCGACAGACGCGCAGGAGCGAAAAAACCATTTCGAATTGCGGCGCTACGACCCGCCGTACTCCGACTCCTCCCACCCCGTCACGTCGCTCGGGATGAGTTCGCCGTTGACGTGCCACTCGCGCGGGCGGAACGAGATGCCGAGCAGGGTCGCGTAGAACCCGGCGACGAACGCGACGATGATGTTGCCGGGGATGCCGCCGATGCCGGCGCTCCCGACGAGCGTCGCGCCCTCCGTGTACGTCGTGAGTTGGATGACCCACGCGACGAGCATCACGAGGAACAGCGGCAGGTACACCCGGCGGAGCCGGTGGGCCAGCGCCTCCTCGTAGGGTATCTTCATGTTCGGGGTGCGGTAGTCCTCGCCGAGCTTCTCCCGCCAGTTCTCGTCGAGAACGCCGCCGTCCGGGTCGAGCGCGTACGCCCAGACGTTCTGCTGAATCAGCCGGACCCGAGAGCGCCAGATGTCGTACGCGCGGAAGCGACGCGCCTCGATACTGAGGAAGATGCTCAGCGTCACCACCCCGAGAAGGATGAGGTAGTGCGGGTGCGTTTGTGCGGAAAACGACCACGTCAGAATCCCGGCCATCAGCGTAATCGCCCAGTTGCTGGTCCGGTCCAGCCGCTCCCGCCACGACTTCATCCGGTGTATCTCTCCCCGATAGAGGTGCGCAAACGACGACCCCGGCCCCATCGTCTCGTCGAAGACGCCCGCTCCGATGTGGGTGTCGTCCATTCCCGCGGGTGGTTCTAGCTCCCCGTCGTCGGACATTGTTGTTCGTTTGATGCACAACTACCGAGGGATAAGAGCCTTCTGGGTCGCGGGTCGGAACGGTGGCTCCCGCGCGCCGGGGCGACGCCGCACGCCCGGCGGCCCTGCGGCTCTGGGTGTGTGAAAAAACGCTCAGAAATCGATTCGTCTGTCTCTGAATTCGGAGACCGAATTACAGGCGCGTGACGTTCGTCGCGCGCGGGCCCTTGGGGGCCTGTTCGATGTCGAACTCCACTTCCTGACCCTCTTCGAGGTCCGGACCGCCAACATCTTCCATGTGGAAGAACACGTCGTCGTCCGCGTCGTCAGTAGAGATGAAACCGTAGCCGCCAGTGTCGTTGAAGAAGTCGACCTTACCTTTCGCCATTGCGACTGTACAACGTGCCTGCGAACGGATAACCCTTCCGCATGTGTGGGTCCCGCTCGCCCGGTTCGCCGTGGTCGCCGAGCGCCGCCGCTCGCGGGTGTGAAAAACGGAAGAAAGTTCGTCAGTCTGTGAATGTACTGCGGTGAACGGAAACCTGCTTAGAGGCGGGTGACGTTCGTCGCGCGGGGGCCCTTGGGGGCCTGCTCGATGTCGAACTCGATTTCCTGACCCTCTTCGAGGTCCGGACCGCCAACATCTTCCATGTGGAAGAACACGTCGTCGTCCGCGTCGTCAGTAGAGATGAAACCGTAGCCGCCAGTGTCGTTGAAGAAGTCGACCTTACCTTTCGCCATTGCCTTTGAATCAAGCGACCTCACGCAGATAAGTCTTCTGAAGACTGTCTCAGAGTTCTGTAGTGCCGTCTCTTCGGTTCTCCGGAGTTGGAACGTCTACATTCCGTGTTGTTCGATTGCGTCGTTGAGAACTCGGTCCTCGCCTCCCGGATTTGAACCCCACTCGCAACTCGGAGAGTTGCTCGCTGGTTCAGAATCCGGTCGGTGGCAGTTACAGTACCTGCCCCGCTCGCTCCGCTCGGTGGTCAGGTACAGAAAAATGCCGCCTCCCGGATTTGAACCGGGGACAGCTCGATCTTCAGTCGAGTGCTCTCCCAGTCTGAGCTAAGGCGGCTCGCACTTTTCCGAAGCCGGACCGCATCAAAAAGACTTTCGAATCGCCCGTCGGCGCTGGGTCAGCGGTGTCGGCCGCCCGTCGGACTCGCCCGCGCCCGCTCCGCCCGCGAGCGAATCTCCTTGAGCAGCTTCCGCTCCATGAGGAACTGGACCGGTTCGACGACCAACCGATTCATCACGCGCTCGCGGAGCGTCTTCGACCGCCCGCGGAACCTGACGACCAACCGCGTCGCACCGGGTGCCACTTCGTGCAGCGCGAAGGTCCACGTCGCCGGGCTCTCTCCGGTCTCCCACCCCGGCGCGCTCAACACGAGGCTCCGCTCGGGGTCCACGAAGGCGACCCGGAACGACGGCGCGCGCGACCCCGGCGGGCCGAGCCGTATCTCGTCGCCCACGTCGAGTCGCTGGTGCTGCGGGAGGATTCGGTCCGCGTTGTGAATCTGCAGACCGAACAGGTTCTCCAGTCGCTCGTAGCTGTAGAACCCGCCGCGGCCCTGCCCCAACTGGGCGAGCCACGGCCAGACCGCCCGCGCGGGGGCCGTAATCGTGATCGCCCGCGTCGAGGTGACGTCCGCGTCGCCGACGAAGTCGTCGCCGGGGAGCCAGCCCGTCGCCTCGTCGTCGGTCGTCCCCCAGCGCCTGTGCCACGGCCGAACCGCGAGGAGGTACGCCCCGACGACGCCGATTCCCGCGAGACCGAGTGCCCGGATGAGTCGTCTCGTGCCCATTTCCTTCACCGTTCGTGCCCCCTTGGAGAGGTGGTGAGATAACCCTACCTCCGGGCGTCCGAAGCCCGAACGAGCGCGACCCAGACGACCCCGCCGAGGACCGCGCCGACGAGGTTCGCCCCCGCGTCGGCGACGCCGAACGACCGATACGGGAGCACCGCCTGCACGACCTCGATAGCCGCGCCGAACGCGCCGGCGGCGACGACGGTCGCCGCGACCTCCTCGCGCCCCCTCGCGCGCACCGCGGACGCGAAGGCGAGCCCGAGGCCGGCGTACCCGGCCGCGTGGACCCACTTGTCGAGGCCGACGAGTCCGAACGGACCCATCGGTGTGAGGCTCCCCGGCGGCGTCGGAACGACCGACGCCACGAGGACGACGAGCGCGTATCCCAGGGCGACGGCCGCCCGCCGCGGGTTCTCGCGGAGTCGCGCGATTGGGTTCACTACTCGCCGATGGGCGCGACTCGGCCTAAAAGGGTTCGCGTCCTCGTGGCTCCGACCGCGACCACGTGAAATTAAATAGCAGGTTGGCGACACGTTTCGACAACCGTGCCGCTACTCCCCCGCTGGTTCACCTCCAAGAACTTCGCAGTACAGCTCATCATCCTCGCGTTGGTCTTCGACCCGCTCGGATTCGTCGGCGGCTACCTCCTCGCCCCGTCGCTGGGTGTCGAACCGCTCGTCGGCGGCGCGTTCGGTCTCGTTGCCGCCACCGTCCCGGTGTCTCTTTTGGTGATGCAACGAAGTGTGTGAGCGGAATCGGGCGGATTCGAACCTCGGTCGCAACGAGTTGCTCCCTGGTTCGAATCGCCCTCACGGAACAGATTTGTGACTCTCCGTTCGGTTCGTCACAAAATCTGATGGGCTCGGGCGGATTCGAACCACCGACCTCAGCCTTGTAAAGGCCGCGTCATAACCAACTAGACCACGAGCCCTGCACCTCAATCGAACCGGTTCGCGCTCATAACGGTTTTCGTTTCGACCGGTCCCCGGAACCCTTAGACGCGCGGCGACCGTCACGTCGGGCAATGACCTCTCGCGCGCGAATCGCGCTGCTCGTCGTCGCCGTCGTCGTCGCGGTCGCGAGCGTCGCGTACCTCACCAACCCGGCGGTCGTTCCCGGCTCGACCGACGGCTACGAACGGACCACGCTCACCGTCGTCGACGACGAGACCGGCGAGACGCTGGCGACCGTCGACGCCCGCGTCGCCGACACCCGTGCCAAGCGCTTCACCGGCCTGAGCGACACCGAATCGCTCGCCGAAAACGAGGGGATGTGGTTCGTCCACGACTCGTCTGGCACCTACGCCTACGTGATGCGCGACATGGACTTCCCCCTCGACATCGTCTTCGTCGCCGAAAACGGCACCATCACGCGCATCCACCACGCCGAACTCGACCCCGAGGGGACGAGCGAATCCGACCTCACCCGCTACCGCGGAACCGGGAGGTACGTCCTCGAACTCCCCTACGGCTACACGAACGAGACCGGCATCTCCGCGGGCGACCGGGTCGAAGCCGAGTAGAAGCGAAACGCCCGAAGGGCCGGCGACCGTAGGCCCCACCATGACAGAACACGTCGCGGCGCTCGCAGAACTCGAAGGCTGGCGCGCCGAGGGGTTCGCCGCGCGGGTCCACTACCGCGGGGCGGACGACGCCTACAGCATCGAGTACTACGAACCGTCCGACTGCGTCCTCTACTGGAAGGTGAAAGGCGACGGCGAGGTCGCGGTCCCCGTCGGCCGCGACACGGTCCCCGACCCGCTCCGCGAGCGCGTCCGGCAGGATCTCGTCGAGGCCGGCGTCGACCCCGACGTCGAAGACCGAGTCGTCTGACGTCCGGGCTGCGTCCGACCCGCTCCGACCGGTCTGTGTTCCAGTACGTCACGGATACTGATACGTAGTTGGTAATAATCTCATAATATCTGTATTTGTGCCGACGTGTTGTAGTCGAATATGTTCTATGTCGACACACATCACGAGGAGAGGTGCGCTTCGCGGACTGGGGCTCGCCGCGCTTCCGGCGCTCGCGCCGGGCGTGTCGCGGGCGAGGCCGACCGGGACGGTGCTCTCGGGATGCGCGAGCATCACCGAGTCGGGGCGGTACTACCTCGACGGCGACCTCGACTGTCTGGAGGTTCTCGCCGACGACGTCCGCGTCGACGGCCGGGGGTACGCCGTCGGCGGCGAGACGACGATTTCGGGCAGTCGCGTCTCGATAGCCGACATCGTACTGACGAAGGGCGGACGAATCACCGATTCGAGCCGGGTGACGATAGCGGACTCGCAGGTCACCGGCTATCCGAGCGACGAGAGACAACAGTTCGTCATCGCGGACTCGTCGCGCTGTGCGGTGACGAACACGACCTTTTTCACCTGGGAGGTGGGCGTCGCTCTCCGACGCACCGCGCGCACCCGGTTCGAGTCCTGCACGCTCGTCAGCCCCGTCGTACTCACGCTCGCGGACTCGCACCGAAACGAGTTCGTCGACTGCGAGTTCCTGACCGAGGACTTCCCGGTGAGACTCGTCGGAAGCTCTCGAAACCTGTTCCGACGGAACCTCGCCGACGGCGGTGGTCCCGGCTTCCACCTCCGCGACAGCCACCGAAACCGCTTCGTCGAGAACGAGGTGGACATCATCATCGCAGGCTTCGAACTCGTCGGAAGCGACCGCAACGCCCTCCACGAGAACGTCGTGACGACCGGCCTCTCGGCCCACGGCGTCACGCTGGAGGACTCTCACCGCAACCGACTCGTCCGGAACGACCTCTGCGGCGTCAGCCAACAGCCGGTCGTCGAGTCCGGCGGTTCGAGCGGGAACACGGTTCGCAACGCCCGGTGTTAATCTACCGGCGGACCCCTCCCGCACCCGAGTACTTTACTGCGAGCGCCCCCTGAAACGCTGTCGTGTCCCCCGATACCGACGACGACCCGTTCGAGGACCAACGAGCGCGGGTCGACAACCCGATGCGGCGGCTGTTCGCCGAGTACGGCCGCGACAACACCTTCGAGTTCCTCGTTGGCGTCCTCGCGAGCGTCGCCGCCCGCGTGCTCGACCTCATGCCGCCGGTCATCCTCGGCCTCGCCATCGACGCCATCATCCGGCAGGAAACCTCTTTCGCGGCCGGCTTCCCCGTCGTCCCCGAGGCGTGGATCGCCCCGTTCGTCCCCGCGACCAGAGACGGGCAGTTCTTCTTGGCGGTCGGCATCATCGTGTTCAGCTTCACCGCCGGCGCGCTGTTCCACTGGCTCCGCAACTGGGGGTGGAACGCCTTCGCCCAGCAGATTCAACACGACGTCCGGACCGACACCTACGACCGGATGCAACTGCTCAACATGGACTTCTTCGCCGACAAGCAGACCGGCGAGATGATGTCCATCCTCTCGAACGACGTGAACCGCCTCGAACGGTTCCTCAACGACGGGATGAACTCCTTTTTCCGCCTGTCCGTGATGGTCGTCGCCATCGCGGTGGTCCTCCTCTCGTACAACTGGCAACTCGCGCTCGTCGCGCTGCTGCCGGTGCCGCTCATCGCGCTGTTCACGTGGAAGTTCGTCGGCATCATCCAGCCGAAGTACGCCGACGTCCGCTCGTCGGTCGGCAAACTCAACTCCCGGTTGGAGAACAACCTCGGCGGTATCCAGGTCATCAAGACGTTCAACGCCGAACCCCACGAGTCCGACCGCGTCGACGGCGTCTCGATGGACTACTTCGACGCCAACTGGGACGCCATCAACACCCGCATCAAGTTCTTCCCCGCGCTCCGCATCCTCGCCGGTATCGGCTTCACCCTCACGTTCGTCGTCGGCGGCCTGTGGGTCATCAACGGACAGGGTCCCGGCCCCTTCACCGGCGACCTCGAAATCGGCGAGTTCGTCACGTTCATCCTGCTCACCCAGCAGTTCGTCTGGCCGCTGGCCCAGTTCGGACAGATTATCAACATGTACCAGCGCGCCCACGCCTCCAGCGCCCGCATCTTCGGCCTGATGGACGAGCCCGCGCGACTGGCCGAACAGCCCGACGCGCCCGACCTCGCCGTCTCCGAGGGCCGCGTCGAGTACGACGACGTGACCTTCGGCTACGGCGACGGCGAGACCATCGTGGAAGACATCTCGTTCGAGGTCGACGGCGGCGAGACGCTCGCGCTCGTCGGCCCCACGGGCGCGGGGAAATCGACGATTCTCAAGCTCCTGATGCGCATGTACGACCCCGACGAGGGGCGCGTCGGCATCGACGGTCAAGACGTGCGCGACGTGACCATCTCCAGCCTCCGGGAGTCCATCGCCTACGTCAGCCAGGAGACGTTCCTGTTCTACGGGACCGTCCGCGACAACATCACCTACGGGACGTTCGACGCCGACGACGAGGCGGTCGTCGCGGCCGCGAAAGCCGCCGAGGCCCACGAGTTCATCTCGAACCTCCCCGAGGGCTACGACACCAAGGTCGGCGAGCGCGGCGTGAAGCTCTCCGGCGGCCAGCGCCAGCGCGTCTCCATCGCCCGCGCCATCCTGAAAGACCCCGACATCCTCGTGCTCGACGAGGCCACTTCTGACGTCGACACCGAGACCGAGATGCTCATCCAGCGCTCGCTGGACGAACTCACGGCCGACCGGACGACGTTCAGCATCGCCCACCGGCTGTCGACCATCAAGGACGCGGAGCAGATCCTCGTCCTCGAAGACGGGCGCATCGTCGAGCGCGGCACCCACGACGACCTCCTGTCGGAAGACGGCCTCTACGCGCACCTCTGGGGCGTTCAGGCCGGCGAAATCGACCAACTCCCCGACGAGTTCGTCGAGCGCGCCGCCCGCCGGCAGGCCGAGGTCGACGCCGGCAACGACTGAGCGAAGCGCCCACCACTAAGGGCGGGGCCGTCCCTTCTGTCGCCATGCGACTCTCCGAGGCCACCTGGACCGAGGTCGCCGACCTCGACGCCGACCTCGCGCTCCTCCCGGTTGGAAGCACGGAACAGCACGGCCCGCACGCGCCGCTCGGCACCGATGCGCTCAACGCCGAATCGGTCGCCGAGGCCGGCGCGGAGGCGTTCGACGGCGAGGTCGTCGTCGGCCCGACCATCCCGGTCGGCGTCGCCGAGGAACACCGCGCCTTCGACGGCACGCTGTGGGTCTCGCCGGACACCTTCCGCGCGTACGTCCGCGAGACCGTCGAATCGCTCGCTCACCACGGCTTCGACCGCGTCGTCGTCGTCAACGGCCACGGCGGCAACATCGACGCGCTCGCGGAGCTCTGCCGGCGCGCCTCGCGGACGGGCGACGTCTACGCGGTCGCGTTTACGTGGTTCAATGCCGTCGGCGAACACTCCTCGGACATGGGCCACGGCGGCCCACTGGAGACCGCCTTACTCCGCCACACGAACCCCGAACTGGTCCGCGAGGACCGAATCGACGAGGCCCGCGCGGGCGGTGCCGACCGCTGGGGGGAGTGGGTCTCGGGCGTCAACCTCGCCCACGACTCCGACGAGTTCACCGACAACGGCGTCGTCGGCGACCCGGCCGACGGTGACGCCGAACGCGGCGCGGCACTGGAATCGCTCGCGGCCGGCTCGCTCGCGTCGCTCCTCGACGCGGTCGAGAACCGAGAACTCGACTGAGTGGTCGGCGTTCGGCCCACCGGCGCACCGATGGACCCGCGGCCCGGCGGGCGAGTTACTCCTCTTCTTCCTCGTCTTCGTCGTCGTCCGCCTCGTCCGCGTCTGCGTCGGCCGCCTCGGCCGCGTCGGTGAGCGCGCCGCGGAGCTGCGGCATCGTGTTGGTGAGGTCGCCGACGAGTTCGTGGGCCTCCTCGACCATCTCGATGAGCTCTTCGAGCTCTTCGATGGCCTCTTCGAGGTCCTCGGGGTCGTCGAACGCCTCGGCGCGCTGGCCGATGACGTACCACTTCTTGGCCTGTCGGACGTGTTCGGCCGCGCCCTCGACGTTGAGCGAGGACCGGAGGCCGTTGAGGACGCCGAGGACGTTGTCGGCCTCGGCCTCCCACACGTCGTCCGGGTCGGGGAGCGCCGACCGCGCCTCGCCGAGGTGCTCCTCGACGTCGGCGCGCATCTCCGCCGCCGCCTCTCCGAACAGGTCGTCGTCGCCGAGCGTGCTTTGACTCATGCTCACACGTTCGGCGCGTGGGGGTTTAAAAACGACCCCGAAAGTGAAAGTGAAATCGAACGACTCCGCGCTCGTCGCGGGTGGATTCTCAATCCACGTCGCCGAGGTAGACCGCGTCGTGTCCGTCGTCCACCTCGTCGGGGTCGCCGTTCCGAAGTCGGTCGCCGAGCGGGCCGGGGAAAAATCGGACCTCGCCGAGGTCGTCGAGCGGGAGCCATCGCACGCCGACCTGAACCGAGTCCCGTTCTGTCGGCTCATCAGGGTCGTCCGGGTCGTCTCCCACCCGCTCGCACCAGAAGAAGTGGTCGACTTGATGGCCGTCGTCGCCCCTGTCGTCGTAGTGCGTCGAGGGGACGAAGTCCCTGACGTACGCGAGCGACCCGACGGCCACCTCGTAGCCGGTCTCCTCGTACACTTCCCGGCGGACCGTCTCCGCGAGCGACTCACCGCGCTCTTGGCCGCCGCCGGGCGCGACGTACCAGTCCTCGCCGTCGGTGCGGTACCGAATCGTGAGGAGTTCGCCGTCGCGGACGACGAGGCCGCGGGCGGCGCTTCGCGGCCGGCTCATTCGACCGACACGAGTTTCATCAGCGGGTAGCCGTCTTCCATCTCCATGCGCGTCCGGACGCGCACGCCCTCGTAGTCGATTTCCATCTCGACTTCCATGAACCGCCCCGTGAGTTCGGTGTAGTCGGCGGCCGACTCGGCGAGTTCGGCGTCCAGCGCGTCATCGAGGATGTGCACGGAGACCGACTCGCAGTGCGGTTGGTTCTCGATGGCCTCGGCCATGGCCCGTTCGAGACTGCGGGCGCTGTCGGGCGAGACCGGCGTGCCGGCGAACTGGTGATAGAGCGTCCCGAACTTGATGCCCGCCTCGAAGCAGGCCGTCTGCGGGTCTGTGACCATACCGGGAACTCCGCCGCCGCCGGGTAAAGTTCGCCGGTCGTGGTGGCGAGCGAGCGCGAATCGGTCCTTACTTAGCCTCCCTCGCCGGACGTTACACCGAATGGACCAGCCGGTTTTGCTGACGGGGGCTGGCGGGCGCGTCGGCCAGGCGATACTAGGGCACATCGGCGACGCCTACGACTGGCGGCTGTTGGACCGCGAGCCACTCTCCGACGAGAAGATTCCCGAATCGGTCGACCCCACGGAGGTGTACGTCGCGGACGTCACCGACGAGACCGCCGTGCGAAACGCCATGGAGGGCGTCGAGGCCGTCATCCACCTCGCGGGCGACCCGCGGCCCGAAGCGCCGTGGGACAGCGTCCTGCGGAACAACATCGACGGCACCCAACAGATGTTCGACGCCGCGGTCGACGCCGGCGTCGAGAAGTTCGCGTTCGCCTCCTCGAACCACGCCGTCGGGGCGTACGAGACCACGGACCGGACGCCCGATATGTACCGCCCGCACCACGAGTTCCGACTCGACGGGACGGAACTGCCGCGCCCGAGTAACCTCTACGGCGTGAGCAAGGCCGCCGGCGAGACGCTCGGCCGGTACTACCACGACCACCACGACATCTCTGTCGTGAACGTCCGCATCGGCAACCTCACCCAGCACCACCCGCCGAAGGAGTACGAGCGCGGACAGGCGATGTGGCTGTCGTACCGCGATTGCGCGCACCTCTTCGAGTGCTGTATCGAGGCCGACTACGACTACGAAATCGTCTACGGTATCTCCGACAACGACCGCAAGTACTACTCCATCGACCGCGCCCGCGCGGTGCTCGGCTACGACCCCCAGGACAACTCCGCCGAGTTCACCTTCGAGGGCGAACCGCTGGACGAAGCCTGATTGCGGCGTCGAAACGCCGATTTTCGGCCCCGTTGCACGCCCGTTCTTTGGCTGGGTCGCCGTGTGAAACGCCCGGTCTGGATGCGTGCGAACGGAACGGGAGAAAGTTTATAGAAATCCGACACGAACGAGAGTGTAATGTCATTACTGGGTTCCAATGCGGAGAACTCGGGACTCTCGCTCCGCGACGCGGTGTTACTCGTCTGCTCCCTGTTCGTCTTTCACCTCGGTCGGGGATGGGCGCGGGGACTCGTCGAAGGGGACTATCTGATCGGCATCGTCGGCTTGCTCCTCGCCCTCGCCCCGGTCGTCTGGCTACTGCTCGTCATTCGAGAGGCGTATTTCTGAACCGATACCGTCTCCGACGACGTTCGACCGACCGCTCTTTTTCTCACTCGAACAGGCCGCTCACGTCGTCTTCGCGGCGTCGCCGCCGGCGGACGTGCTCGCCCAATCGCTGAAACACCAGCCCGCGCTGGGCCTCGTTGCGCACGAAGTCGAACACCATCGCCGTGAACTGCGTCTGTTCCCCCTCGGCGATCTCCTCGCGGGCGTATTCGACCGCGTCGGCGACGACATCCTCGTCGTAGCCGTTGAGTTCCTCCGCGAGCGTCTCGGCGGCGACGGCGACGGCGTCGAAATCGAGGTCGTCGTAGGTGACGACTCGCCCGTCAAGCCGGAGCGCGAGCGGGTCGTCGGCGACGGCGGGGTCGGCTTCGAGGCGCGCGAGAAACGCCCGCACCGCGGCGAGGTCGACGCCGCGGTAGTCGTCGCCGAGGTCGGCGAGGTACTGCCGGGCGCTCCGGGCGAGGCCGACCGCGCCGGAGTCGTTGCCGTCGCGGGCGTGGTGGACCGCCGCGGTGAACTGGATGAGGCCGTGGAGGAACCGCTCGTCGTCGGTGTCGCGTTCGAGCGACAGCCACCGCGACTCCCACGCGCCGTGGGCCGCCCGGTACGCGCCCGCGTTGTAGATGGCGGCGCCTGCGCGAAGCGAATCGTCCATGCGAACCGTTCGCCGTCCACGAGTAAAGATTCCGCGAAGACGGGGCTCGCCCGCCGTAGGCCTTGCATACTTATCCCTCTGGGGAGCATATGAGGTATGATAGCACATGAATACCCTCGAAACCCTCGTCGGAGGTGTCGAACGATGACCCAGTCTCCGGTTTGTATCCGCTGCGGTGAGCAGTACCTGTTCACGCGGGCGTACAAAGGCAACTACTGTCGGGACTGTCACGGGTCGTGGGCCGCGAAGGCCCGGTCCGAGGAGACGCCTCGCCCCCGTCCGCAGCGGTCGCGGACGACCTCGTCGGTCCGCCGCCGGGAGGACGACGAGCGGTCGCCCGACCTCGAACCGCCCTACGACGAGGCGTAAGCGCGCTTTTTCCGGTCTGGACTGCCGAGAGCGCTCGGCGTTCCGCGAGTTCCCCCGACGTTTCGGTTCGATTCGACCCGGTAGGAACCCGTTAGCGACGGTTAGTCAGTGGGTTCACCCCGTCGATTGACTCGGCCGGTGTCTCTATACGTCGTCCGGACCACCCCTACCGAAATGTCGTCCGAGCCGATTACCATCCATCTCGTCGGGGACTCCACGATGGCCGATAAGGAGGCGAACGAGCGTCCTGAGACCGGGTGGGGAATGCCCTTCGCCGACTGTTTCGACGACGCCGTCACGGTGGCGAACCACGCCCGAAACGGCCGCAGCACCCGCACCTTTCTGGAGGAGGGTCGTTGGCGTCCCGTGGTCCGCCAGTTGGCCGAGTCCGACTACGTGTTCGTCCAGTTCGGCCACAACGACGAGGTGCCCTCGAAGGAACAGCACACGACCGAAGCGGCGTTCGTTGACAACCTCCGCAAATTCGTCGGCGAGACGCGCGAACGCGGAGCGACGCCGGTGTTACTCACGTCCATCGCGCGCCGCCACTTCGACGACGGCGGCGTCCCGAAAGACACTCACCGCGAGTACGCCGACCTGACGAGAACCGTCGCGCGCGACCGCGACGTTCCGTTCATCGACATGGACGAGCGAACGCGGTCGCTCCTGGAGGAACTCGGCCCCGCAGCGTCGACGGCGCTCTACAACCACCTCGAACCCGGCGAACACCCGAACTATCCGGAGGGAATCGCCGACGACACGCATTTCAGCGAGCGCGGGGCGCGCCGCATGGCCGAACTGGTGCTCGACGGAATCGAAGAACTGGAACTCGGACTGGCCGCTCACGTCGAGTCCTGACGGAGATTTGAACTCACTCACTTCGCTCACTACGTTCGCTACGCTCCCTGTTCAAGTCTCCTCGGTGGCCGCTCACCGCGGACAGACCGAGAGCCACGGAGGGCTCTCGGACAGTAGTGTTCTAAAGGAAAGCGTCCTGACGGAGATTTGAACTCCGGTCCCTGGCTCCGCAAGCCAGGAGGATAGTCCACTACCCTATCAGGACTGTCTTACTGCATTCTCCGGTACTCGACGGTTACTTAAGACGGTTACGATGTGGACTCCCAGTGAACCGCGGGACCACGGCACGAGGCGGGCGTCGGTGTGCGTGTCGCACGCAAGGACTTTTTCGCCGGCAAGCCTAGCCCCGGACGTGAATCGGCGCGCGCTCCTCCTCGGAACCGCCGGACTGTGTGCCTCGCTCGCGGGGTGTTCGAGCGGCGGCGACGCGGCGGAGCAGTCACCGGCGGGCACCGGCGACGAGACCGGGACCGCGTCGCCGACGGCGACGGGGACGCCCCGACATCCGCGACTCGTCGGACGGTCGTTCACGCCCGTCCGCGCCGACGCCTGCCCGGCCGACGGCGGAGCGCTCGCGTCCGAGACGGAAACCGGCGTCTCCGTCGTCGGGTGCGTCTCGGGGGCGACCGACTGCGCCATCGCCCGACTCGCGCGGGCCGACTACGACGCGGCGTCGGACACGGCCACGCTCGTCGTCGAAACCGTCGAGCGCGCCGACGCGGAGAACTGCGCCGAATCGCCTGTCGCCCGCGGCTACGAGGCGACCCTCCGATTCGAGAGCGGCCTCCCCGGTCGGGCGGTCGTCGTCCACGACGACGCGAACGGCCGCCGGGAGGTCGCTCGCATCGACGTGGCCCCCTGACGGTCGCGTCCGAACGTTCAAAGCCGAGGGCGCGGCCACCCTCGCTATGTCGCTCGATTTGCGCCGTCGGTCGCGCGTTCCAATCCGGAGGAAAACAACGCTTAAGCGCCGCCCTTCCCTGTTCGACCATAGTATGAGTACGACGTTTGGTCTGCGGCGACGCGCGCGCTTCGTTCCGGGAGGTGACGCCTGATGGGCGTCATCCGGGAGGTCTACGACGACCTCGACACCGATGTCGAGTTCGAGGAGTTCGAGGCGGCGGTCAACGACAAGGTCGAACAGATGGGCGGCCTCGCCGACGAGGAGACGGCGGCGATGCTCATCGCCCACGAACTGCGCGACGAGGAGGTACACGGCATCGCCGACATCGAACCCGGCATGGAGGACGTGAAGTTCCTCGCCAAGGTCGTCAGCATCGGCGAGGTGCGGACGTTCGAGCGCGACGGCGAGGACGAAGACGGACGGGTCGTCAACATCGAGGTCGCCGACGAGACCGGACGCATCCGCGTCTCGCTGTGGGACGAGATGGCCGCCGGCGCGAAGGAGAACCTCGAAGTCGGCACCGTCCTCCGAATCGGCGGTCGTCCGAAAGACGGCTACAACGGCGTGGAAGTCAGCGCCAGCAAGGTCGAAGAGGACCTCGACGCCGAGGTCGACGTGCAGGTGCTCGACACCTACCGCGTCGAGGACCTCGCGCTCGGCCTCTCGGACGTGAACCTCGAAGGCAAGATTCTCGACGCCGGAACCGTCCGGACGTTCGACCGCGACGACGGCACCGAGGGTCGCGTCTCGAACCTCTCGGTCGGCGACCCGACCGGTCGCGTCCGCGTCACGCTCTGGGACGAGCGGGCGGACCTCGCCGAGGAACTCGAAACGGGCCAGTCGGTCGAGGTCGTCGACGGCTACGTCCGCGAGCGCGACGGCTCGCTCGAACTCCACGTCGGCTCCCGCGGCGCGGTCGAGGTCATCGACGCGGACATCGAGTACGTCCCCGAGACGACCGACATCGAGACGCTGGAACTCGGCCAGACGGTCGACATCGCCGGCGGCGTCATCGAGGCCGACGGCAAGCGCACTTTCGACCGCGACGACGGCTCGGAGGGACAGGTCCGAAACATCCGCGTCAAGGACGGCACCGGCGACATCCGGGTCGCCCTCTGGGGCGAGAAGGCCGACGCCGACGTCGACCTCGCGGACTACGTCGTCATCACCGACGCGGAGATCAAAGAGGGCTGGCAGGAGGACCTCGAAGCCTCCGCCGGCTGGCGGTCGTCCGTCACCGTGATGGACGAGGCGCCCGAGGGCGCGGCCGGAACCGACGCCGGCGACTCGGCACCCAGTCCGCCGAGCGACCAGGGCCTCGGCGCGTTCTCCAGTGACGGCTCGTCCGGGTCGTCCGACGGTACGTCCGCCGCGAACGGCGGGTCCTCGTCCGACGCGGCCGCGGCCGAGTCCGCCGGCGAGGAAGTCGAGTTCACCGGGACGGTCGTGCAGGCCGGGACGCCGGTCATTCTCGACGACGGCACGCAGACCAAGACCGTCGACACCGACGCCGACCTCGGCCTCGGCGACGAGGTGACCGTCTCCGGGACGGAGACCGACGGCCGCATCAGCGCCGAGGCGGTCGAAGTCCACACCGGCGCACAGCGGTAGGACGGAGAGGCCGCCGGTCGCCGACAGACCACCGGTCGCCGGTCGCCGGCCTGCTCCCGTCCCGGCGTCGGCGAGCCGTCGAATCTGACTCATTGTTCGCCCGGTTTCTGCGGGCTCTCGGCGCGAAATCCGACCGCTCGGGAGCCCTCCGTGCGATAAAATACAGAAGGGACCGCGACGGAAAGGATTATACGCCGCACGGACCCGATATGTGGGTATGAGTGTCGAGCTACCGTTCGCCCCGGTAGACGCGATTATCCGGCAGAACGCAGGTGAGTTGCGAGTGAGCGCCGGCGCCGCCGAGGCGCTCGCCCGCCGGATTCAGGACCGCGGCGCGGAACTCGCGATAGACGCCGCCGACCGGGCGACGGCGGACGGTCGCAAGACGTTGATGGCCGAGGACTTCGGCGTTCAACAGGTCGTCGACCGCGACGAACTCTCCCTCCCTATCGCCCCCATCGACCGCATCGCTCGCCTCCGAATCGACGACCGCTACCGGGTCGCGATGGACGCTCGAATCGCCCTGGCCGATATCCTCGAAGACTACGCCGTCAACGTTGCGAGCGCCGCCGTCAAACTCGCCCACCACGCCGACCGGCGGACGGTCCAATCCGAGGACATCGAGACCTACTTCTCCCTCTTCGAATAATGCAATTCGGCTACAGCGAAACGTGTCTCGACCACGACACCGGGCCGCGGCACCCAGAGACGGCCGACCGACTCCGTGCCATCCGGCGCGGACTGGCGAAGCGCCACGGCGTCGAGTACGTCGACGCCCCGCCCGCCGAGAAATCGACCGTCGCGGCCGTCCACGACGACGGCTACGTCGACGAGTTCCACGACTTCTGTCTCGACGGCGGCGGCAACTGGGACCCCGACACCGTCGCCGTCGAGGCGTCGTGGGACGCCGCGCTCACGTCCGCCGGCCTCGCGGAGTGGGCCGCCCGCGCCGCGCTCGACGGCGACGACGGCCGCGACACCCCGTTCTCGCTCGGCCGGCCGCCGGGCCACCACGCCGTCGAGGACGACGCCATGGGATTCTGTTTCTTCAACAACGCCGCCGTCGCCGCGCAGGCGGTCATCGACGACGGCCTCGCCGAGCGCGTCGCCATCTTCGACTGGGACGTCCACCACGGCAACGGCACGCAGGACATCTTCTACGACCGCGGCGACGTGTTCTACACGTCCATCCACGAGGACGGCCTCTACCCCGGCACGGGCGAGGTCGAAGAGACCGGCGCGGGCGACGGCGACGGCTCGACCCTCAACGTGCCGCTCCGCGCCGGCGCAGGGGACGCCGACTACGTCTACTCGTTCGGCGAGGCCATCGCGCCCGCCGTCGAGCGGTTCGACCCCGACCTGTTCATCGTGAGCGCCGGCTTCGACGCCCACCGCCACGACCCCATCTCGCGGATGCGCGTCTCGACCGAGGGCTACGCGATGCTCACCGAGTGCGTCCAGGACCTCTGTGAGTCGACCGACGCCGCCATCGCGTTCGTCCTCGAAGGCGGCTACGGCCTCGACACGCTCTCCGAGGGCGTCGCGACCGTCCACGAGACGTTCGACGGCCGCATCGCCATGGAGCCCGAGGAAGACCCCGACGAGAAGAACGTCGAGCTAGTCGACGACGTGCGCGCCGCTCACGGCCTCGGCGCGAAGTAACGACCCAACTCGGCACCGAACGACTCGGCGAGCGCGGCAACGTCGTCGCCGACGAGCACGTCGTAGCCGTCCTCTCTGAGCGTCGATTCCACGTGTTTTCCGAGCGCCACGTCGAACAGCGCGTCGCTTTCGAGGAAGTCGGTCGCCGAGGTGAACTCCCGCGCTCGCTCGACCACGTAGCGGTCGCCGTCGAGGAACGGCCCGTAGTGGTCGTCGCCGTCCTCGTACGCGCCGTAGAATCCCTCGGCGTGCCGACGGACGTGGACCGGCGGCCCCTCGTGGCGCTCGACCGCCGGGCGCTCGGCGACAGAGAGTTCGGCGAAGAGGACCGCCTCGCCCTCGGCGGCAACGTCGTCGGCGGCGAACGTCGCGCGCCGGAACACGTCGAAGCCGCGCCTGTCGAGGCCGTCGGCGACGCCGGTCAGCGACTTCCTGAGCTGTGGGTAGAGCTGGTCGTCCACGAGGTCCGGGCAGTCGAAGACGACGGCGACGGCCGTGGTCCCGCGGCGGTCGAGGTGGTCCCGAACGTCGTCGGCGTCGAGCGCCGGCGGGTCGGGCCGAAAGAACAGCGATTCGCGCGGGTCAGAAAGCAGGTCGCGGGCGTAGTGCTGGAGTCGGGCGACGTTCTCAGCCGAGCAGACCGCGGCGACGTTCCGCTCGGGGTCGGTCGGGTCGATGACGACGAGCGGGTCCGAAAACCGCCGCATTCCGTGGTCCTCCGGGTCGAACTCGACCTGCGGGCTCCAATCGGCGGCCGCCCGGAGCAGCGGTTCGAAGCCGCCGTGTCCGACGACGAGGAGTTCGGCGAGATAGCCCGAGAAGCCCTCGGTGCGGAGGTCGCTCCCGTAGGCACCGATGCCCTTCAGGAAGCGCTTGAAGACGCGCACGTCCGCCGCGAGGTCGTCGTCGAGGCGCTCGGTCAGGTAGGCGTTGTGGAAGGGCGTCCGGTCGACCGCCGAGCGGATGTCCGAGGCGGACGGCACGTCGTAACAGGGGACGAGGTCCACGTCGAAGCCGTCGTAGTCGCCTTTCACGTAGGGGTGTTCGGCGTACTCCTCGTGGCCGTCGGGGAGGACGGCGTGGCCGACTTCGAGGCCGTACCGTTCGAGTTCCTCGCGGTCGAGGTCGGCCGGGAAGCGCACGAACAGGTCGATGTCGCGGTCGCCCGAGAGCCACGTGCCGCGGGCGGTGCTGCCGACTTGGAGCGCGTCGGCGTCCACCGGCAGGTCCGCGAGCGCGTCGTGGACGCGGGATTCGAGGGCCGCCGCGGCGTCAGCGAGCGCCCGACGCTCCGCCTCGTCGGGGTCGATGCGCTCGCGGACCGCGGCGACGACCGCGGCGAGGTCCGAGTTCGTCATGCCCGCTGGTTTCCCGCGGGCGGGCGAAAGCGTGACGGTGCTCGTGCGACCGCGTCAGGCGGTGGCATCCGCCAGCCGTCGGTTAAAAACGAAAGCCCTATCAAGAAACATCGAATACGAGAGAGTGCAGACGAAAGCCGCCGTAGCTCAGTTGGTAGAGCACCTCGCTGTTAACGAGGTTGTCCCAGGTTCGAGTCCTGGCGGTGGCGCTTCTCCGTTTCTCGCGCCGACGAGCGGTTCGTCTCCGATTCGCCGGCGACGGCTTCTGATAAGACATAAGAGGGACGACGGGAAAGAATCGACCGAGGGCCCTTAGCTCAGTCTGGTCAGAGCGCTCGGCTCATAACCGGGTGGTCATGGGTTCGAACCCCATAGGGCCCATACGGTCCCGTTACGACTCCGAGCCGTTTACAGCGGGCGGCCCGGCTTTCTTCGACCTCGGGTCGCATAGCGTGTCGTGAGAGCGCACGCCTGCCGCGTGTCAACCGTACGTCGTTGTCGGCCGCGAGTATATAAATGGACTAACTGGCTAGCATAACCTCCATGCTGTTTTGTCGCGTATATACGGGTAATGTCTGAACACGACGATTCCACGGACTCCGCCGAAACGGCCGTCGTAACGGGCGCGAACAGCGGCCTCGGCTTCGAGGTGACGAAGGGGCTCGCCGAGCGGGGCACGCACGTCGTGATGGCGTGTCGAAGCACCGAGCGCGGCGAGGCCGCGAAACGGGAAATCGAGGCCGAGATACCCGAGGCGTCGCTGGAAGTGCACGAACTCGACCTCGCCGACCTCGACTCCGTCGCGGCGTTCGCGGAGTGGTTCGCGTCGGCGTACGACGAACTCGACGTGCTCTGTAACAACGCGGGCGTGATGGCCATCCCCCGGAAGGAGACCGCACAGGGCTTCGAGACGCAGTTCGGTGTGAACCACCTCGGTCACTTCGCGCTCACCGCCCGGCTCCTCCCCGTCTTAGAGCAGACGCCGGGCGAGTCGCGCGTCGTCACCCAAAGCAGTGTCGCCCACCGGAACGGCGAAATCGATTTCGACGACCTCCAGGGCGAGCGGTCCTACAGCGCGTGGGGCGCCTACGGGCAGTCGAAGCTGGCGAACGTCCTGTTCGGGTACGAACTCGACCGGCGGCTTCGCTCGGCGGACGCGAGCGTGGAGAGTATCGTCTGCCATCCCGGCTGGGCCGCGACGAACCTCCAGTTCCGCGGCCCCCAACAGTCGGGCTCTCAGCTTCGTCTCTGGATGATGAAACTCGCCAACGCCGTCATCGCCCAGAGCGCCGAGCGGGGCGCAGAGCCGATGCTCTACGCCGCGACCGACCCGAGCGTCGAGGGCGGCGACTTCATCGGTCCCGACGGGTTCCGGAACATGCGCGGTTCGCCCGAGGTACAGGAGTCGAGCGAGCGCTCCTACGACGTCGACCTCGCCCAGCGGCTGTGGGAGGTCTCTGAGGAGCTCACCGGCGTTTCCTTCGACCGGCCGCTGCTCGCAGCAACATAGCGCGCCAGCGAGTCGTTTTCGGAGACGCGGGACGTGAGTCCACAGAACGCCGAGTCCGCCCCGAGTTCTCTTTCCGAAACAGCGGACGTGCCCCGAGTGGAGCGCTCACCGACTGGTAATGGGGTTCAGGACGCTTCCGTTGGCAATCGTCTGACTGATGAGTCGGTGCTCCGCTCGACGGAGGAGGTCCGACAGGGCGGGTGCCGAGATATCGAGCTCTCGCGCGACATCGGCCGTCGACGCGCTCCGGGGCGTGTCGTAGTACCCGCGCGAAAAGGCGAGGCTCATCGCCTCGTACTGCCTGTCGGTCAGCCCGAACTGCGCCTGCTTGTCGGGACGTTCGGGGTCCGAAGAGATGTTGAGGAGTTCGAAGGGAAGCCCGTACGCCTGACAGCGGTCTCGCAACGTACTGAGGGCCTCGTAGTCGGCGAATATCTTTCGTTCGACCCAGCCCTCTCCGGTCACCGTCGCTTCCATCAACACGCCCTCGAACTCGCTGGGGTCGTGCGATTCGAGCTGATCCGTGGTTCTCTGGGTGACGACCTGGTAGAACCATCCCTTCGGCGTTTCCCCGACGGGCCGCACGTCGGCGACTTCCGGTTGAGCGTCGACCTCTGCCTCGAACGCCGCCTTCGCTTCCGGTTCGACACTGACCATGAGGAGGAATCTCGCGTCGTCGAGTCGAATCAGTTGCGAGAGCGAAATCTCCCGGGTCGGAAGCGACCGAGCTACCCCGACCAGAGGGAGCAACTCCGACCGCAGGAGGATTTCCGAGACGATTGCCATATCTATCGGTCGGTGTCGAACCACATATTTCCTGTCCGTGGCCGCGGTCGAGTCGGAGCACCCCGCGTCGGAGTCTCGACGGCCGAGACGCGAATTGACGCGACTACCGGTCTCACAGCTTTTATTTCGGTTCCGGTCGACTTCACAGTTCCAACTGGCTCTGCGTTCGTAGTTGATGGCGAGGACGAGCTACACAGCGGGAAGTCGGCGGTCACACCCGGACTCGCTAGACGGCGCCTGCGGGCGTCTCCCTCCAGAATTTCGATGATTAGCTCCGTCTGAGAATTTTTACTATTATCGCGAGTAAATGAATATCAATCGTTAAGTACGATGGGTTCGATATTTTTCATGCATGTCACGCGATAGCCAGTCTGATGACAGCCGACTCAGTCGGCGCCAGTACGTCGCCGGCGCGGGAGCGCTCGCGACGATGGGGCTCGCCGGCTGTTCCGGCGGCGGCGGTTCCGACGACGGTGGCGACGGCAGTACTACTGAAGCGGATGGCGACGGCGGCGACAGCAGTACCAGTGAAGACGGCGGCGACGGCGGTAATAGCGCCCCGGTCGAGGTGCTTCACGGCTGGACCGGCGGCGACGGCGCCGCGGCGGCCGAAGCGCTCGAAGCGGCGTTCAACGAGGCCTACCCCGACGTCGGCCTCGACATGAACCCCATCGGCGGCGGCGGGAATCAGAACCTCGACGCGGTCGTGGCGAACCGGCTCCAGAGCGACGACCCGCCGGGTTCGTTCGCCAACTGGCCGGGCCCGAACCTCCTCCGCTACGAGGGCGTCCTCGGCAGCGTCGACGACGTCTGGGAGGAGAACAACTTCGAGGAAGTGATGATCGACGAGGCGGTCGAACTCCACAAGCAGGGCGGCAGTTACCGGGCCGTCCCGCTGGGCTCCCACCGCCTGAACTGCCTGTTCTACAACGTCTCGGTCGTCGAAGAGGCCGGCATCGACGTCGAGTCCCTGAACAGCCCCTCGGCGCTCATCGACGCGTTCGAGACGGTGCAAAGCGAGACCGACGCGGTGCCGATGACTCACGCGATGTCCGGCACGTGGACGACGACGCAGCTGTGGGGCGCCGTGATGCTCGGCGTGAACGGCTACCAGCCGTACATGGACTTCCTCAACGGTGAGGCCTCCGAGAGCGCGGTTCGTTCGGCCTTCGAGACGACCGCCGAGATGCTCGAAAACTACATCTCCGACGACGCGGCCTCGCTCAACCTCACCTCGTCGAACCAGAACATCATCAACGGCAACGCCGCGTTCATCCACCAGGGCAACTGGGCGGCCGGCGCGTTCCGGAACGCCGAGAACTTCGACTACGGCGAAGACTGGGGCTTCAAGACGTTCCCCGGCACGGAGGGGATGTACACGCTCCACATGGACTCGTTCCTCTACCCGGCCGACAACCCGACGCCGGAGGCGTCGAAGGCCTGGTCGGCGTTCGTCGGCAGTCCCGAGGCGCAGATCGCGTTCAACCAGTACAAGGGCTCGATTCCGACGCGGACCGACGTGAACATGGACGAGTTCGGCCCGTACCTCCAGGAGACCGCCGAGGACTTCGCCAACGCGGAGTACCGTCCGCCGAACCTCCAGCACGGCCTCGGCGTCCCCTCCGAGACGATGACGGCGCTCAACGAAGTCATCTCCTCGGAGTTCACCGGACCGTACAACGTCGATGCCGCGACGCAGGGGTTCCTGGACGCGGTCTCGAACTGAACCCTAAGAAATGTCAAATTTTTATCAACGAGTGCGCCGCGCGATCACCCCCAGCTCTGGCGACGAGCAGCGGGTCGACGGTGACGGAGGCGAGCGCGACGAGGTCCGCACCGACGGTGGCGTCGTGAACGAGGACTCCCGGAGTTCGGGGTCCGAGTCGGGCGTTTTGGACCGTCTCGCCTCGGGAATCGACGGGCAGTTCGGAAGCGACTTCCTCGAATCGTCGATCTTCTGGGTCCCGCCGTTCCTGCTGATGGGGCTTTTCGTCTACGGCGCGGTCATCTGGAACTTCCTCATCTCGCTGACCGACTACCAGCGGTTCGCGAACGCCCCGGACTACTCGAACCTCGATTTCGAGATGTACACGCGGGCGCTCGCGGACTCG
Source organism: Haloferax sp. KTX1 (assembly GCF_902410085.1). Classification (NCBI taxonomy): domain Archaea; kingdom Methanobacteriati; phylum Methanobacteriota; class Halobacteria; order Halobacteriales; family Haloferacaceae; genus Haloferax; species Haloferax sp. KTX1. The sequence goes on along the minus strand of NZ_CABPRH010000010.1, from coordinate 80,641 downwards.
GGGTTCATCGACGCCGCGGTCAACACGTTCATACTGCTCGTCGCGTTCACGGTCGGGACGCTCGCGGTCGGTCTCGTACTGGCGATTCTGATCGACCGCGGAATCCGGTTCGAGAACTCGTTCCGGACGATCTACCTGCTGCCGATGAGCCTCTCGTTCGTCGTGACGGCTCAGTTCTGGCTGTGGATCTACAACTTCAACAACGGGATTGCCAACCGCGTCATCGGCGTCTTCGGACTCGGCCCGATTAGCTGGCTCGGCAATCAGGACATCGTCCTCTGGGCCGTCATCTTCGCGCTGATGTGGCAGTTCTCCGGGTACGCGATGGTCGTGTACCTCGCGGGGCTCCGCGCGATTCCCGACGAGCACTACGAGGCGGCGAAGGTCGACGGCGCGTCGACGCTGAAGATGTACTGGCGGGTCATCATCCCGCAGTTGAAGGGCGCGACGATAAGCGCCGCCGTCGTGTTGATGGTGTTCGGCATGAAGGCGTTCGACTTCCTCTACTCGCTGGTCGGCGGTTACCGGCCGCCGAACGGTGCCGACATCCTGGCCACGAAGATGGTCCGCGAGGCGTATGCGAACCTCAACTGGGCGTACGGCGCGGCGATCGCAATCGTCCTCTTTGCGATGGCGCTCGGCGTCATCGGCCCGTACCTCGTCTACGAATACCGGAGGAACAACCTATGAAAGACGACACGCTTCGAACGGACGGCGGAACTGCGACGATCGCGACCCGGCTGCGCCGGAACGTCGATCAGATGACGATCGAGGACGCCGGCCTGTACGTCGTCCTGCTGTTGGCGGCGGGGTTCTACCTCGTCCCGATCGAGTCCGGCTTGGTCACGTCGGTCAAGACCGGGACCGCTATCGTCCAGACCGCGCCGTTCGCCCCGCCCGGACCGTCCGGGTTCACACTGGCGAAGTGGCAGACCGCGGTCGAAGCCCTACTGCGCGGGATGGGCAACAGCATGCTGTACGCCGTGCCCGCGACGATCATCTCGGCGTTCGTCGGGAGCATCACCGCGTACGGGCTGACGATTCCGGACTGGAAGCAGTCGTACAAGGCGATGGTGCTGGCGCTCATCATCGCGGGGATCTTCATCCCGTACCAGGCCGTGTTGGTGCCGCTGACGCAGTTCTGGTCGCAGTGGGCTCAGCTCACCGACCTGCTTTCGTTCGTCTGGGCGCTCGGCATCCCGAACGACTACGTCGGCATCGTCGAACTCGTGGTGACCCACGTCGCCTACGGGATTCCGATCTGTACGCTGCTGTTCCGGACGTACTACAAGACGATGAGCGAGGAGATGATCGAGTCCGCGCGCCTCGACGGGGCGACGCTCCGGCGGGTGTACCGACGCATCGTCTTCCCGCTTTCGGGGCCGATGTTCGCCGTGGTCCTCATCTACCAGTTCACCCAGATCTGGAACGACCTCCTGTTCACGCTGGTGCTCGTCTCGACGGAGTCGAGCCCCGCGGCCCCCGTCGTGTTGATCCTCGCGGGGCTCGGTACCTCGATGGAGGGACAGGACTTCGCGCTCCGGATGGCCGGGGCGTTCTTCGCGGCGCTCCCGACGCTCGCGGTGTACATCTTCTTCGGCGACGAGTTCGCCGAGGGGGTGGCCGCGTGACGCGTCGGCACGGCGACGTGACCGCCGTCGAGGCCGTCTCGCACGGCGACCGCGGCCGCCGGAGGCGCTCGCCGCGGCGCGGAACCGACAGCTCACCAACGATACCTACTCAGAGATATGGCAACGCTTGAACTCGATTCGATAACGAAGACGTTCCAGGACGGCGACGAGGAAATCGTCGCTGTCGACGACATCTCGATGTCCATCGACGACGGGGAGTTCCTCGTCGTCGTCGGTCCGTCGGGCTGTGGGAAGTCGACGACGCTCCGGATGATCGCGGGACTGGAGTCGATCACGTCGGGCACGATTTCGCTCGGCGACCGCGTCATCAACGACGTCCCCTCTCAGGAGCGCGACATCGCGATGGTGTTCCAGTCGTACGCGCTGTACCCGCACATGACCGTCCGGCAGAACATGTCGTTCGGACTGGAGGAGTCGACGGACCTCCCGGACGACGAGATCGGCCGGATGGTCTCGGAGACGGCAGACCTGCTCGACATCCCGAGCCTGCTGGACCGGAAGCCGAGCGACCTCTCGGGCGGCCAACAGCAGCGCGTCGCGCTCGGCCGCGCCATCGTGCGCGACCCCGAGGTGTTCCTGATGGACGAACCGCTCAGCAACCTGGACGCGAAGCTCCGCGCGCAGATGCGGACGGAGCTCCAGCGACTGCAGGACGACCTCGGCGTCACGACCGTCTACGTCACTCACGACCAGACGGAGGCGATGACGATGGGCGACCGAATCGCCATCCTCGACGGCGGGGAGCTCCAGCAGATAGCGACGCCGCTTGAGTGTTACCACGAGCCGGCGAACCAGTTCGTCGCGAGCTTCCTCGGCGAGCCGTCGATGAACTTCTTCGACGTGACGCTCGAAGGCGACCGCCTGGTCGGGGACTCCTTCGAGTACCCGGTCGGCGCTGAGATACGCGACGACGTCGGCGACGCGACCGACCTCGTCCTCGGGATTCGACCCGAGTCAGTCGAACTCGTCGACGCCGCGAGCGGCGACCACGACTTCGAGATGGCGGTCGACGTCGTCGAACCGATGGGCGACGAGAACACGCTGTACCTGTATTTCGACCCCGACGCGGACCCCGAGACCGCAGGGACGCTGGTTGCGACCACGGACGGCCTCACGCGCATCAGTCCGGGCGAGACGGTCGTCGCGCAGATTCCGGAGGAGGCGATTCACCTCTTCGACCGGAAGACGGGCGAGGCGCTCCACAATCGGTCGATGGAGGAAGCCGCACAGCAGATCGACCTCGGCTGAGCGGACCGGCACTCCTTTTCCCGTCGTTCGGTCGCGCGCCGCTTCTCACCAGGGGTGGGTCCGGTCGACGCCGTCGGCGATGAGCGCCGCGGCGGCGACGTGGGCGTACGCGCACCAAGCGAGCGCCAGGAGGGCGGCGACGCTCCGCGCGATCGTCGCCGCGAGCGCGCTCCACGAGAGGACGACGAGGACGGCCCCGCCCACCCACGCGAGGAAGTACGTGCCCGAGGCCGCTCCGCGAAGGGCGTCTCGCCGAAGCCCGGAGCGGAGTCCCTCGCGGACGCTCACGGCGGTCGCGACAGGCAGGAGATACGCGCAGACGACCGTGACGAGCAGCGCCACGGTGGCGAGCATCGCCGTCGTCACGCCGCTCAGCACGGCCGGAACCGTGCCGGTCGCGGTCACGTAGCCGACGGCGACGACGGTGACCGCGGCCGGGAGGAGGTAGACGGCGGCGACGCCGACCACTCGCCCGGCGAGTCTGAGCGTCTCGGTCGTCGCCAACGGGGGAAAGCCGTCGCCGGCGAGCACGCCGCCGAGGAGGCCGAAGAAGGCGAGAAGCGGGGCGACGGCAAGCAGCGCCGGAGCCAGAAGCGTGAGGTCGGGCCAGAGTCGCGCCGCGAGGCGGAAGAGCGTCCCGGCGAGAAGGAGTGCGACGAGGCACGTCGCGGTGCCGTCCACTCGCGTGCGGTCCGCAAACGGGTACCGGAGAGCGTCGACGAACACGTCACGCCCCCCGCGTGCGGTCGGAGACGCCGCGCGTCGGCGAGTCGTCGGGCGCGCTAGTCACTGATCGGAACACGGCTATTCGCTCGACGGCACCGCGCAAAAGGGTGTTGATAGCACGACTAATCGGCCCCGAGCGGGGGAACACACGACACGTTCGAGACCGAATCGGATTCGAGAAACCGTGACCTCGTCCGCGGCGACCGCGGGGTCGAAAATAATATACTGAATCTGGTAGGTGGTCCGGTGAGACCGGAATCTATCAGCCGAATCGTTCCCCTCCATGCGCCTGCTTAGCACGTTCTATTCGCCGCTTTAGAAGCAATTGGCGAGATTCGGGAAACGGGATTTTAGGCGACACGAAAAATTGTTCGTTCTCGGATAAGTATTAAGTGGTCCCAGCCCCAACTACCAGTCGAGATGAGCACACAGAAGTCAGTCCTCAAGGAAGCAGGCAGCGTCGGCGACAACCCGGTTCGTCTCGACACCGAGAAGGCCGAACAGATCATCGAAGCGCTGAACACCGACCTCGCGGACGCGTACGTCCTCTACCACCAGCTCCACAAGCACCACTGGAACGTCGAGGGTGCCGAACACCTCCGCCTCCACGAGTTCCTTCAGGAGGCCTACGAGGAAGTCGAGGAGGCCGCGGACGAAATCGCAGAGCGTCTCCAGTCCATCGGCGGCGTCCCCCACGCCAGCATGCCCGCGCTGAGCGAGGCCGCGACCGTCGAACCCGAGGACGAGGACGTCTACGACATCCGCACGTCGCTCGAAAACGACCTCGAAATGTACGGCGACATCATCGAGAGCTACCGCGAGCACATCGAACTCGCCGCGGGTCTCGGCGACCACGCGACGGCGCACATGCTCCGCGAGCAACTCATCGAAATCGAAGAACACGCCCACGTCATCGACCACTACCTCGAAGACGACACGCTCGTTCAGTAAGCGTCGCCGCCGACGCGTCGGAGGACGCGGTTCCCGTTCCGACGGCCGACCCTTTTCTCGCGAACACTCCCGCGACGCGTAGCGACTGGACTCGTCGCGTTCGCATCCCGAGCACACCCCTTCGAATGGGACGCGACGAGACTGGACCGAGTGAGGTCGGGCGTTACCGAGTCACGTCGATGGTCACGTCGCTCGAAATCCAGCCGTCGCTGTTGCCCGACTCCATGAACACCGACTTCCCCGGCCCGCCCTTGCAGACGGATATCTCGGGGGAGTCGGGTCGGTCGGGCTCCGACGCGGATTCAGAGTTCGACTGCGTACCAGCGGCCATTGCGAGACTTTAGGGAAACCTAAAACAAAAAGGGTACGGTTCTGATTCGGCGCTTGGCGTGCTAATTGTTGACAAATCAGGGATTCGGTGTCGGTCCGTGCCGAGCCGTTCACCTCGCGGGCGTGTCGGGCGACGGCTGCGACCTCGTCTCGGTGCTCCCGTCCGCCTCGTCGTGGTCGGCCTCGCCGCGGAGCAGTGTCGCCGCGAGGCGCTCGGCGACTGTCCGGCTGACGTTTCCGACGAGTTGCATCGCCTCGTCCTCGTGGTCGTCGAGGCCGAGCACGTCCCGGCAGAACCGCGAGAGGGTCCGGTAGGTGTCGTAGAGGTCCGCGGCGGCGTCGCGGCCCTCAGCCGTGAGCGTCGCGCCCTCGTACGGCTCGTAGTCCACGAGCCCCTTGGCGTCGAGGTTCTGGAGGCGCTCCGTCGCCGCGGGCGGCGAGCGGTCGAGCGCGTCGGCGACGTATCCCGGCGAAATCGGCGCTTCCTCGTCGCCCTCCCGCTCAGCGATGTACAGGGTGAGGAGGTACTGCGGCGCGCCGATCATACGCGGCGGACGAGGTGGTCGCGGACGGCTCGCTGACAGTCCGCGCAGACGCCGCTCGTGCGGACCGCGGCCGTCAGGACCGGGTAGTCGGTCGCGCGGTCCTCGTAGAGGTACGCCGCGAGATGTCGGTGGTCGACTTCGACCGCCGCGGTTTGGTGGGTCGCCCCGTCGAGACGCCGCTGTCGCTCGCGGACCAGTCTGTCGCACGCCTCGCGGTGGTCGGCGAGCGTCTCGTGACGCCGCCGGAGGGCGTCGAACCCCAGCGCCGAAAGCGGCGTCTCGTCCGCCCGCGTCAGCCAGTCTTCGCACTCGTCCAGCACGGCGAGCGCCGCCCGGAGCGACCGCTCCTCGCCGTCGAGCGCCCGCCGCATCCCGTCGAGGCCGCGCTTCCGGTCCGCCGCCGCCGACACGACCGCCTCCTTGACCGCCGGCGTGAACCGCCCTCCCGCGTCCGAATCGAGCGCCGCCGCGACCTCCGGCCCGAACTCCTCGCGAATCGTCACCGAGAGCGGTTCGGACTCGTTCCCGTCGGCGACGCTGTGGGGCCGTATCGTCTCCGCGAACAGTTCGCGGACCCGTCGCCGTCCCGCGCCGGCGGCGGGGTTTCGCCGGGTCGGCGTCGGCGTCGATGCCGTTCCGCACGCGGTCGCTCGCGCGGTGTCCGCCGGCGGGCGCACCGACTGTGCGGCGAGCTTTCGCACGCGCCGCTCGAACCGCTCGACGGCCCGCCGCTTCGCCAGCACCTGCTCGCGCTCGCGCTCGACGCGGCCCAGCGCGTCTCGGACGCCCGCGGCCTCGTCACCAGCCACGTCCGCGCCCCGTCTGTCCGGTGCGCCCGACCCGGTGGTCTCGCCGCCGAGGCAATCGCGCACGTTCAACACGCACCCGCGTCGGTTCCGCCGCCGCACGCGAGCGCGCCGCGTCGGCTCGACTCCGACGACCGTTGCGATTCCTTGTCGGCCATACTCTTTAGGGCGGCCTAAAACGACATAGTGTCTTCGGTTTTTAGGCCATCCTAAAGAATGATCGCACGGTGGGAGACGGGTACCGGCCGCGTCGCCACGGTCGGTTCGCGGCGGTGCAGTCGAGACCGGACGCCGGCGGGCGGTCACTCCTCGGTCGCGTCCGGGCGGGTGCCCTTCGGGACGGCCCAGCCGAGTTCGGTGAGCGACGCCACGCAGACCGCCGCGACGACGACGTGCATCGCCATCAGCACGACCACGCCCGGCACCGTCGCGCCGGGGTCGGCGTACAGGAGTCCGATGTCGGGGAGGAACGACGCCACGAGCACCGCGGCGGCGACCCTGACGAACGTCCGGTCCGCGTCGGCGACGCGCCCCGTGAACAGCCCGTAGACGAGCGTCGCCCCGACCGCGCCGGCGGCCGAAAAGAGCACGACCGGCGGGTACGAAAGCGGCGCGAAGGGCTCGACGAGCCCAGTTTCGAGGACGAGCGTCAACAGGAGCGCGTTCGCGACGCTCGCGACCGCCGCGGTCGCCAGCCCGCGACGCGTGAGGTCCGTCCACGTCGGGCGGACCGCGGGTGTCACGGTTGCCATGCTAGCATGTAGCACGCCCCGGGTGATGAAGCTACGCGTCTTCGGCGATTCGTGACGCTCCGTGAGTCCGACACGCGGGTCGAAACCGGTCGGGGTGTCGCCCCGACTCAGTTGCCCGATTCGGCTCCCCCGATTCAGCCTGCCGGCTGCCTCCCCGACTCAGTTCTCGGTCAGGAGGCGGCGGAGCACGTAGTGGAGGATGCCGCCGTGTTCGACGTACGTCACCGCGGCGGGCGTGCCGACCTGCGCGGTCACGTCGAACTCGATTTCGGTCCCGTCGTCTTTCGTGGTGACGACGGTCAGTTCGTCGTTGACTTCGAGGCCGTCGTCGAGGCCGCGGATGTCGAACTGCTCGGAGCCGTCGAGGCCGAGCGACTCCCACGAGTCGCCGGCTTCGAACTGGAGCGGGAGGACGCCCATGCCGACGAGGTTGTCGCGGTAGATGCGCTCGTAGCTCTCGGCGATGGTCGCGCGCACGCCGAGGAGGTCCGTGCCCTTGGCCGCCCAGTCGCGGCTGGAGCCGGTCCCGAACTCGACGCCCGAGAGGACGACGAGCGGGGTCCCCTCCTCGCGGTAGCGCTGGCTCGCCTCGAAGACGGTCGTCTCCTCGCCCGTCGGGTGGTGAATCGTGTAGCCGCCCTCCACGTCGTCGAGCATCTGGTTCTCGATGCGGACGTTGGCGAACGTCCCGCGCATCATCACCTCGTGGTTGCCGCGGCGGGAGCCGTAAGTGTTGAAGTCCACGGGGTCGACGCCGTGGTCCACGAGCCACTGGCCGGCCGGGAGTTTCGACCCGAACGGCCCCGCGGGGCTGATGTGGTCGGTCGTCACCGTGTCGCCGAGCGTCAGGAGACACCGGGCGTCCTCGATGTCGGAGACGCCGGGTTTCTCCAGCGGGAAGTCCGTGAAGAACGGCGGCTCGCGGATGTAAGTCGACTCGTCGTCCCAGTCGTACACGTCGCCGGTCGGCGCTTCGAGCGCCTCCCAGCGCTCGTCGCCCTCGAACACCTCGGCGTACTTCTCGCGGAACATCGAGGGGTCGACGCTGTCGTGAATCGTCTCTCGGACCTCGTCGGCGTCCGGCCAGATGTCCGCGAGGTAGACGGCGTTGCCGTCGTCGTCGGTGCCGAGCGGGTCGGTTTCGAGGTCGATGTCCATCCGCCCGGCGAGGCCGTAGGCGACGACCAGCGGCGGGCTAGCGAGGTAGTTCGCGCGAATCTTCGGGTGGATGCGCGCCTCGAAGTTGCGGTTGCCGCTGAGGACGCTCGTCGTCCACAGCCCGTGGTCGTCGATGGCGTTCTCGATGGCTTCCGGGAGCGGCCCGGCGTTGCCGATGCAGGTGGTACAGCCGTAGCCGACCACGTCGTAGCCGAGCGCTTCGAGGTGCGGGAGCAGGTCGGCCTTCTTCAGGTACTCCGTGACGACGCGGCTCCCCGGCGCGAGGCTCGTCTTGACGTAGTCGGGGACGTCGAGGCCCTTCTCCAGCGCGTTGCGCGCGAGGAGACCCGCGGCGACCATGACCGAGGGGTTCGAGGTGTTCGTACAGGACGTGATGGCGCTGACGACGACGCTCCCGTGGCCGATTTCGACCGTCTCGCCGTCGAGGTCGACCTCGACGCGCTTCGTCAGTTCGCCGAGGTCGGGCTCCTCGGGTGCCGCCTCGGGCGTCTCGGTCAGTGTCCCGCCGTCGCCCGCGAGTTCGCCGTCGCCGCCGTCGCCTCCCTCGCCGAGCCAGCGGGCGATTGCCTCCTCGTCGACGTCGTCGACGACCTCCTCGAACTCGCCGTGGAGCAGTTTCCGGAAGTGCGTCTTCATGTCGCCCATCGGGACGCGGTCCTGCGGGCGCTTCGGCCCGGCGAGGCTCGGTTCGACCGCCGAGAGGTCCACGTCGACCGTCTCCGTGTACTCGGGGTGTTGCTCGCCGAAGAGGCCCTGCGCGTCGAGGTACTCGCGGACGAGTTCGATGTGTTCGGGCTCGCGGCCCGTGAGTTCGAGGTAGTCGAGCGTCGCCTCGTCGACCGGGAAGACGCTGATGGTCGACCCCTGTTCGGGGGCCATGTTGGAGATGGTCGCCCGGTCGGGGACCGAGAGGTTCCCCACGCCGGGGCCGAAGAACTCGACGAAGCGGTCGACGACGCCGACCTCGCGGAGCTGTTCGGTGACGTGCAACACGAGGTCGGTCGCGGTCGCGCCCTCGGGGAGTTCGCCGTCGAGTCTGACGCCGACGACCTCCGGGAGCTTCATCGTGATGGGCTGGCCGAGCATCGCCGCCTCGGCCTCGATGCCGCCGACGCCCCAGCCGACGACGCCGATGCCGCCTATCATGGGCGTGTGGCTGTCCGTGCCGACGAGCGTGTCGGGGAGGAGCCAGCGGTCGCCGCGCCACTCGCGGTCGTGGACGACCCGCCCGAGGTGTTCGAGGTTCACCTGGTGGACGATGCCCGTACCCGGCGGGACGACGCTGAAGTTGTCGAAGGCGTTCTGCGCCCACTTGAGCGCCTTGTAGCGCTCGGCGTTGCGCTCGTACTCCAACTCGACGTTCTTCTCGTAGGCGTCGGGCGAGCCGAAGAAGTCCACCTGCACGCTGTGGTCGATGACGAGGTCACACGGAACCTCGGGTTCGACGATTCTCGGGTCCTCCCCGGCGCGGTCGGCCGCCGACCGGAGCGCCGCGAGGTCGACGACCGCGGGCACGCCCGTCAGGTCCTGTAGCACCACGCGGGACGGCGTGAACGGGACTTCGACGTTCGGCACGTCCGGCTCCCACGAGGCGGCGTTTCGCACGTCCTCCTCGGTGACGATGTCGCCGTCGACGTTCCGAATCACCGACTCCAAGAGGATGCGGATGCTCACCGGTAGCCTGTCGAGTTCGCAGAGGCCCTGTTCTTCGAGGACAGTCAGGTCCGCCATCTTGTACGTGGTTCCGCCGTGTTCGAACTCACGGATGGCGTCCAGCGTATCTCCATCGCTCATGGTCGACAGATAGGGTCTCCGCGGGCTTGAATGCGGGACTCGTTCTCACGTCGTCGGAATCGAGGCGAACGGAGGGGCAGAACGGTACCATCTACAGGGGGCCGCGGCTCACGGCGACCGTTGGCGAGACTTCCCCAGTTCGCCCGCGACGATGACGCCGCCGTGTTCGAGAAGCGCGTACGAACAGTCCCAACAGCTGTACCGCAGGTCGTGGCCGCGGGCGACGGTCACGTCGGCGCGCTCGCCGCAGCGGTAACAGGTCTGATGGTCCGCCGGGTGGATGACGCGCATCGCCCTCGGACTACTCCTCCGGGACGCCCGCGACGCCGACGAACTCGTTGACCTCGTCTTGGACGTACCGGCGGACGAGCTCGCAGTAGTCCCACAGGAGGTCGTTGAACTGCTCGCGCTCGGGTTCGGTCAGGCTCTCGCCGCCCCGCGACCACGACGCCGGAATCTCCGAGTGACGGGTGCAGACGACCGAAATCGGGTGGTTCTTCGGATGGCCCATGACGACGGCGTACTCGTCTGTACCCCAGAGGCCGTCGCCGCCGTCGCCCGCGAGTTCCGCGTCCACCTCGTCGAGAAGCTGTCGCTCCTCGGCCGTGACGGCGGCGTCGTCGCCGGCGAACAGCTCGCGGTACGCCCGGTCGCGGGCCGTGTACGTCCACCCGTCGAGCCGCTCCCGCGCCCCTCGAAGGAGTCGTCTATCAGCTTCCATGGGTACCAAAAGGCGCGCCGAGGTGATAGGCGTAGGCCCGTTTCGCCCCGTCTCCTCCCGTCCCGTCGATTCAGTCGAGCGACCGCGCCGCGGTCAGTTTCTCCCTGAGCCGGTCGGCGTCGACGCGGAACTTGAACGCGGGTCGGCCGTCGACGTAGACGTACGGCACGCGCTCGCCGTACGTCTCGCGGAGTTCGTCGTCGGCGTCGACGTTCACGAGGTCGATATCGACCGGGACGTCCGCCTCCGCGGCGACGTCGCGGACGGTCGTCTCCGCCTCGTCGCAGAGGTGGCACTCCGTGCGCGTGTAGATGACGATGGGGACGGCGTCGCTCATCGCCCGATGTCGTCGCCGCGGCCTGTTGAGTCTTCTCGTCGGCGTCGTCTCCTGCGGCGGTTGTCCCGAACCGTCAGTCCTCGACGATGCCCGTGAACTCGTCGACGGGCATCACCGAGTAGTCGACGCTCAGGGTGTCGCGGGTCGCGCGAATCTTCCCGACGAACGTCGAGATGTCCGAGAGCTGTCCTTCGAGGACAAACAGCTCCATGCAGTAGTGGTTGCCGACGTGGTTGTGGAAGTTCGACTTCACGAGGCCCTCGTACTCGTGGCGCAGGCCCATCATCCGCTCTTCGACCGCGGTCGTCTCGTAGTCGAAGATGACGGTGACGACGGCCATCAGCTCGCGGTCTTCGAGCTTCTTGTCCTCGAACTCGCCGAGGAGGTTCCGGGCCGCCTCCCTGACGACCTCGCTTCGTCCCGTGTAGCCGTGCTCGCCGGCGAACGAGTCGATTCGTTCCAGAAGCTCCTCCGGCATGGAGACGCTGACGACGGTCATATATTAACTCCGATGAGAAATCCTATTAAAGATTCGTATCGACCCCCGAATCGTCCCCGCTCGTCCCGCGACGGCGACCGCGTATCTGAAGTATCTGTCGGCCGACTCTCGGCGGACATTTCTCCCCGATTCGCGTCGAAACCGCGGCTGACGGGGGTTCCGTCCGGGTGTTCTGCCGCCGTCGGCGTTGTCGATTCAGATACCGGAGGCGAACTGTTGATATAGGAGAAGCAACCAGTCACAAATCGATCGAATCCTCGTATGGCGACAACATCCGAACCCGGGCTCTCCGAGACGCGAATTCACGAGGTACTGAGTAACGACCGCCGGCGGATGGCCATCGAGTACCTCCAGGACGGCGACCTGACCCTCCGAGAACTCTCGGAGCGCATCGCGGAAGCCGAGACCGGAGAGTCGCCGCCGCCGCGAAACATCCGACAGAGCGCCTACGTCTCGCTGCAACAGACCCACATCCCGAAGCTCGCCGAACTCGACATCGTGACCTACGACGAGGAGTCGAAGGTCGTCTCGCTGGCCGAGGCCGGCGACGTGACGGTCTACATGGAAGTGGTCCCCGAGGGCGAACTCTCGTGGAGCGAGTACTACGCCGCCCTCGCCGCGCTCGGTATCGTCCTCATGATCGCCGTCGTCGTCGGCGTCCCCGTCGTCTCGAACGTCGGCGCGCCCGCCCTCGCCGCGCTCGTTTTCGCCGTCCTCGGCGGCTCCGCGGTCTACCAGCGTTGGTCACAGGAGCGCTGACGCGCTTCGTCGCCCCGCTTTTCTGTCGGTTTCCCGCCCCCGCCCTTCGCAACCGACCGGACTCTCTTTCGACCGCTCGACGCTCGGAGACGACGGTCCCGGCGACGCCCGCCGGCGTGACAGTTAGGTCGTCTCCGCCACGACTCGGCGTATGCACGACTCGGACGACCCCGACGGACCGCCGACGGTCTGCGGCGAGTGCGGCGCGCGACACTCGTTTCGGCGGCGGTACGTCACCGGCGGCGGCTGGCGAACCGTCTACCGGTGTTCCGAGTGCGGGTCCCGCGCGTCGAGCGACGCCGACGACGGCCCCGCGTGACCGAGCGAGTCGCGGCGGGGGCCGGCGGCGACCGCGGCGTCAGCAGTAGGTATCGCGCATCGTCCGCGCGAACAGCCCCTCGCGGTCGAGCGCGATGGCGACGAGGACGAACTCCTCGTCGAGGGGGCGCAGGACGAACACCTCGCGGGGCGCGTCCGGCGCGTCGGTCTCGTCGTCGAGGCGGTCCAAAAGCGGGTCCAGCGGGACGACGCCGTCACCGAACTCGTCGAACAGGTCGCGCGCGCCCGGCTGTTTCGCAAAGACGTAGAGCACGGCGTTCGGGTCGCCGTCGGTGCCGTAGGTGACGCGCGAGCCGATGGCCTCGCCGTCGCCGGTCGCCCGCCACGTCTCGCGGGCGGCCTCGAACAGCCCCGTCGCGGCCCCGACGAACCGAAAGCGGGTTCGGTCGCGGACCGTCACGGCCGCAAAGCGCGGGTCGCCGTCCTCCCAGCGCAGGGTGGCCCCGATTTCGTTGCCGGGTTCGAGCGCCGACACGCGCTCGGCGAGGGCGTCGTCGTAGCCGGTCTGCGGCACGTAGGTCGGCGAGTAGGCGTCGTCGGCGTCGGTCTCGACGGCCGGGTCGGTCCAGTCGACGCGCTCGTCGGGGAGTTCGAGCAAGAGGAGTTCGTCTCCGTCGCGCGGACTGCGATAAACCCGGAACCGGCCGGCCGTCGTGACCTCCATATCCGCGGCTACTGGGCGGACGGAAATACGCCTGCCGGTCGGCCGTCCGGTCGTCTCCTCGCCCGTCGGCGTTACCGCGAGATGCCGTCGCCCTCGTCGGCGACGACGCGCTCGACGTCCTCGGGGTTGACGACGGCGATGTCGCCTTCGACCGTCCGCTTGAACGACGCCGTCGCCGAGGCCCACTCCAGCGACTCGGCCACGCTTCCCCCGTCGAGGTGCTTTGCGAGATAGCCGCCGACGAAGGCGTCGCCGGTGCCGATGGCGTCGTACGTCTCGGCCTCGTAGACGCCCTGTTCGAACAGCGCGCCGTCGGACACCGCGAGCGACCCCGCCTCGCCGCGGGTGACGACGACGGTCTCGATGCCGTAGTCCTCGGCGAGTCCGCGGGCGACCGATTCGGCGTCGCCGTCGCGTCCGAGGACGGTCGCCGCGTCGCGCTCGGCGGCGAAAAGCAGGTCGATGGAGCCGAGCAGGTCGCGGTAGGCCTCGGCGGCCTCCTCGGGCGACCAGAGCTTCGTCCGGTAGTTCAGGTCGAAGGCGGTCGTCGTCCCGGCGTCCCGCGCCGCGTCGAGCACGTCGGCCGTGGTCTCGCGGAGCGTCTCGGAGAGCGCGGGCGTGATGCCGGTCGTGTAGCACACCTCGGCGTCGCGGACGGCGTCGAGGTCGAACTCGTCCGTCTCCAGCGTCGTCACGGCCGCGTCGGCGCGGTCGTAGACGACGTTCGTCGGGCGCGGGGCCGCCCCGTGTTCGAGGTAGTACACCCCCTGTCGGGAGTCGTCGGCCCAGACGACGCCGTCGGTGTCGACGCCGTGGCTCCGGAGTTCGCCGACGATTCGCCGGCCGAGCGGCGAGTCGGGGAGCTTCGAGCACCACGCGGCGTCCCGTCCGAGTCGGGCGACGGCGACGGCGACGTTGCTCTCCGCGCCGCCCGCCTGCACTTCGAGTTCGCGGGCGGTTTCGAGTCGCTCGCCACGCGGCGGCGACAGCCGAAGCATCGTCTCGCCGAAGGTCACGAATTCGGTCATGGGAGGCCGTTCGCGGGCGCGATATAAACCTCCGGCGTTGCCGTCGAACGAAGCGCCCGCGGTCGATTCGCCCGCTCTCTTGGCCGGCTTACGCGGCCGTCAACCGTCGGACGAGGTAGATGAACGCGATGGGGATGCTCAGGAACGGAACCGCCACGAGGTAGTACACGGGTGAGGGGACCCAGTCGCTCTCGCGGGCGAGGTCCAGCCGGTCGGCGTGGAGCGCCAGCGGCCCGACGACCACGGCGGCCGCCGTCCCGTAGAACCGAATCGCCTGCCCGACCGCGTCGGCCCACGGCGGCACGCTCGGCCCCGTCGCCGCGGTGAAGAGGTACGAGACGACGAGCGCCAGCGGCCCGAAGCAGATGCCCAGAACGACCAGCGGGTTCATCGCCTCCACCGTCTCGGTGCCCGGACTTGAATCCTCGCCGCGGCTATCGGTTCCGAGAATCGGCGAGCGGCCGTCGGGCGACCGAGACGACAGACCGGTCGGCGTCGCCCGCCGACCCGCCCCGCTCACTCCTCGCGTCGCCGCCCGCCGTGGCCGGGGTAGTCGCGCTCGAAACGCGAGGCGATTTCGTCGCGGTCGAACTCGATGACGACCGGTCGGCCGTGGGGGCAGGCGTAGGGGTTCTCGCAGTCGTCGAGCGCCGCGAGCAGGTCGAGCACGGAGCCCTCCCGGAGCGACGTGTTACCCGTAATCGAGGGGTAACACGCGAGGTCGGACAGCAGTTCGTCGGCGACGGCGTCGACGGTCTTCCGACCGCCGTCGGCCTCCTCGCGGACGAACGCCGTCAGCGCGTCGCGGAGCAGTCCGGGGTCGAGCGCGGCGTCGAACACCGCCGGCACGGTGCGCACCGAGACGGTCCGCTCGCCGGTTCGCCCGGCGTGGAAGCCCACCTGCGCCAGCGCCTCGCGGTACTCCTCGAACAGCGCCGCCTCGCGCGCGGTGAGTTCGAGGTCGACCGACTCGGCCAGCGCCTGCGTCGGCGTGTCGCCTTCGACCTCGCCTCGCAGGCGCTCGTAGTTCACGCGCTCGTCGGCGGCGTGCTGGTCGACGAGGACCAACCCCTCGTCGGTCTCGGCGACGATGTAGGTGTCCGCGAGTTGGCCGATGATTCGCATCGACGGGAGCGAGTCGAACTCGGGCGAGAGGTCCGCCTCCTCCCCGGAGAGGTCGCGCTGGGTCGTCGGCGCGGCGATGCGCGAGGGAGGGCTTCGGGACGCGTTTTCGTCCCCCTCCGATTCGGCCGACGACGCCGCGTCCGGCGTCGGTTCAGATTCGTCCCCGTCGTCGGTCGAAAGCGACGACTGTTCCGTCGTCTCCGGCCCCGGCGCGAGGTCGTACTCGCGGGGCGGCGTCGGGGGCGTGGACGACGGCGTCGAAGTGGAACCGGACGAGTCGGTCGGCGTTTCGGCGGCCGAGCCAGATGCGTCGCCGTCAGCCGGGTTGTCAGCGTCGACGCCGGCTCCCCGTTCAGTTGCAGTCGTGGTGTCCGGGCCGGCGTCGTCGGTCGCATCCCGACTGGTTCTCGCCTTCGACTCTCGGGCCTCCCGCGCCGACTGCACGTCCCGCGCGGACGGAGAGTTCGCGTCTCCCGATTCGCCGTCCGACGCCGACCCTCGGACTTCGTGGGGGTCCAGTTGCGCCGCGTCGTCGTTCGCAGAGCCGGGTTGGATGGCCGCCTCGTCGGCTTTCGACCGGCCCCGCGGGGCCGACGACCGGACGAGACCGTGGCTCAGGAGGGCGTCTTCGACCGCCTCGGTCACCTCGCGCTTGACGCCCGCCTCGTCGTCCCAGCGGACCTCCATCTTCCGCGGGTGGACGTTCACGTCCACGGCGTCGGGCGCGACGTCGACGAACAGCACCGCGAAGGGGTACCGGTCGGCGTCGAGTTGGCCGCCGTAGGCGTCGAGGACGGCCTCGCGGAGCACGCGGTCGGTGACGTAGCGGTCGTTGACGAACGTCGAGAGGTAGTCGCGGGCGCTCCGGGTCGTCTCGGGGTGGCTCACGAGCCCCGAGACGGAGACGCCGGGGGCGTCGTGTTCGACCGGGACCATCGACTCCGCGACCTCGCGGCCGTACACCGACAGCACGGTCGATTGCAGGTCGCCGCGGCCCTCGGTGGCGAACACCTCGCGGTCGTCGTGTTCGAGCGAGACGGCCACGTCGGGGTTGGCGAGCGCGTAGTGGGTGACGACCGCGTTGACGTGGTCGAACTCGGTCGCCGTCGTCTTGAGGAACTTCCGGCGGGCGGGCGTGTTGTAAAACAGGTCGTCGACCTCGACGACCGTCCCCTCGGGACAGCCGGCCGGTCGAATCGACTCGACCTCGCCGCCCTCGTACCGGAGTTCCGTGCCCACGTCGCCGCCGCGGGGCTTCGACCGGATGGTCAGCCGCGACACCGCGCCGATGGTGTGGAGCGCCTCGCCGCGGAAGCCGAGGGTGCCGACGCCGGCTTCGAGGTCCTCGATGTCGCCGATTTTGCTCGTCGTGTGCTCGCGGACGGCGAGTTCGAGGTCTTCCTCGCTCATGCCGACGCCGTCGTCGCGGATGCGGACGCCCTCCACGCCGCCGGCGTCGACGGCCACGGAGATGCGCGTCGCGTCCGCGTCGAGGCCGTTTTCGAACAGTTCCTTGACGACCGAGGCGGGTCGCTCGACCACCTCGCCGGCGGCGATGCGCTGGACGGTCTTCTCGTCGAGCTGTCTGATGTCGCTCATTCGTCGTCACCGCCGTCCAGTTTCGACTGCCACGCCTGCACCTTCGCCATCAGGTCCAGCGGCGACGTGTCGTTCACGTCTGTCGATTGCAGTTCGTCGAGAACGGCTTCCGCCTCCGGGTCCAGCGCGGCCTCGGCCTCCGGCTCGGCGTCGGCCTCCATTTCGGAACTCGCGTCGGCGAGCGCGCCGACCGACCCGTTTCCGGTCGCGCCGTTCGCGGGCGCGCCGGGGCCCGACGAGTCGCCGCCGGAGCCGCCGGCCTCGGTGACGTTCATCTGCCCGCTCCCCACGTCGAAGACGGCCTGCACGGGCTCCGAGGTCCCGGACCCCTTCGCCTCGATGGCCTTCTCCTCGCGGAGTCGGTCGAGCACGTCGGCGGCGCGGTCGACGACCGGGCGCGGAACCCCAGCCAAATCGGCGACGTGAATCCCGTAGCTCCGGTCGGTCGGCCCGTCGACGACGGTTCTGAGGAACGTCACGTCGCCGTCGCGCTCGTCGGCCGCGACGTGGACGTTGGCGACGCGGTCGAGGTGGTCCGCGAGGGTCGTCAGCTCGTGGTAGTGGGTGGCGAACAGCGTCTTCGCGCGCACCTCGTTGTGCAGGTACTCGGTGGCCGCCCACGCGATGGAGATGCCGTCGTAGGTGGCGGTTCCGCGGCCCACCTCGTCGAGGATGACGAGCGAGTCCTCGGTGGCCGAGTGGAGGATGTTGCTCAGCTCCTGCATCTCCACCATGAACGTCGAGCGACCCTGCGCGAGTTCGTCCAGCGCGCCGACGCGGGTGTAGATGCCGTCGACGACGCCGACGGTCGCCGAGCGCGCGGGGACGAAGCTCCCCACCTGCGCGAGGAGCGTGATGAGCGCCGCCTGCCGCATGTACGTCGATTTGCCGGACATGTTCGGCCCGGTGACGATGAGGAAGCCGCGCTCGTCGTCCATGCGGAGGTCGTTCGGGACGAAGTCGGTCGTCGTTTCCACGACCGGGTGGCGACCGGCCTCGATGTCGAGCGCTCCGGCCTCGGTGAGTTCGGGGCGCGTCCAGCCGTTGCCGGCGGCGTGGGTCGCCAGCGACGCCAGCGCGTCCACTTCGGCGATGGTTCGACCCACGTCCTGCAGGAGTTCGGCGTGCTGAGCAACGCGCTCGCGGAGCTCTTCAAACAGCTCGTATTCGAGGTCACCGCGGGCCTCTTCGAGCCGGAGAATCTCGCGTTCCTTCTCCTCTAACTCCTCGGTGACGAACCGCTTGGAGTTCTTCAGCGTCTTTATCTGCCGGTAGTGGTCGGGCACCCGGTCGGCGACCGACTTGCCGACCTGGATGTAGTAGCCGTCGGTCTTGTTGCGGTCGACGGTGACGTGCGAGAGGCCGTGGGCCCGCTTTTCGCGGTCGGCGAGCGTGTCGAGCCACGACTTCGCCGACTCGTGGCGCTCGATGAGGTCGTCGAGGTCGTCGTCGTAGCCCGTCTGGAACAGGCCGCCCTGCGTGACCGTCTTCGGCGGGTCCTCGGCGAGCGCGTCGGCGAGTTCCGCCCTGAGGTCGGCCGCGGCGTCTCGGTCGGGCCGCGCGACGACGTCCGCAAGGGGGGAGTCCGCGAGTTCGGTCCCCTCGATGGCGTCGGCGAGCGCGGGAAGCACAGAGAGGGTGTCCCGGACCGAAAGCAGGTCGGACGCGCCGGCGCTCCCGGATGCCGACCGGGAGGCGAGTCGTTCGAGGTCGTACGCCCCGTCGAGCACCTCGCGGACGCGCTCGCGGGCAAGCGCGGCAGAGGCGAGCGACCCCACGGCGTCGAGTCGGCGGGCGAGTTCGTCGCGGTCGCGCCGCGGGCGGGTCAGCCACTCGCGGAGGAGTCGGCCGCCGGGCGAGGTGACGGTGTGGTCTATCGTGTCGAACAGCGACCCCGAGCGGTCGCCGTGCATCGTCTCGATGAGTTCGAGGTTGCGCTGGGTGGTCGCGTCGAGTTCCAGCAGGTCCGAGGGGTGGTAGACCTGCAGGCGCGTCATCGACCGGAGGACGCCCGCGCCCGTCTCCTCGACGTAGGCGAGGACGCCGCCGGCGGCCCGAGTCGCGAGGTCGGAGTCGAGGCCGACGCTGTCGACGGTGGACGCGCCGAACTGCTCGCGGACGGCGTGGCGGGCGCGACCCGGCGCGAACGCCTCGGCGGAGAAAAGCGAGAAAGAGGCGTCGGTGGCCTCGCGCAGGCGCGAGAGCGTCTCGTCGTCGCTCCGCAGGTCCGGCCCGGGGAGGACCTCGACGGGGGCGAAGCGGTAGAGCTCGGCCGCGGCGTCGTCGACGGTCGCGGCCTCGGTCACGAGGAACTGGCCGGTCGTGATGTCGGCGAACGCGAGGCCGACGCCGTCCCCGCCGGTCACGACGGCCGCGAGGAACTGCGCGTCGGCGCGGGACGTTTCGAGGAGCGTCCCCGGCGTGACGACCCGCTTGATTTCGCGGCGGAGGTCGCCGGACTCGGTCTCGTACTGGTCGGCGACGGCGACCCGGTAGCCGCGCTCGACGAGCGCCTTGAGGTAGGGCGTCAGGTCGTTCAGCGGCACGCCCGCCATCGGGTACGACGACCCGTGCGAGGACTTCTGGGAGACCGTGAGGTCGAGTTCGCGGCCGACGGTCTCGGCGTCGTCGGCGAAGAACTCGTAGAAGTCGCCGCACTGCATGGCGAGCAGGTCGGCGTCGGTCTCCTCTTTCAGCGAGAGGAACTGTCCGACGATTCCCTGAGTAGTCATGTCCGCACGTGGGCGGGCCGGCGGATAAAACGCTACGATGCCCCGACCGTCGGGGGCGCGCGTGTCCCGGGTCCTGACCGCCCGACTCGCCGACCCGACCCCGTGTCGAATGGTACCACGTCCACGTTTCGTGTCCGATATTGGACAATGATCCAAAAAATACAGCGTATGATACTGTGAGAGCTGAAATTATATACGGGAGTCGTCTCGGGAAACCTGTGACAGTCGGGTACGACAGACGAACGTTTCTCCGCACCGACGACGGCCGTTCCGACTGACTCGTCCCCGGTTTCGGCCCTCACCGGTCCCCCTTCGGCTCTCCCCCGCCCGACGACCGCTTTTCTCGACCGTTCGTTTCCCGCACCCGCCCGGTAGAAGATACCGCTTCTGTACCACCGAATATCAACAATGATAGCTCGAAGCGTAGCGTTATACCGGCAATCGACGTGAGGTGGACGCATGGACCTGCTTTCGCGACTCGCGGCGCTGGTCCCGGGGGCCGGGGCTCGGACGCGGACCGACGGCGGCGCACAGGCGGACGAACGAGAGACGGTCGCGGCGGCGGCCGAGCAGTTGCACGCCGGTGCCCTGCTCGACGGCGTGGGGATGCCGGTGTTCGTCCTCGACGCCGACGGTCGAATTATCGCGTGGAACGCCCCGATTACGACGCTCACGGGCGTCCCCGCGGCGGAGGCGCTCGGGTCGGAACACGTGAGCGAACTGTTCTACCCGGACGGCCGGCGGGCGAAGACCCTCGCCGACAAGGTGCTCGACGACCCGCGGGGCGCCGACGTGGTCCACGGACTCGACGTGGTCGACGAGGGCCGCCGGCTCTACCGCGACACCAGCACGATGACGGACCGGCACGGCGCGAAGCGGCACATCTCGTTCACGGCTCAACCGCTGTTCGAGGGCGACGAACTCGTCGGCGTGGTCGAGGCCGTCCACGACCGGACCGACGCGGTGGAGAAACAGCGGGCGTCCGAGGCGCTCGTCGAGGAGGTCTCGTCGACCATCGGGAGCCTCACCGCCGGCGACCTCTCGGCCCGGGCGTCGTTCACGGACGACCGCGGCGTCCTCGACGACGAGACGCTGGCGGTCGTCTCGGACCTCAACGAGATGGCGACCCGGTTCGACCGCCTCGCCAGCGAGGTCGACGCCACGACCGCCGACCTCGGCGGGGCGATTCAGCGGGCCGCGACCGCCGCGACCGACATCGAGTCGCAGGTCACGGAGCAGGCGGACCTCCTCTCGACCGGCTCCGAGGAGATGCAGGAGCTGTCGGCCAGCATGGAGGAGATCGCCGCCACCTCCGACGAGGTCGCGTCGGCGGCGAACCAGGCCCGCGTGGCCGCCGAAAACGGCCACGAGGCCGGACAGAGCATCAGGACCGCGACCGACCAGGTCATCGACATCTCCGACGAACTGCTCGACAGCGTGACCGAACTCCAACAGCGCATGGGCGTCATCGAGGAGGTCGTCGAGGTCATCGCGGAGGTCGCAGACCGGACGAACCTGCTCGCGCTCAACGCGAACATCGAGGCCGCCCGCGCGGGCGAGGCGGGCGAGGGCTTCTCGGTCGTCGCCGACGAGGTCAAACAGCTCGCCAACCAGACCCACGAGCACACCGAGGAAATCGCCGACAGCATCACGGAGATTCAGGAACAGGCCGACGAGACGGTGCTGGCCTCCGAGCAGTCCCACGAGCAGATTCAGGTCGCCTCCGGCGAAATCGAGGACGTGCTCGCCTCGCTCTCCGAAATCGCCGACGCCGCGGATTCCGCGGCCAACGGAGTCACCGAGGTCGCCCGCGCGACCGACTCGCAGGCGACGAACATCGAGGAGGTCACGAGCACGATTCAGACGGCCCAAGAGCACGCGACCGCCGCCGAGTCGTCGACGACCGACATCACCGACGCGACGGCCGACCAGACGGTCGCCCTCGACGCGCTCGCCGACCGGGTGGACGCGCTCGTCGGCGGCGACGCCGCGGCGGTCGAGGAACTGGACGCGATGGACTTCGACGACACGGTCGACGGCGGCGACGCCGACTCGGTCCGCGCGGCGACCGACGGCGGCTCGGACGACGAGTTCGGCGGGTTCCAGTTCGACCGGTAGCGCGCCCGTCCCACCGCCGAGACGGCGGCGTTGTTGCAATCCCCACCGTTGCTACGACGAACCGGTGTACCTCAACGAACCGAAACAGCGGGGTTGCGTGTCGGGTTCGTCAGTCGACGTGCCGTGGGTTCTCATCGCCGTCGAAATCGTCATGCAACAGGTACTTGCCCGCCAGCGGGAACCGATTAGAACGATGTCTGAGTCGAATTTATCTAACCGTGTCGCACTCGTGACGGGAAGTAGCCGCGGAATCGGAGCCGAGACGGCGAAACTGCTCGCTGACCGCGGCGCGAAGGTCGTTATCAACTATCGCTCTAGCGAGACGGAGGCCCACGCGGTGGCCGAAGAAATCCGTGACGACGGCGGTGAGGCGCTCGTCGCGCAAGCCGACGTGCAAGACGAGTCCGCGGTCGAAGGAATGGTCGAAGGGGTCATCGAACAGTGGGGTCGAATAGACGTGCTCGTCAACAACGCGAACATGCCGTTCGCGACGAAGTCGTTCGATTCGATGACGTGGGACGAGTTCTCGTCAAAACTCGACGCCGAGCTCAAGGCCGCGTTCACCGTCTCGAAAGCGGTGTTGCCACAGATGGTCGAACAGGAGTACGGCCGCGCGATATACGTCTCCAGCGGCGCCGGTAAGAGTCCCTCGCCGGGATTCATCGCCCACGGCACGGCCAAGAGTGGTCTCGACGCGTTCGCCAAGTACATCGCCCAGGAGTACGGCCCCCACGGCATCACCGCGAACGTCGTTGCGCCGGGGCTGGTCGAAACCGACGCCACGGCGGGTCACATCGACGACGTACGCGAGCAGGTCGCGTCCCAAACCCCGCTGAACCGGGTGGCCCAACCCGAGGACGTGGCACACGCGATTGCCGCACTCGCCGGTGAGGGCGCCCAGTTCGTGACCGGAACCTACACGCCGGTCAACGGCGGTAGCGAGATGGAATAACGGAGCCGAACCGCGCTCTCCTCAGTCGAGGCTGATTGCACAGCTTTCGACGTAGTCGATGTCCTCGATGGAGTCGACGCCGCCCTCGCCGCAGACGGGGCAGTCCGGGTTCTTCCGGTACGGGACCGTCTCGAACGTCATGTCCATCGCGTCGTAAAACAGGAGCCGCCCGTCGAGGACCTCGCCCTCGTCGAGGAGGAGCTTCATCGCTTCCGTCGCCTGAATACAGCCGACCGTTCCGGGGAGGACGCCGAGGACGCCCGTCGTCGCGCAGTCGGGGACGGTCCCCGGTTCGGGCGCTTCGGGGAACAGACACCGGTAACACGGCCCGTCGGGGACGAGCGTCGTCGCCTGTCCCTCGAACTTGTATATCGCGCCGTGGACCAGCGGGAGTCCCTCGAACCGACAGACGTCGTTGAGCAGGTAGCGCGTCGGGAAGTTGTCCGAGGCGTCGACCACCACGTCCGCGCCCGCGACGAGTTCGTGGACGTTCGACTTGTCCACGCGGGCCTCGACCGGCTCGACCGACACGTCGGGGTTGAGCCCGCGGACGAACGCCGCGGCGCTTTCGGCCTTCGGCGTCCCCACGTCGTCGTCGCGGTGGATGACCTGCCGCTGGAGGTTGCTCCGCTCGACCACGTCGTCGTCGACGACGACGAGTTCGCCGACGCCGACCGCCGCGAGGTACTGGATGGCCGGCGCGCCCAACCCGCCCGCGCCGACGACGACGACCCGCGCGGAGAGCAGTCGACCCTGTCCCTCCGGGCCGACCTCGTCCATGATGATGTGCCGCGAGTAGCGGTCCAACTGGGTGGCGTCGAGTGAGAGCGTCATATCCCGAGGTTGGCGTCGCCCCCGAATAAAGCCGCGGCACGGGCGCGCCCCGCGTCTCGACTCTCGGCCCGTCGCCGCTGCCGACGACATCGCCGGAAGCGACGCGCCTTTGGCGCTCCGCCCGTCACGTCGGGTATGGTCGCCGAGACGACGCCCGACGAACTACGCGAGAAACTGGCCGACGACGACGAACTCGCCGTCGTCGACATCCGAGACCCCTCGTCGTACGCGTCCGGACACATCCCCGACTCGGAGAACCTCCCGGCGGCGACGCTCGGCCCCGAGGTGTTCGACCGCGAGTGGCCCGACGAGGTCGTCGTCTCGTGTTACGTCGGCAAGAGTTCGAAGCAGGTCGCCTCGGTGCTGGACAGCAACGTCGACGCCGACGTGTCCAGCCTCCGCGGCGGCTTCGACGCGTGGGACGGCGCGGTCGAAGACGGGTCCGAGGGCGAGGCGGACCTCGGACCCACGTCGCCGTTCTGAGTCGTCGACGCTTCTTTTCCGACTGCGCTTTGACTCACTGAGCCACGTCCGAACCTACTCGCCGGGAACCGTGACGGGCGACCCTCGCCGCCGGTTTCGATTCCGGAAGTAGAAGGCGAGGACGGCGAGGCCGCCGAGCACCGGCAGGAGGACGAACGCGACGAAGAACCCGACGGCCCACATGTCCGCCGTGTCCATCGCCCGGCGCTTCGCGTCCCGGTATATCCACGCCGCGCCGAGGACCGCGGCGGCGAGGAGTAGCGGCCCGCCGAGTTCGATACTGACCATGGGGTCGGGTCAGTAGTCCGGCCCGGCCGGAATAAGCCTACGGGCCGTCGATTCGGACGGAGGCGGAGCCGCGGCTCGGCGGTCGATAAAGAGAGAAAACTGCGCGGTGCGCGGGGCGTTACTTGCCGCGGCCGTTGCCGGCGCGGATGGACGGACGGATGTGCTCCGTGCCCTTGCCGCGGTTCTGGAGCCCGCGGTTCTTCTTGCCCGCGTTGGTGAGACCGCGGAAGGCGCGGCCGTCGTGGGCGTCGTCGCAGATCCAGTTGAGGTCGTCGTCGTTCTGGATGGCCGGGTGCTCGGGGTCGACGAGGATGACTTCCTGCCACTTCTGGGAGCCGTCCTGTCCGACGCCGTAGGAGTTCAGCACGCGCAGGTTGGGGTGCTTGCGCGAGGCGCGCTCCTCCGCGATGCGCGGGATGGACTTGCGGCGGCCGATGCGGTTGACGCCCTGGCGCTTCGTGCGGCGGCCGGCCTTGTGGCGCTGCTTGCGCGCGCCGCCCTTGCGGACGGAGACGCGGACCACGATAATGCCCTGCTTGGCCTTGTAGCCGAGCTCACGGGCCTTGTCGAGGCGGGTGGGGCGCTCGATGCGCTCGATAGCGCCCTGCTCGCGCCACTCCTGTTTTCGCTGCCACTGGAGTTCGGCCAGCTTGCCTTCCTTCGGGGTCTTCCACGCTTCCTTGATGTGGGAGTAGAAGCTTCGTGCCATTGTGTATCACCGCGGGCGCTTGCGATTCAGTCCGTCGGGGAATCCCCCTGAGACCACATTTCGTCCCGTGCGTGACGGGTGCCCTCTGGCGTGCCCGCGTTGCCAGCGAGTTGGCGGACCTACCGGCAGGGGAGGGTTAAGGACTTCGGATTCACGCGACGCGCGTGCTACCGACTCACGCGGAGAGACGGCCGAAAAAGACGATATCGAGGGTTCGTTCGCCCGGCTCAGCCTTCCATCCCGCCGAACGACAGGCCGCCTTCGATGTAGCGCTGTGCGAACAGGTAGATGAGCATGATGGGCGCGGCGAACGTGAGCGCGAACGCCGAGAACCGGGCCCACGGGATGGAGTACCGGCCGACGAGCGAGTACAGCCCGACGGGCAGGGTGTAGTTGTCCGTCGAAAGCAGCGTCTGGGCGACGACGAACTCGGTCCATCCGGTGAGGAAGGTGAAGATGAACACCGTCGCCAGCCCCGCCTTCGACAGCGGCAGGATGACCTCGGTGACGATTTTCCACGACGGCGCGCCGTCTATCATCGCGGCCTCCTCGTAGGAGACGGGAATCCCGTCCATGTACGTCTTCAGGAGCCACGTGTTGAACGGAACCGCGGTGGCGGCGTAGTACGCCGACAGCGCGAGCTTGTCGTCGTTGAAGCCGAACTGGACGAACAGGGCGTACAGCGCGATGAGGAGCGCGACGCCCAGCCCGCCGCCGATTTGGGTGAACAGGACGTAGCCGTACAGCACCTTCGAGCGGCCGATGAACTGCCGGCGCGACAGCGCGTACGCGCCGGGGACGATGAGACACATGGCGAGCAGCACCGTCGGAATCGCCACGGTGAGGCTGTTGGCGAAGAACCGCTTGAACTCCGATGTCTCCGTGACGCCGTACTGCGACACGTCGAGGAGCGTCAGTCCGGGCGTCTGGAGGAACACCTCGTAGCCGCCGAGACCGAGGCTGATGCGGTAGCTCGGAACGATGAGGTCGCCGATTACCCAGAGGAACGGCTCGATGGTCGGGTCGGCCGGCCACAGCCGAATCCCGCTCGACGAGTACAGCGACGCGCCGGTGCCCGAGAAGGCTCCGACGGCGACCCAGTACAGCGGGAACAACAGGAGCGCGACGACGACCGCGGCACCGAGGGTGATGCCGGCGGTCTTCAGCACGGTCGCGGGGCTGATGCGCCCCTCGCGCACGCCTTCGAGGGTGTACTTCGCGTCCTTGACCGACTCGACGGGAGCCATCGCGGCGTTCCGCGCGTCGGCGGCGAGTTCGGCCGCGATGTCGGAGATGACGCTCATGCGTCGTCCACCCCGTCGGCGAGCTGTCCCTTCTTGACGTTCAGCATCATGAAGACGCCGATGACGGCCACGGCGACGAGCATGATGGCCGCGCCCTCGCCGTACTTCTGGAAGCGGAACGCCTCGCGGTAGCCGTAGACGATGAGGAGTTCGTTCGTCCGCGACGGCCCGCCCTGATTGAACACGTACGGGATGAGGAACTGCTGGAACGACGCCGCGGCCGTGAGAATCGAGGCGAACAGCACGGGGCGCTTGATGGAGGGAAGCGTCACGTGCAGGAAGCGGGCGAAGAAGCCCGCGCCGTCTATCATCGCCGCCTCGTGGAGCTCCTCGGAGACGTCCTGCAGGGCGCTCACGGTGATGATGACCATGAACGGGTACGCCAACCACGCCTCGGTGACGTTGTAGGCGAGGAAGGCCATCCAGCGGTCGGAGAGCCACGCGACCGAGCCGAGACCGGCCGTCCGGAGGAACTGGTTGGCGAGGCCGAACTCGGCCGAACTGAAGATGCCGCGCCAGATGGTGATGGTGAAGATGCCCGGCAGGCCGAGCGGGACGATGATGAGCGCGCGCATGAACCGCTTGCCGCGGACGCGCTTGCCCGTCACCACGAGGCCGACGCCGAGACCGACGAGCACCTTGAGCGCGACCGACGTGGCGACGAACAGCCACGTCACGCCCATCGAGTTCCAGAACTGACCGTCCGAGAGGACCGTCACGTAGTTGGCGAGGCCGACCCACTGCTCTTTGCCCTGGAACAGCGTGGCCGGTTCCGCGTTTGTGAACGAGAGGTACACCAGGTACAGGACGGGAAACAGCATGAACGCGAGGAAGACGAACAGCCCCGGGAGCACCAAAAGCAGGGGGAGGTCGTCCCTGCTCACCACCGGGCTGTCCGCGACGCGCTCGACGGCGCTGTCGACGACGCTCATCGTCCTTACTCCCAGTTAGACCGGATGTTCTCTTCGGCCTTCGTGAACGCGGCTTCGAGCTCCGCGTCGCCGTTTTTCACGCTGTTGAAGGCGTCTTCGAGCGGCCCCCACACGTCGCCCATGTTCGGGTGCGTCGGGATGGGCGTGCCCAGCGAGACGGACTCCGAGAAGCCCTGGACGGCCTCGGGGAGGTCGCCGCTCGCGGCGAGTTCCTCGTGGACCGGGATGTAGCCGAACTCCTCGGCGTTCGCCGAGAGCACGTCGGTGTTCGTCGTGTACCACTCGGCGAACGCGCGGGACGCCGCCGCCGTCGCCTCGTCGCCCTCCAGCGTCGAGGTGAAGTAGAGCTGTTTGACCGTCGTGTACGGCTTGGGCTCCGCGTCGCCCTCGGGCGAGGGGAGCCGGGCGATGCCGGCGTCGATGTCGTTCGAGCGGACGTCGCCGAGGAACCACGGCCCGTTGATGGCGAAGGGCGCGTTGCCTTCGAGGAAGACCGCCGCCTGCGGGTCGTAGCCGGTGTCCTTGGGCTGGTACGGGACGAAGTTGTCGAGGGCGAACTGGAACCCGTCGAGCGTCGCCTCGTTCGACAGGCCGAGTTCGACGTTCGACTCGTCGAAGTAGTAGCCGCCGAAGGCGTGCGCCCACGCGCTCATGAAGTAGGCGTCGAGCGGGTAGCTGAGCCCGTACATCCCGTTTTCGGGGTCGTGGTACTCCTCCATGACCGCCGTCATGTCGGCGACGGTCTCGGGCGCTTCGTCCACCATCTCGCGGTTGTAGATGAGGCCGACGGTCTCGGCCGCGTAGGGGAGCGCGACGGTCGCGCCGTCGAACTGGACCGCCTCCTGCGCGGGTTCGGTGTAGACCGACAGGTCCACGTCCAACTTGTCGCTCTGGTCCGAGAGGAAGCCGTTCTGGTAGTACTCGCCGGTCCAGTCGTGGGCCCAGTCGAACATGCCCGCGCCCTGCCCGGCCGGGATGGCGGAGGTCGTCTTCTTCCGGAGGTCGGCGATTTCGGCGGGCTTGGCCGTGTGGGTCGTCTCCGAGGTGAACGTCTCGGCGTTCGCTTCGAGCGCCTGCTTCTCGGCTTCCGCGCGCTGGTGCCAGAGCGTGAACGTCCCGCTCGGGCCCGCGGAGTCGGCGTCCGCCCCCGCGGTGGTCTCGTCGCCACCGTCGTCGCCTTCCGCACCGCTCTGTTCGGGTGTCTGCGTCGAATCGGTCTCCGACACGCCCACGCAGCCCGCGAGTGCGCCGACGGCCGTCGTGCCTGCCAGTTGCTTCAGGATTGTGCGGCGGTTCATTGGCATAACGAATCTATGATGAACTATGTGTTCATATATTTAATAGTTCGGAATGACGCCCGCATTCGCGGCGAAACCCGACAGCTCGGAGAGTAGTGAGATATCCGAGAACCGCCGATAGAAGGCGTATCGGGGCATCGATAGCCGTTTGAAATTTAATACGAACTATTGCATCACAAATTCAGAAAATAGGAAAACGATTATGGACGATGGGGACAGACGGGAAGTAATGGCACGTCTCACGCTCGAAGCGCTTCGCAAGGAGTACGACCGGGGTCGCGTCGTCGCCGTCGAGGACCTCTCGCTCGACGTCGAGGACGGCGAGTTCATCACCGTCGTCGGCCCCTCGGGCTGCGGGAAATCGACGACGCTCCGCATGGTCGCGGGGCTCGAATCGCCCTCCGGCGGCGCGATTCGAATCGGCGGCGAGGACGTCACGGACCAGCACGCCCGCAAGCGCGACGTGGCGATGGTGTTCCAGAACTACGCGCTGTACCCGCACAAGACCGTCATGCAGAACATGGCGTTCGGCCTGCGGATGAGCACCGACCTCTCGAAGGACGAGCGCCGCGAGCGCGTCCGCGACACCGCGGCGATGATGGGCATCGAGGACCTCCTCGACGACAAGCCCGACGAGCTTTCGGGCGGGCAGAAACAGCGCGTCGCGCTCGGCCGCGCCATCGTCCGCGAACCCGACGTGTTCCTGTTCGACGAGCCGCTTTCGAACCTCGACGCGAAGCTCCGCACCACGATGCGGACCGAGATTCAGCGCCTCCAGAACGAACTCGGCATCACCTCGCTGTACGTCACCCACGACCAGGAGGAGGCGATGACGATGGGCGACAGAATCGTCATCCTCAACGACGGGAAGCTCCAGCAGGTCGGCCGCCCGAAGGACGTGTACGAGAACCCCGCCAACGAGTTCGTCGGCGGCTTCGTCGGCTCTCCCTCGATGAACTTCCTCGACGTGTCGGTCGAACGCGAGGGCGACCGCCTCGTCCTCGTCGGCGACGGGGCGTTCTCGTACCGCCTGTCGGAGTCGTTCTCGGCGACGCTCCGCGAGGCCACCGACGCGACCGACCTCCGAGTCGGCGTCCGCCCGGAAGACGTGGTGACGGCCTCCGCCGGCGAGAACGTCGTCGATTCGACCGTTGGCGTCGTCGAACCCATCGGTTCGGACAACTACCTCCACCTCGACATCGGCCCGGACTTCATCGCCCGCGTCGACTCGGACGTCGAACCCGAGACGGGCGAGACGGTCGGCGTCACGTTCGACGAGTCGGACCTCCACGCCTTCCACCCGCGGACCGGCGAGTCGCTCCTCTCCCGCGAATCGAAGCGGCGGGCGGCCCCGACGCAGCAGGCGTGAAGAAGTAGTTCGCTGTTTTCTCTCGGTCCCCTCGCCGTTCGACAGCCGCGCCGCCGCCGACTTACTTCCCGTCGAAGGCGTCGTCGGCGTCGAGCGTCGCCAGCGTCGCCAGCCGGAGCGCGTGCGGCCAGCCGAGCGGCGTCGCGCTGTCGGGCGTGCCGTCGTCGAAGAACTGCTCCGCGAGGTAGCCCTCGTCGGTACACAGCGGGCCGTCGGGGAGGACGAGGTCGAGGAGCGCTCGGCCCTCGTCGGCGAACGCCCCCGCCCGGTCGTCGTCGTGGGCGGCCAGCAGGGCGGCGAGTTCGACGCCGGCGTTCGCGCCCCACGCGGTCGAGACGGTCCAAATCTTCTCCGAGGACTGCTCGCGCGTCCGCCAGTCGTCGCCCTCGAAGCGGACCAGTCCCTTCACGTCGCTGTCGTCGGGGTCGTGCCAGAGGCCGTCGAAGACGGATTCGACGTGGCGGACGAGCCGGTCGAGTCGGTCGTCGTCGACGGGTTCGAGTCGGTCGTAGGTCCGGTGTGCCGACGCGAGCGCGAGCGCGGCGGAGTCGTAGCGGTCGTCGAGTTCGCCGTCGGCGACGCGGAGGGCGTAACAGCCGCGGCCCTCGCTCCAGAGGTGGTCGATGCCGTCGTAGACCTCGCGGGCGCGCTCCGCGGCCCGGTCGGTCAGCGCCGAGTCGAGGTCGGACAGCGCGAGTTCGGCGTAGGCTTCGAGGAACGTCGCGGCGGTGTGGCTGAACCGGCCGGTCATGTTCTCCCACGCGTTCTGGCAGTCGACGGGGAGGCCGTCGTCGCCGAGGGTGTCGTCGAGGCTGTCGAGGGCGCGCGCCAGCGTCTCTTCGATGTCCGCGCGGAGGTCGTCGTCGGCACAGCGGTCGTGGTAGGCCGCGAGGAAGGCGATGACGCTCCCCGTCTGGTCGGCCTGATAGTCGGCGTCGTCGCCGGATTCGAGGCGGGCGTTCGCCCACCCGGGCGCGAGCGACCCGTCGAAGGGCCAGACGCGGTGGGGCCACGAGCCGTCCTCGCGCTGGGTGCGGCAGTATGCGCGGGCGCTGCGCTCGTGCCACGCGCCGAGGCCGAGGTCGAGTCGCTCGTCGGACTCGAAGAGGAACGTCGAGATTTCGGCGTCGTCGCGGAACCACGCGTAGCCGTAGCCGCCGGAGTAGGCGTAGTAGGGGTCGAAGTCGGGGCCGGCGATGCGGAGGCCGAGCGCCCCCGAAAGCAGCGAGAGCACGCGGATGTCAGCGCGCATCGCGGCCGATTCGCGGTGGTCGGGAACCGAACCTTCGACCTGCCCAGCGGCGCGCTCGCGGAGGTCGTCGGGGTCGCGGGCGACGAGGCCGCGGACGCGGTCCAGCGCGTCTTCGCGGGCCGTCTCGGTGTCGTCGGTGAGCAGGTGGCCGACGGCGGCCGAGCCGGCCTCGAACGGGACCGTCCCGACGATTGCGCCGCTCAGTTGGCCCTCCTCGTAGCAGTCGTCGGTGCGGGGCCGCGGCAGTTCGACCTCGCCCTCCGAGAGCAGTTCGTCGAAGCCCTCGGGCACGCGCCCCTCGACGTGGTCGAAGGCGGGCGACGACGCGAGGAAGTCGTGTTCCTCGGCGTGGTACGCCTCGACGGCGTCGCCGTGGGTCAGTTGCCCGACGAGCGTGTCGCGGCCGTCCGGCTGGAAGTGGACGAACGCGACGAGTTCCACGTCGGCGTCGGTCTCGAACCGACTGACGTGGCCGTCGCCGACCGCGAGGTCGTACTGGGTCACGTCGCCGTGGGGCGTCTCGTGGTCGGTGACGACGAGCGCGCCGTCGCCCGCGTACGACTGGCTCGCGCCCTCGTCGAACCAGTGGACGCCGGCCTCGTCGCCGACGGGGCGCACGCCGAACCGGGAGCGCTCGACGCCCCAGCGCCCGGACAGCGGGTAGCCGAAGTCGCGGAGCGAGCCGTCGGTCTCGACGTGGACCAACCGGTTGCCGAGGCCCGAAAACAGGCCGCTCGTCGTCCGTCGCTCGCCCGGGAACCGCGTCGGGTGGTCTGCGTGTCGCTTGTAGTCGGCCAGCGCGTCGCGTAGTTGCATTGCTGAGTCGTGGGACCCCTGTAGATAATAATCTTGGTGTAATGTTCCTTCAAACTTTCATGCCGTTTCGAAACGGTAAGGGTGCCCCATCCCGGAGGGTGGATATGCATCACCCCGGTCCGCCGCGAGTCACGACGGTCGGCCGCCCCGTCGAACTCGCCCCGAGAGCCCCGAAACGAGACGCAGCGTACCGCTGGCGCGTTCTCGACGCGCCCGCGGAGAGCGCCGCGACGGTCGGCGCGGGCCCGGTCGTCCACCTCGACCCCGACGTTCCCGGCACGTACCGCCTCGCACTCGACGCGCCGGACGGCCGCCACGAACAGACCGTTCGCGCCTTCCCCGACGACCGCCGCCCGGCGACGATGGCGGTCCCCGCGGCCGACCTCGAATCCGCGTCGCCGGGCGAGACGTCCGTCATCGGCCCGTTCAACGACCGCCTTGTCGGGCGCGACCGCCCGCGCCGCGCCGGCGACCGGTACGCCCTCGACGTGGCGCTCCCGCCGGGCACGCATCCCTTCGGGTTCGCCCCGCACGACGACCTCGCCGAACAGGTCCGCGGCGAAGTCGACGTTCCCGGACCGGGTCGCCCGCGGGTTCGACTCGACGCGCAGGACGTTGCAGACGGCGACGAACTGGTCGTCGTCGCGGACGCGGAGCCCGCGCCCGACGCCGCGGAGGCGACGCTCGCCGTCGAGTTCCTGTTCGACGGCCGCGACGCGCTCGGACCGGGCGACTGCGAGGTCGACGGCGATAGCCTGCGCGTCCCGGTCGAGACGCTCCGCGGGTTCGACTCGTCGGAGCCGGTCCGCGTCCACGCGGTCGCCGTCCAGACGACGACCGAGTCGGAGGGGCCGTACGTCCGGCATTCGATTCTCGACACGCTGGTCGTGGACTCCGGGACCATCGGCGACGAAACCGGCTCCAACCCCTCCGTCTCGCGCCCCGGCGACGCGCCCGAGTGGGCCCACCACGCGACCGTCTACGAGGTGTTCGTCCGGTCGTTCGTCGGCGAGACGCCCGACCCGACGTTCGACGAACTCGCCCGTCGCGTCCCCTACCTCGACTCGCTCGGCGTCGACTGCCTGTGGCTCACGCCGATACTGGAGAGCCACACGACCCACGGCTACCACGTCACCGACTACTTCGAGACCGCCTCGGACCTCGGTTCGCGCGAGGACTTCGAGGCGCTCGTCGACCGCTGTCACGACGCCGGCATCCGCGTCGTCTTCGACCTCGTCATCAACCACACGTCGCGGGACCACCCGGCCTTCCAGTTCCACTCGACCGACGTGCCCGGCTACGAGGACCACTACGCCCGCGTCCCCGAGCGCGAGGACCCCTCCGACGTCGACTGGGGCGGCCCCGGCGCGGCGGAACACTACTTCAACTGGACGCGCATCCCGAACCTCGACTACGACTCGCCCGCGGTCCGGTCGTGGATGCTCGACGTGGTCGCCGAGTGGGCCGGCGTCGTCGACGGCTTCCGCTGCGACGTGGCGTGGGGCGTCCCCCACGGCTTCTGGAAGGAGGTCCGCGAGCGGGTGAAAGCCGACGATCCGGATTTCCTGCTCCTCGACGAGACCATCCCGCGGGACCCCGCGTACCACGAAACCGAGTTCGACGCCCACTACGACACGACGCTGTACGGGGCGCTCCGCGAGGTCGGCGCGGGCGAGAAACCGGCGACGGCCGTCCTCGACGCCGTCGCGGACGCCCGCTGGCACGGCTTCCCCGACGACGCCGTGCAACTCCGGTACATCGAGAACCACGACGAGGAGCGCTACCGGAGCGAGGTCGGCGAGGACGCGCTTCGGGCGGCCGCGGCCGCGACGTTCACGCTCCCCGGCGCGCCGATGATTTACTACGGCCAAGAGGCCGGCGTCGAAACCCAGCGCGGGACGATGCGCTGGTACGACGCCGACAGCGACCTCGTGGGCTTCCACCGGCGGCTCTCCCGCCTCCGCGACGCGCACGAGGTACTCCGCGTCGGCGACGTCGAACCCGTCCCCGCCGGCGTTGCTCCCGTCGGAGACGGCGGCGTCGAGTCCGACCGCGTGGTCGCGTTCGCCCGCGACGACGGCACCGACCGACTCGTCGTCGTCCTGAACTTCGACGGGGAGCCGACGACCGTCGAACTCGGCGCGGACGTCGAGGGGACCGACCTCCTGACGGGCGAGCGAGTCGGCGCGGGCGGGACGGCAGCGGGCGACGGGGGCGTCCGCGTCACCGTCGCCGACGCGGTCGTGCTCCGCGCCGTCGGCGAGTCGAGCCATTAAGTACCATGGTCGATGACAGTCCGACCATGGACGACCGGGAACTCGCCGACCTCCTGAAGCAGTTCGGGCTCTCAGAGAAGGTCGTCGACACGTATCTGACCCTGCTCGAACTCGGGGAGGCGAAGGCGAGTCAGATCGCCGACGCGGCGGGCGTCTCCAAGCGCTACGTCTACAGCGTGAGCAAGGAACTGGAATCGCGCGGCTTCGTGGAGATCAACGACCACGTCGTCCCGACCACGATTCGGCCGCTGCCGCCGATGGAGGTCATCGAATCGCTCTCCGAGAGCGTCGAGTCCATGCGCCCCGCGCTGGAGGAACGCTACACGGCCACCGCCCGCGACGAAGAGCGCTTCGAGGTCATCAAGTCCCGCGTGACGGTGCTCAAGCGCATCGCCGAGCTCGTCGGCCGCGCCGACTCCGAAATCACGCTGTCGCTCCCCTACGACGTGCTCGGCGAGGTCGAAGACGAACTCCGCGCCGCCCGCGAGCGCGGCGTCCTCGTCTCCCTCGTCGTCAGCGGCGTCGAACCGCACGACGACCTCGCGCTCGACGGCGCGGCCTCGCTCGTCCGCGTCTGGCACGAACTCATGCCCACGATGCTCACCGTCGACTCGCGGACGGGACTCATCTCCCCCGGCGAGATGGTCGCCCGGTCGAACTCCGAGTCGCAGGCCATCGTCTTCGCACAGCCCCACCTCGGGCCGGTCATCGTCGGTTCCTTCTTCGGGAACTACTGGCCGATGGCCGCCGAGGCGTACACGACCGACCCCGACCCGCTCCCGGCGACGTACCACAACTTCCGCCACGCCGTCCTGCAGGCCGCCCTCTGCGACCGGGCGGGCATCGACCTCGACGTGACCGTCCGCGGGCGGATGGTCCACACCGACGGCCCGACCGAACTCCGCGGCCGCGTGGTCGACATCCGGCAGGGCCTCCTCGAACCCGCGAACAACTCCTTCCCGGTCGAGAACGCCTTCGTCATCGAGACGGCCGAGGGGACCTACAGCGTCGGCGGACAGGGCGCGTTCGTCGAGGACTTCGAGGCCGACTCCGTCGAGTTCGCGGCCGTCGAGTAGACCGTCGCCCCCCGTTTCCGAGACGCCAGCGCCGCCGGCCGTGCGGTGCGTTCGCAGGCCCGCCACCGAATTATTACGTGGGCCTCTCGTTTGACGCGCATGGACCGCGACGGAGCCCGTCGCCTCGCCGCGCGGACGCTCGCCGTCACCCGCGAGAAGAACGTCACGGTGACGGCCGCGAGTCTCGCGTACTACGCGTTCAACTCGCTCGTCCCGCTGACGCTCCTGGTTTTCGTCCTCGTCACGACGTACGGCCGGGTCGAGTCCCTGCTTCCCACGTTCGAACTGCTGGTCGGCGTCGACCTCACGCAGTTCGAATCGACGCTCAGGCAGGTGAGCGGGCAGTCCGCCGGGCGGTTACGCGCGGCGGCGCTCGCCCTCGGCATCTTCCTCTGGAGTTCGTTCCGGCTGTTCCGGGGGATGGACAGCGTCTTCAGCGAGGTGTACGGCGCGCGAAAAGAGGTCTCGATGTTCAGGCGGTTCCTCAACAGCGCGCTGGTCATGGCGACGGTCGCGGTCGGCGTCGCCGTCATCGCCGCCGCCGGTCTCGTCGTCTCGTTCCGCGTGACACAACTGCTGTGGTCGGTCGCCGCGCCGATTCTCCTGTGGGTGGTGCTCACCGTGCTTTTCGTTCCGATGTACGCGCTGTTTCCGGGCGTCGACGTCGCCCCGCTCGAACCGGTTCCGGGGGCCGCGCTCGCGGCGCTCGGCTGGACGGCGTCGCTACAGGTGTTGCGCGTCTACTTCGGCGTCTCGCAGAGCATCGAACTCTACGGGGCCGCGGGCGGCGTCCTGCTCGTTCTGACGTGGCTGTACGTCGGCTCGCTGGCCTTGCTCCTCGGCGTCGTCGTCAACGCGGTGCTGGCGAACCGGGTCGACGCCGACGCCGACTGGTACCCCGGCGACGAGGCGACGGGCGACGCTGACGCTGACGGGTAGTCTCGAAAAAAGCGTTCAGCCGACTTCTACAGGATGAACGTGATGACCGCCAGCACGAGGAAGACGACGACGAGGATGCGCGCGACTTTCATCGACAGCCCGGCGACTCCTCGGAAGCCGGCGAGTCCGGCGACGATAGCGAGTACGAAAAACACGATACCGTAGTAGAGGAGGCCGCCGCCGCCGGCCTGCAGCGGCGTGGCAGCGGGCATGCCGAGCGCCGCGAGTGACGCGAGCGTCATCGACCGGCGGTGGGCGACGTCCCCCCGCGTTTCACCTCCCGCACGTGTGCGACGGGTTTCGGCGGCTTCGGAGCGCGAGCGTCTCCGGTCTCGTCGGCGTGAACTGTGTGTCTCATCGCGGTCGTGATTGCCGCCCGCACACAATGAGGCCGGTCCCTGCATTGGCAAGGCTCGGTCCATCGCGGGGCGTGCTTCGCCGACGCCGACGCCGACTTAGCGGCGGTTCAACGCTTCGGCGGCGAGTTGCGCCGCGAACCCGGCGCTGCTCCACCGGAGCGAGAACGCCCCGGCAGCCATCAATAACACTCCCCGTTTGGTTCGCCCCTTCGCCAGCGCTCTGGCCCCCGCGACGACCGAGGTCACCGCGCTCAGCGCTCTCGTCCACTTCGAGTCCAGCAGTTGGTGTCCGATCACGCTCTGAACGAGTAGCCGAAGCGGTGTAAGCGGCGGGCTTGCGCGTGCACCGGGCCGCCCGCTGGGCGGGTCGCCGCCCGCAGACAAATGTACCACGCTCGCCTATCCACCGCTATGGCAACTATCGTACGGGGAGCGATCCCGTCCGAAGAATTCGCGTTAGGTCACACGCTCTCCGCGCTTCCGGGCGTCGAAATCGAGTGCGAACGCATCATCGAAAGCGGTGAACACACCGTGATGCCCCTGGTGTGGATTCGTCACGCCGACCGCTCGGACATCGACGACGCCCTGCGGGAAGACCCGTCAGTCGACGAAGTCACCTGTCTCTCCGAGTTCGACGACGAATTCCTCTACCGGATGGCGTGGGTCGACCACGTTCACCTGCTCCTGCAGATGATAACGAACTCTCACGCGACGATTCTCGACGCGTACGGCTGGGGCGACGAGTGGCAGTTCCGCGTACTCTACCCGGCTCGCGACGACTTCGCGCGAACGCACGACTTCGCGGCGGAACACGGGCTGAGATTCGAAGTCGAGTCGATTCGAGAGATGGACGCCGAACCGGCCGGCCGGTACGGCCTCACCGAAAGCCAGTTCAAGGCGCTCGTGACGGCGGCGCAGGAGGGCTACTTCGAAGTCCCCCGGCGAGTCTCGCTCTCCGAACTGGCCGACAAGATGGGCGTCTCGCACCAGTCGCTCTCCGAGCGACTCAGACGGGGGACAGATGCGCTCGTCGAAGACTCTCTGCTCATCGGGTCGGTCCCGGACGACTTCCGGGACTGAGACGCCGGAATCCGAATTTCATATCGCAGTATGTGATTTATTTTCACCCGTCGAGCGGTCTCCCACCGGGTGAGACCGGTAGCTGACGCTCGCACGGGTGGGAAACCGGGTCGCCGAGCGAAAGGTCGTCAGGCGTGGGCGGTGACGCTTTCGAACTCGTGTTCGGCGATGGCGGCCGACAGCGCGTCGATGTCGACGTCGTCGGGCATCTCGCCGGGGTACTTGCGGCGGAAGTAGCCGACGATGTTCTTCGCGTCGCGCGCGAGGAGTTCGCGGGCGTTGTCGTGGTCGGTCGGGACGGCCTGCGGCCAGTCGAAGACCATGATTCCCTGTTCGCCGACCGCGACGTTGTACTCGGACATGTCGGCGTGGACGTAGCCGGCCTCGTAGGCGTCGGCCATCTCGGAGAGAATCAGGTCGAGGACGCCCGTCACCTGCTCGGGTTCGAGTTTCGCCTTGGCGAGTTCGACGCCGTCGAGTTTCGCCATGACGATGGCGTGGCGGTTGTGGTCGACGGGACGCGGGACCGACACCTGTGGAAACAGCGTTTCGAGCGCCTCGTACTCGCGTTCGGCCGCCTTGCGGGCGGTGTAGAGCCACGAGACGTGGTGGTTCTCGGAGGTGTAGTCGCGCTCGCGGCGCACCTCGCGGAAGTTGGTGTACCCCTCGCGGTGGAACTTCAGCGCCAGCGGCTTGAACGACTGCACCTCGAACACGTCGCTTTCCTTGCCGACGCCGAGCGGCGCGCCGAACCCCTGGATGGTGTCTCGCTGGGCGAATGTCCGGAGGGCGAGCGCGTCGTACCCCTCGACCGTGAGCTTGTACCCCTCGTACTGGATGGTCTTGCGCTCGACGAGCTCGCGGGTCATACAGCGGTCGATGCGGTAGTCGACCTCCTCGGCGGTCAGCCCCGAGTTCTTCGGGAGCTTCCCCCGGTTGACCCACTCGCTGAAGCGCATGCCCTGCTCGACGCCCGAGAGGAGATAGAAGTCCTCGGGTTCGAGTTCGGCCATGACGCCGGCGACGTTCCGTACCATGCACGTCCGTCCGTCGGCGAGGCGTAAAAGGCCCGCGAGTCGGCGAACGTCGCCCGCGATAAATCTCATGTGACGATACGAAATTCGGGAATGACGACTCGCGGAGTGTCGGAAGACGGTGCTGGCGGTCGGCGTCTCGCGTCAGAACTGACCGGAGAAGTTGCTACGGAGAGGTGGTCTACCTATCGCTCGGGACGTTAGTAGTCCGCGAAACTGCCGTTACAGAGACACCTGCTCACCGTCCTCGGGGACGAGGACGTTCTCGGTCTCCGCTCGCAGTTCCTCACGAGAGAGCAGACAGTGATTGATGGCTTCCATGTGGACAACTGCCACGGTCGCATCCGTGGCCTCCCGGACGGCCGCGATGTCCTCGACGCCCATCGTGATTGGTTCGCCCTGATCGAACTGTGCTTCCCCACCGTTGAGGACGACCATCTCAGGTTCGAACCGGTCGAGCGTTTCCGCTACCGGGTCGTACCAGATGGTGTCCCCGGCGACGTACAGCGATTTCTCGCCCTCGAAGACGAACCCGGAGACCGGACCCATCCCCTCGGCGAGTTCGCCGTGGCCGTGCTGGCCCGCCGTCCGGTGAATTGTCACCCCGTCGAACGACGTCTCGTCCTCGACGGGTCGCACGTCGGTGAAGCCCTCGTCGCTGAACGCGTCCGCGTCCTCGGGCTGGCAGAACAGCGGCACGTCCGCATCGAGTTCCTCTCTGGCCGCCTCGTCCCAGTGGTCAGGGTGGCGATGCGTGACGACCACGGCGTCGTAGTCGAGTTCGACGTCCGGGAGCGGCACTAACGGATTTCGCTTCTGGTTCGCCGTCGTGAGGAACTCGGGCACCGCCGGATTGTCCGTCACCGTCGGCATCTCGCCCTGCGGCGTGAACATGGGGTCAACGAGGAACGTGGTGTCGTCGACCGTCGCAAGCACCGTCGCGTTTCGCACGAGTCGTACGCGAATCTCGGAGTCGCTTGTCATACGCACCTTGCTTGGGGAGTTGACCGGTTACGATTTGTTCTGAAATATTCCAACTCCCTCGATTCGGGCGTGGTGGCAACTACTCGATGAACTCGACGTCTCCGAGGTCGAGCGACGTGTCGATATCGACCGTCATCGAGTCGGCGGCGAACTGTTCGGCGAGCCACGCCTCGGCCCGGTTGAGTCGATACTGGAGCGTGGAACTCGGCACGCCGATTTCCTCGGCGATTTCGCTAACCGAGGCCTCTCGGGGTTCCTCGTAGTAGCCGCGAGTGAGTGCGGCTTCCAGTGCCGTCTTTTGCGCTGTCGTAAGGTCGTTCTGTGTTCGTCCGTCTTCGAGCAGGCAGGGCGGTTCGCCGAGTCGTTCGACCGTCAGCGAAAGTCCGTCCCGGAGATTCGCTCGAACCTCGTCGTGTAAGGCTCCGAGCGAGCCGTCGACGAGGATGTGCCAACGGAACTGGTCGCGGCGGCGTTCCGACCGCAGTATCACTCCCTCTCCGAGGTGGTTCGCGGCGGCGGTTGGGATCGACCGTCGGTCGTCGCCTTCCCGCTGGAGCGAGTAGACTTTCCGCGATTCCGGGTTCGACGAGAGAATCTCGTACCTGTACTCGGTGATCGGTGCGCCGCACATTCCGACCGAACTCGAATCTTGGGCGACCCGTTCGAGGCGCTCGTCGTACTCGTCGAGGACGGACGGTGTGCCGACGAGTTTCTCGACGCCCCATACCGCCTCGTTGGTCGCTTGTACCTGCATCGACCGCGCGTACAAATCGGGGTGCTCGATGAAGGCGTCCATCAACGGGTCGACCCCTCGTTCGTACTCGACGGTGAACACGACCTCGCGCATTGTGGGATAGTTCCGCTCAGTGCGTATAACCACTCGGACTGGCTCCGACTCCAGAACCGCTCTTCTGGTCGGTTGTACGTCTCCCGAGCGGCCGATTCAATCGGAGAAAACCCGAAAATAAATCACTCCTCTCGCTTCCGCGGTTGTGGACTCACGCCGCGTCGAGGTGGAACTCGACGACCGCGCCCTCGTCGTCGTCGGTCTCCGGGAGCCGAAGCTCACCACCGTAGGCCTCGACAATCCACTTCGAGAGCCAGAGGCCCAGCCCGTTGCCGTGGGTGAGGTCGCTCTCTTCGACGTTCTGTTCGATGAGTTCGCGCTGGTGGTCGGGGATGCCCGGCCCGTCGTCCGCGATTCGCACGACGACCTCGCTGCCGACGCGCTCGTAGGTGATTTCGACCGTCGGGGCGGGGCCGGCGTGTTCGAGCGCGTTCTCGACGATTTCGCGGAAGGCGATTTTCAGCTTCTTCCCGCCGACGACCGCGGCGGAGTCGTCGCCGCGGACGGTGATAGTCGCCTCCGGGTTGGCCGCCGAGCGGTCGTCGACCAGCGGTTCGAGGAGCGCGCGCAGGTCGACCGTCTCACCCTCGGGGTCGCTGTCGACGAGTTGGGTAACCGTTTTGACCTGGTCGCTCATCGTCCCGAGGTCGTCGCCGGTCGCTTTCAGGCGCTCGCCGATGCGGACGGCCGCGTCGTCGCCGCCGTCGGTGGCGAGTTGGTCGCCCCAGCCGAGCAGCAACTGCGCGGTGTGCCGGAGGTTGTGGCGGACGAGTCGGTTGATGACCGCCGACCGCTTGTACTGTTCCGATAGCTCGCGGGTCCGAATCCGGCGCACGTCGTTGAGGCCGATGAGGACGTGCGCGACGGCGCTCACGCCGACGACCACGGCGGCGCTGAAAAGCGGCTCGCTGACCGTCCCGCCCGCGGCCCGCTGGTAGCTCCCGATGAGCGCGAGGACGAACGCGGTGACGACGACGCCGAGGAGGTTCCAACCGGCGACGCGGGCGATGTGGATGGTCTTGAGGTCGCTTCGGTAGACGACTGGACCGAGGGCGACGAAGAGCACCGAGATGACGAGTCCGAAGGCCGCGGCGACGAGTCCCGCGAGGTCGGATGCGACCGAGCCGACGCTGTTCGAGACGATGACGAACAGGGCCAGCCCGGTGAGACTGAGCGACCCCGCGCTGACGAGACGAGAGACGTTCACAGTTCGTTGACTCCCGTTGGAGTAATAACGTTTCTCTGAAACGAGTTGTCACTCGGCGTTGACGCGGTACGGAAGCCCCTCGGGGTCGAAAACGCCGTCCGCGTCGCACTGCGTCGACACCGGGCCGACGGTCGCCTCGCTGTCGGTCGGATACCACGCGCGGCCGGCCGGCGAGACGACGAAGCGGGCGTCCCGGTCGCCGACGAACACGAGCCCGCCGCCCTCGAACGACTCCAGCGGCTCGATGCCGAGCGCCTCGGTCAGAGACGCCACGAACGACTCCACGTCGGGGACGGCCATCCCGACCTCGGTCGCGCCGCGGAGGTCGGTCGCCGGGTCGAACTCGCCGGTCGCGTCGCCGTCGTAGCAGACGTACTCGATGACGTTGCCCTCGGGGTCCTCGAAGTAGACGGAGTCACAGCCGAGGAAGTCGAACCGGACGCTCGGCCCCTCGTCGGTGTCGAGCACGGCCACGCCCTCGCGGTCGGTCAGCCACGCGACCACGGAGTCGGCCGCGGCGGAGACGGTGAACGCGAGGTGGCCGGGGTCGGTGTCGCCGAGTTCGAACCACAGGGTCGTCTCCCCGGCGGTCGCCGAGCGCTGCGACCCGGGAACGGCCGCGAAGCCGAGCGTCTCGACGTAGAACTCACACAGCGAGATGGGGTCGGTCGCGGCGAGGGCGACGCGGGTGAACTTCATGGTCCCACGTCACCGCGACGCGGTTTAACGGAATCGCTCGCGTCGGCCGACTCGGTCGCGGCGACGGTCGGTGACCTGACCGGTGACCGCCGCGGCGGGCCGCCCGGACTCGCCGCGACGGTCGAGCGTCGAAATCGCTTTCTCCCGGATGGACGAAACCGACGTATGAACGACTCGCAGGAATCGATTGCCGACCGCGAGTGGCGGCTGATTCGCGAGGAGGTCCGACCGGGACCGATGCAGATGGCGCTCGACGAGGTCGCGGGCGAGACGGCCGCCGCGGGCGGCCCCCGGACCGTTCGCGTCTACTCGTGGGAGCCGAGTTGCCTCTCGCTCGGGTACGGACAGGACCCCGAGACGGTCGATTGGGACTACTGCGACCGCGAGGGTATCGACGTGACCCGACGGCAGACCGGCGGCGGCGGCATCTACCACGACCGCCACGGCGACGTGGCGTACTCCATCGCCGCGCCGAAATCGGAGCTCCCGGGCGACCTCATGGACTGCTATCACCTGCTGTGCGAGCCGATTCTCGACGCGATTCGCGCGGTCGGCGTGGACGTGGACTTCGTCGACGACGACGTGCCCGTCATCTGGCACCCCGCCTGCTACCTGCGGGCGCTCCACCCCGCCCACGACATGGTCGCCGCGGGCCGGAAGGTCGCGGGCAACGCCCAGTACCGCCGCCGCGACGCCGTCGTCCAGCACGGCTCTCTCACCTACTCGGTCGACGCCGAGACGCACCTCGGCGTCTTCGACGGCCACGACGTGACGCCCGAGGCGTTCCGCGAGCGCGTCGTCGGCATCGACGAACTCGCAGACGCCTCCCGCGACGAATTCGTCGCGGCGCTCACCGAGTCGCTTTCGGGGTTCGTCGACGCCGAAGAAGGGTCGTGGACCGACGCGGAGCTCGACCGCGCGCGGGAGAAAGTCGAAGAGAAGTACCGCGCCGACGACTGGGTTCGCCGCCGGCCGGGGTCGCGGTCCGAGTGAGCGGCGGCCGTCCGGGCCGCCGACTCCGAAGTCCCTTTGTTCGGGTACCCCGTCGGACTCTCCATG
Source organism: Haloferax sp. KTX1 (assembly GCF_902410085.1). Taxonomy (NCBI): domain Archaea; kingdom Methanobacteriati; phylum Methanobacteriota; class Halobacteria; order Halobacteriales; family Haloferacaceae; genus Haloferax; species Haloferax sp. KTX1. The sequence goes on along the minus strand of NZ_CABPRH010000010.1, from coordinate 36,940 downwards.
CAAGTCGGCGCACACGTCTCGATGTCCAGTTCGAAGGTCTCGTCCGACGACGAGACGCCACCGCACGGTAACGTCGCCAACGCCGTCTTCCGGCAGGTCGCCTTCGGCGGCAACTGCGGGCAGATTTTCACCACCTCGCCGCAGGTGTGGCGCGACCCCGACATCTCCGACGCTGAGGCCGAACTGTTCCGCGAGGAGACCGCCGACAAACTGGCCGGCCCGTGGGTCATCCACTCGTCGTACCTCGTCAACCTCTGTACGCCCAAAGACGGCCTCCGGCAGAAGTCGCTTGACTCGATGCAGACGGAGGTCGACATGGCCGACAAACTCGGCATCGAGTACGTGAACGTCCACCTCGGGGCCCACACCGGCGCGGGCGAACAGCAGGGCCTCGACAACGCCGTCTCCGTCCTCGACGACCTCGACATCCACGACGGCGTCACCGTCCTCATCGAGTCCGACGCGGGGTCGGGCACGAAGATGGGCGACGACTTCGCCCACCTCGGCTACGTCCTCGAGGAGTCCGAACAGGACCTCGACGTCTGTCTCGACACCGCCCACGCGTTCGCCGCGGGCTACGACCTCTCGACGCCCGCCGCCGTCGACGAGACGTTCGAGGAACTCGACGCCGAGGTCGGCCTTGAGCACCTCAAGTGCGTCCACCTCAACGACTCGAAACACGAGTGCGGGACGAACAAGGACGAACACGCCCTCATCGGCGAGGGACTCATCGGCGAAGAGGGCATGCGCGCGTTCATCAACCACGACGCCATCGTCGACAACGACGTGCCGCTCGTCCTGGAGACGCCCACCGAGGACGGTAAGGGCTTCGCGTGGAACATCGACCGCGTCCGCGAACTCCGCGCCGACGCGGAGTAAGCCGCCGAACGGGCGGCCGCTGACCCGTCGCATCGACTGTTTCGACTGTTTTTTGGGTCGCCGCGCCCGACTCCGCGTGTGCGACGCTTCTCGGAATCGTATCTCCGGCGGACGCGAGAGGGTATGTGGGACGACTCCCGCGCGGCCCTCGCCGACCTCGACCTCGGCGATCGGACCCGCATCCTCGACGTGGGCTGCGGGACCGGCGAGTTCACGCGCGTCCTCGCGGAGGCCTCGGATGCTCGCGTCGTCGGCGTCGACGCCGACACCGACCTGCTTTCTGTCGCCGCCGACCGCGCCGGCATCGAGGCGGTCGCCGGCGACGCGACCCGACTCCCCTTCGCCGCCGACAGCTTCGATTTGGTCGTCTGTCAGGCGCTCCTCGTGAACCTCCCCGACCCGACGGCCGCGCTCAGCGAGTTCGCCCGCGTCTCGTCGGACCTCGTGGCGACGGTCGAACCCGACAACGCCGCCGTCGGCGTCGATTCGACCGTCGAATCCGAGGCAGCGCTCGACCGCCGGGTCAGAGACGCCTTCCGCGACGGCGTGGCGACCGACGTGGCGCTCGGCGACCGCGTCCGCGGGCTGTTCGCCGACGCCGGCCTCTCGGTCGTCGGGACCCGTCGGTACCACCACCGCAAGCTGACCGAACCGCCGTACGACGACCACGACGTTCGGAGCGCGGCCGAGAAGGCGACCGGTGAGGGGCTCGACCGCCACGAGGCCGACCTCCGCCGCGGGCTCGACGACGACTCCTACGAGTCAGTCCGCCGGGAGTGGCGCGAGATGGGCCGCGAGGTCGTCCAGCAGATTCGAGACGGGGAGTACCGCCGGGCCGAGGTCGTCCCGTTCGACGTGACGACGGGTCGGGTGTAGCCGGGCCTGCTCGTCGGGCCGAACCGATGGCCGAGTCACCGGCCGAAAAACGAGACCGTCCGTTCAGTAGCCGACCGCGAGCTGTTCGTGGACGGCGTCGCCGCTCTCCAGTTCGTCAGCGAATGCGATTGCGAAGTCCTCCATCGAGATGCGGCTCTCGCCGTCCTCGTCGGCGACGAGTTCGCCGCGGGCGGTCCGGAACTCGCCGGTGCGTTCGCCGGGTTCGATGAGCGCCGCGGGCGCGACGTAGGTCCACCGCAGGTCGTCGGCGTCTTCGAGCAGGCCGTACGCCTCGATGGCGGCGCTCGCGACGGGTTTCCACTCCTCGGGGAACTCCGGCGAGTCGATGAGTCGCGTGTCGGGGGCGACGTTCAGGATGCCCGCGCCGCCGGTCCAGACGAGGCGGTCGACCGAGGCGCGGCGCATTCCGTCGAGGACGGCGTCGAGCATCTCGACGAGCGCTTCGGGCGACTCGTCGTCGCTCGGGCCGAGCGCGGAAGCGACCGCGTCGTGGCCCGCGGCGAGCCGCGCGAGTTGGTCGGCGTCGGTCGCGTCGCCGGCGACCGCCGAGAAGTCGGGGTCGTCGACGCCGCCGACCGCGCCGCTTCGGGAGACGCCCGTAACCGCGTGCCCGCGGTTCAGGAGTTCGTTGGCGATTCGCGTGCCGATTCGGCCGCTCGCACCGAGGAGGAGTACGTTCATGATGGGTGTGTTGTGTGTCGTGAGTCGTGTTCGCCGTTCGGTTCGCCGCGACGATGCGGTCACATCGCCATACTTGATCAAGGAGAGTGAGTTTAATATACCTAAGCGAACCTCGGTGTGAGTAGGTCACACCGATGTCACCGCACCAGAGCCTCGAAGCGAAGTACGAACAGTGCCCGGTCATCAAGACGCTCGAAGAGATCGGCTCGCGGTGGCGGATGACGGTTATTCACGTGTTACGCGAGGGTGACCTCCGGTTCAACGAACTCAAGCGCGCGACGGGCGCGAACTCTCAGACGCTCTCGCGCGTGCTGGACGACCTCCAGGAGCTGGGGTACGTCGAGCGGGAGGTCGAAGACGGCAGCCCCATCGCGGTGTACTACTCGCTCACACGGAAGGGCGAAGAGCTGCTCCCGGCGTTCGACGACATCTACGAGTGGGGAGAAAAATGGATGTCCGCGGACGGTGGCGCTGAGTCGTAAGCGGCGGTTCGCGGGCGCTCAGCCGAGGAACAGGTCGACGAAGTTCCCGTTCGACTTGCCGCGGTAGAGTTCCGAGTAGCCGCAGTTCGCACACGAGACGACGGTGAACTGGCGGTTCTGGATGTCGAACATCTTCGAGAGGCCGCTTCCCGTGGTTGCGATGGAGTCGATTTCGGTCTCGGAGTGGCCGCATTTCGGACAGCCGTCTCGGTCGGCGCTTGGTGGAGGGCTCATGTTGAACCGTTGAACTACCCCCGTGAAAAATGTACCTCCGAAACCACTTCCTTTCTCGCGCCCGCTGGTGAGCGTATGCCCGCCGGTGGTCTCGTGTTCCTCCTCTTCGTCCTCCTCAGCATCGGTGCCGCAGTCGCCCTCTACGCCGCGATTCGAGACGAGACGCGGGACCCGCCGACGATGAGCCGCGACGAGGCGGAGCGCCGCGCACGCGACGAGGGGATGCGCTACAACGAGGCGCGCGGCCGCGAGACCGACCGCGCCGACGACCGCGACTGGTAGCCGGTCGCCCCCGACTCGGTCCGGCCTCGACTCGGCTCCGCCCTCAGACCACGTCGCCGCGGACCGACGTGCCGGTCTGTTCGGCCCGGTAGGCTCGCATCGCCTCGACGGCCGTCTCGGCCTCGTCTCCCTCCAGTCCGAGCATCTCCAGCGCGCCCGAGAGCGTCGGGAAGGCGAACTCGCCGTTTCGGAGCTTCGACATCGCGTCCGACGACCGCTGGCCGTCGGCGTAGAGGCAGACGCCGCGGGGGTCGAGAATCTGCTCGTAGGCCTCGCGTTCGACCGCGCCCTTCAGCCGCTGGGTGACGTTGTCCTCGAAGGAGGCGTTGCACACTTCGAGGTGAACCGGTTCGTCGTCGTCGGGGAGCAGGTGGGCGGCGAGACACTTTTCGGGGGCCGCGTAGCCGTTTGTGTTGGCTCGAAGCAGGTCGGGATGCTCGCGCGCCCACTCGGCGCGGACGCTCTTGCCGACGCCCTTCACGCCGTGAGACCGCTCGAACGACTCGGCCGCGTCGGGGTCGCCGCGGAGGAGGATGTCTTTCGTCACGTACACGTCGAGTCGGTCGAGGGGGTCGAGGCCGAGCGCCACGTCGCCGTAGACCCACACCTCGCGGACCGGGACGGGGAGCGTCTCGGACTCGACGGCGTCGACGACGGCGGCGACGCGGTCGAGGGCGGCGTCTCTGTCCATCGACTGTCCCTGTGGGTCGGAGGGCCAAACCGGTTGCGACCGAGCGCGGTCGGGTCGTCGGCCGAGCGCGCGAGCGACGCCGCGGTCGCCCCGAGGCGAAACCCGTATCCCTCCTGCCGGGCAACCGACCGGCAATGGAGTGCGACAAGTGCGGCCGCGACGCGGTGATGCACGCGGCCTACTCCGGGGCCCACCTCTGCGACGACCATCTCTGCGCCTCGGTCGAGAAACGCGTTCGCCGCCGCATCCGCGAGGACAACATGCTCCCCCGCGACGCCAGCCCGGAGAACCCCCAGACGTGGGTCATCGGACTCTCCGGCGGCAAGGACAGCGTCGTCCTCACACACATCCTCGACGACACGTTCGGGCGCGACCCGCGCATCGAACTCGTCGCCCTCACCATCCACGAGGGCATCGAGGGCTACCGCGACAAGTCCGTCGACGCCTGCGTCGACCTCGCCGAGGACCTCGACATCCACCACGAACTGGTCACCTACGAGGACGAGTTCGGCGTCCAGATGGACGACGTGGTCGAGAAGGACCCCGAGAACATGGCCGCCTGCGCCTACTGCGGGGTGTTCCGCCGCGACCTGCTCGAACGCTTCGCCGACGACCTCGGCGCGGACAAACTGCTCACGGGCCACAACCTCGACGACGAGGCGCAGACGGCGCTCATGAACCTCTTCGAGGGCGACCTCAAGCAGGTCGCAAAGCACTTCGACGCCAGCATCGGCGACTTCGAGAAGCGCCGCGACGCCGGCGAGTTCATCCCGCGGGCCAAGCCGCTCCGCGACGTCCCCGAAAAGGAAGTCGCGCTCTACGCCCACCTGAAGGACCTCCCGGCGCACATCACCGAATGCCCCCACTCCTCGGAGGCCTACCGCGGCGAGATTCAGCAGTTGCTGTTGAAACTCGAAGAAAACCACCCCGGCACCCGCCACTCCATCATGGCGGGCTACGAGGAGTTGGCCGAACTGACCGCCCGCGAGTACCGCGGCGAGGGCCGCGTCGACCTCAACGACTGCGAGCGCTGCGGGTCGAAGACCGCCGGCGACGTCTGTCGGAAGTGCCGGCTCATCGAGTCGATAGAAGCGGTCTGATCGGGACGGAACCGCACGGAACTCGTTTTCGGACGCGTCTTACGAGTCGGACAGCGTCGCATCGACTGAACCGGCGGCGACGCTCGCGGGGCGAAGAAAAATCGCTCGTGAAAAAGAACCCACGAAACCCGACGGGCGCGGCGGCGTCCGCGCGGGTCGGACGGGCGTTACCGGATGACGTCGAGACCGTTGTTCTTCTCGACTTCGTCGCGGCCGCCGTCGGACCACGTGCCGCTCTGCGCCGTCTGGGCTCGTTCCGAGCTATCGAACTCCGAACCCGAACCCGAGTGCTGTTGTTGCGACTCGCGCGACTGGATGCTCTGACGCGACTTGTCGGCCTGCTTCTGCGTCGTCGGGCCGAGGACCTGCGCGGACTGGACGCCCGTCATGATGGCCATGACGCGGACTTTCCCCTTGTACTCGTCCTGAATGCGAGCGCCCCAGATGACGTTCGCGGCGGCTTCCAGTCGTTCGGTGATGTTGCTCGCGATTCCCTCGGCCTCCTTCAGCGTGAGGTCGGGGCCGCCCGTGATGTGGACGAGACCGCCGGACGCACCGCGGTAGTCCACGTCCAAAAGCGGGTGGTTCATCGCGTCGTTGACCACCTCTTGGGTCTTGTTTTTGTCTTGGGTCTCGCCGACGAGCATCACCGCGACGCCGCCCTGATTCATGATGGTCGACATGTCGGCGTAGTCGAGGTTGATGAGCGACGGTTGGGTGATGGTCTCCGAGATGCCCTTGACGGTCTCGGCGATGATCTGGTCCATGACCGAGAACGCCTTGCCGATAGGCAGGTTCGGGACGTAATCGAGGAGGCGGTTGTTGTCCAGCACGATGATGGAGTCGGCCTCGTTCCGGAGGTTTTCGAGTCCCTCCTCGGCCTTGACCGTCCGGGCGCGCTCGACGTTGAACGGAGTCGAGACCATGCCCACGACGATTGCGCCCTGCTCCTTTGCGATCTTCGCGACGACGGGGGCCGCACCGGTCCCGGTGCCGCCGCCCATCCCCGCGGTGACGAACACGAGGTCGGCGTCGCCGAGCACGTCCTTGATCGTGCCCTGTGCCATCTCGGTTGCACGTTCACCCATCGACGGGTCACCACCGGCACCGAGACCCTGCGTCAGGGACTTCCCGACGAGGATTTTCGTGTCCGCTTCGATCATCTTCAGGTGCTGCTTGTCGGTGTTGATGGCGACCGTGTCGGCCCCCTCGACACCGATGTTGTACAGGCGGTTGATGGTGTTGTTGCCGGCACCACCGGCGCCGACGATGACGATTCGCGGGTCACCGAACTGGTCGTCGCTGTCGTCGAGCGACGACTGCGTCTTGCGCTCGGCCTCGTCCCGTTCCATCGCCTCGCGAACGATATCCTGCATAGTTACACCTTTGCCCAGCCGCGCTTGCTGGTAGATTCGCGCTGTCGCTTGTCTGTCGTCTGTTCATTGAGCATCTCGCGAACGGCGGAACGGATTGCTTCGGATCGGTTCGGGAACTCTCCCGTCTCGACCATCCGCTCGACCTCCTCGATCTGCTGCTTCGGAATTCGTAGTGTCACACGCTCCATGTTTACATTCCCCCGGTAAGACGGCGCGCCGCACTCGTGTGCGTGTGTCTTACACCCGGAAACCGACGGACGACGCCGGGTTTCGGGCCGCCGTCGGGTGGCTGTAAGACAACCGTCTTACGCGATAATCACCACAGAGGGATAGAATATAAATGTAACGGCGATTGTAAGACAGGAGCTGAATATCCCGTATAGGGGGCTTTAATCGCCGGTTATGCTTGTTCCAGAACGTCGGCCGCGGGCGTCCGACGGCCGCAGTCGGGGCAGAACGCCCAGTCGGAGCGGAGCTCGTCCCCGCATTCACAGAACACGCGGTGGGACGTCTTCTCGCCGCAGTTCGGACAGTACACGTGGTCTGGACCCACGGATTCGCCACATTGGCTACAGCTCATCTCGGAGCCGTCCGCGTCTGCGGACTCCAGTTCCTCTCGTGTCTTACGAACCGTATTCGGGCTCGATTCGCCGTCGACGCCCGCGTTTACGCGGGATTCGTCGCTCGAACCATCGACGTTGATGTTGACGTTCAACTCCGAGGGCGTCGGACGTTCGGCCTCGCGGGCCGCCGCGGCTTCCTCGACGAGCGACGGGAGGCGTTCGTCCAGTCGGTCGTCGACGAGTTCCTCGACCCGCGCCGAGAGCGCACCGTCCAGTCCGTCGTCTCCGGCGGCGGTGTCGGACGCGTCGCCCGCGGCGTCGTCACGTTCCAACTCGTCGAGGTACTGACGGAGCGCCTCGCGCATCACCTCGCTTTTCGAGGTGTCGAGGCGGTCCAGACGCTCGACGAGGGCGTCGTCGGCGCGGAACGTGATTTTACTCATTACTCGGGGATTATCTCGGCGGCATATCAATGTTCGCACGTGTCTGACACACAGCACACGCACGCGGCGGCGAGAATGATAATGGTTAAACGCGTCGGCCGGATAGCAGTCGGTGACCGCTCTTAGCTCAGCCTGGCAGAGCAGCCGACTGTAGATCGGCTTGTCCCCCGTTCAAATCGGGGAGAGCGGACTGAACTTCAACACCCGCGAGCGGAGCGAGCGGTGTTGTATGTGAAGGACGTCTCGACCCGATTTGAGCAGCGAGCAACGCGAAGCGTTGCGAGTGAGTTCAAATCGGGGAGAGCGGATTTTCACCTCATTTTACTCCGAAAGCCTCGGCTTGTCCCCCTCCCCACGAGCGCAGCGAGTGGGGAACAGCGAGCAACGCGAAGCGTTGCGAGTGAGTTCAAATCGGGGAGCGCGAGCCATCGTCGAGATGGGACACGGCCACACTCGTTTTCGATTCTCCGCCACCAAATCCCACACGAACAATCGGAGTATATCTCGCCGCGACCCCGTGATTTACTGCCGTCTACCCGCAACCCGACAGCATGAATCTTCGACCGCTCGGCACGACCGGATTCGACGTCTCTGAAATCGCGCTGGGAACGTGGCAACTCGGCGGAAGCTGGGGCTCGGTGACCGACGAGGAGGCGTACGACGCCATCGAGGCCGCCCTCGACGCGGGCATCAACTTCCTCGACACCGCGGACGTGTACGGTGACGGCGACAGCGAGCGCCGAATCGGAGACGTGCTCGCCGACCGCGACGACGACGTCGCCGTCGCCACCAAGGCGGGGCGTCGGCTCGACCCGCACGAGGCCGACGGCTACAACCACGAGAACCTCGAACGGTTCGTGGACCGAAGCCGGGACAACCTCGGCGTCGACTCGCTCGACCTCGTCCAGCTTCACTGCCCGCCGCGGGACGTGTACTACCGACCCGAGGTGTTCGACGCGCTCTCGGAGCTCCGCGACGCCGGGAAGATAGACCACTACGGCGTGAGCGTCGAGAAGGTCGAAGACGGGCTCAAGGCCATCGAGTACGACGGCGTGGAGACGGTCCAGATTATCTTCAACCCACTTCGACAGCGACCCGCGGAGCTGTTCTTCCGGGAGGCCGAGCGCCGGAACGTCGGCGTCATCGTTCGCGTCCCGCTCGCGTCGGGACTGCTCACCGGTGCCCTCTCCGAGGACGCCGAGTTCGGCGAGGACGACCACCGGAACTTCAACCGACACGGCGAGGCGTTCGACGTGGGCGAGACCTTCGCCGGAATCCCGTTCGAAGACGGCCTCGCCGCCGCGGACGCGATGCAGGAGGTCGTCCCCGAGGGGGTGTCTCTCGCGCAGTTCACGCTCCGCTGGATTCTCTCGTTCGACGCCGTGAGCACCGTCATCCCCGGGTCGAAGTCGCCCGAACACATCCGCGACAACGTCGCCGCGGCGTCGCTCCCGCCGCTTTCGGCCGACCAGTTCCAGCGCGTCGAAGAGGTCTACGACGCGTACGCGCGAGAGCACGTTCACCACCGGTGGTAAGCTAGCCCAGTCGCGGGCTCGGGGTGTGACTCCGCGGTTCCGTGGCGGACGGATAGTTGCTACCCTCCCACAGAAGACACTTACCACCCGACACGTTCGGTTCCGGTCGTGCCCTCCCGCAAGACGCTTCTTTTGGCAGTCGCCGTTGGGGTCGCGCTCGTCGGCGGGTCGGTTGCGCTCGACGCGACGACCCCCGACAGGACGTACACCTACGAGGTGAGAGAACTGTCTCCCGCTCCTGAGGACGCCGCCGAGGCCGTCGTGGACGACACCACGGTCGACCCGGCGGGGCCGTCGGCGGTGTTCGTCGCCAGCGACGGTCCCGGCGACCGACCGGAACGGACGGCACTCCGCGAGGCCGCAAACGGGTCTCGAACGAAGGCGGAGTCCCCCGACTCGCTCGTCGACCGCCGGTACGCCGTCGTCGGGACTAGCGGCATCACCTCGGACGTCGATGAGGTCTACCGCCTCCACGAACGCGAGGACGGTGGGACGGTACGAGTCACCGCCGAGCGAGTCGCGTTGCACGCGTTCTACGACGAGCTCGCGGTCTCCGCCACCACCCCGCGACGACGCGAACTCGTTCGAACGGGAGAACTTCGGACACGCGAACGCCTTACTGCGGTTCTCATCGCGTACGACGGGCGGTACTACCGCGTGACCCAGCCACCGCTATCAGCCCGGTACGCGGGTGTGAGAACCGACCTCCACAACGCGGGGTACGTGCTCGGAAACGGGGTTGCACTCGTCGCAGGGGTGTGGTACGTCCTCGAACGGTGGGGGCGATACGTCTGGGGCGATGGTCCCGAGGTTCGTCGCTGACAGCCAGTGAGGAACCCGGCGAGACCGGGACGTTCGAACCCCCCGCTTCGCTATATTCAAGTACAGTTTCGCCAATGAAATTCTAGTGGCAGTCACGTTCGACCTCTTCGGCACGCTCGTCGACGCCGAGTACCCGTCAGACCCCGGCGCGGCGGTCGCAGACGCGCTCCGCGAGTACGGCGTCGCCGTCCCCGACGACTGGGACGACGCCTACCGCGAGGTCCACATCGACGCGCCCGAGGGCGCGGAGGTCCCGCTTCCGGCCCACGTCGCCGCGGCGCTCCGGTCTCGGGGCGTCGACTCGCCGGACAACGCCGCTCGGCGGGCGGTCATCACGGCGTTCGACCCCGAGGTGACCACCCGTCCCGGCGCGGTCGAGGCGGTCGCGGCTGCCCGCGAGGTTGGCCCGGTCGGCCTCCTCTCGAACTGCTCGGTCCCCGAACTCGTCGCCCGGACGCTCATCCGGTCGGACCTCGACCGGCGCGGCTTCGACGACATCACGACGAGCGTCGCCTGCGGGTGGCGAAAACCCCACCGGCAGGCGTTCGAGGCGGCCGCCCGCGGCCTCGACGTCGACGCGGCCGAACTGGTCCACGTCGGCGACGACCCGGACGCAGACGGCGGTATCGAGGCGGTCGGCGGCCGGTTCGTGAACCTCCGGGAGACGACGCTCGAATCGGTCGCGGCGAGACTGCGCGCCGGGGAGGACCCGTGCCCGTGACCGCCGCGGCCGCCGTCGTCGCCGCCGCGGCGCTGGACCGGGGCTTCGCCGAACCCCCAGCACGTATCCACCCGGTCGCGCTGTTCGGCCGACTCGTCTCGCCCGTCGACCGCGAGTGGTCTCGCCCGACGCTCGTCGGCGGGGTCGCGGCCGTCGCGCTTCCGGCGCTCGGCGCGGGCGTCGCCGCGGGTGCGACGTGGGCCGCGTCGCTCGGCTCGCCGTGGTTCGGGGCGGTCGTCGCCGCGCTCGCGCTGTTTTCGACCACGAGCCTTCGGATGCTCCTCGACGCGGCCGAGACGGTCGTCTCGGCCACGGCGGACGAGTCCGACCTCGATGCCGCCCGGTACGAACTCCGGGCGCTGGCCGGGCGCGACCCGTCGTCGCTCTCGGCGGCCGACATCCGGAGCGCCGCCGTCGAGAGCGCCGCGGAGAACCTCGCCGACGGCCTCGTCGCCCCGTTGCTCGCGTTTGCGCTCCTCGCGCCCGTCTCGCTCGCGCTCGCGGTCGGCGCGGCCGCGTGGGTGAAAGGCGTCAACACGCTCGATTCGATGCTCGGCTACCGACACAAGCCGGTCGGTCGAGTCCCCGCGCGCCTCGACGACGCGGTGATGTGGCTTCCGGCGCGCGTCTCGGCGGTCTTACTGGCCGTCGTCGCCGGCGCGCCGGCCGCGGTGACGCGGGTCGGCGAGCTGGCGCGGCGGCCGTCGTCGCCCAACTCGGGGTGGCCGATGGCGACGCTCGCCGTCCTGCTGGAGACGCGACTGGAAAAGCCCGGTCACTACCTGCTCGACGGGGGGCCGGAGGCTCCCGACGCGGCGACCGCCGCGCGGGGCGTCCGACTCGTCTCGCGGGCGGGCCTCCTCGCGTTCGCCGTCGCGGGGGTGGTCGCGTGGTTCTGACCGCCCTTCGCGGCGCACTCGGCTTCCTCACTCGCCTCCCCGTCGGCGGCGACGAGTCGAACTGGGACGCCTTCAGGCGCGCGCCCGCGGCGTTTCCGCTCGCCGGCTACGTCGTCGGCGCGCTCGCCGCGCTCCCGCTCGTGCTCCCGCTTCCGATTCCGACCGCGGCCGCGCTGTACCTCGTGACGCTGTACCTCGTGACGGGCGTCACCCACGCCGACGGCCTCGCGGACCTCGGCGACGCCGCGGTCGTCCACGGCGACGCCGACCGCCGGCTGTCGGTCCTGAAGGACTCACAGACGGGCGTCGGTGGCCTGCTCGCGTTCGGGCTGACGCTCGTCGTCCTCGCGCTCGGCGCGTTCGGGCTCGCGGGCGCGGGTGGCCGTATCGACCTCATGGCCGCCGTCGCAATCGCGCTCGCCGCCGAGGTCGGCGCGAAAGCCGGCATGGCGACGCTGGTGTGTCTCGGCGCGCCCGCCCACGAGGGACTCGGCTCGGCGCTCGTCGGCGAGAACAGCCCCTCGGGGCTCCTCGCCGTCGCCGTGGCCTGTCTCCCGGTCGTCGCGCTCGCGCCGGTCACGGGCGGTCCCGCCGTCGTCGCGGCGCTCTGCTGTGGCCCGGTCGTCGCGCTCCTCGTCCGCTCGTGGGGTCGCGCCCGACTCGGCGGCGTCTCGGGCGACCTGCTCGGCGCGACGAACGAACTGGCCCGCGCCGCGGCCGTCCACGCGGGGGTGGTGACGTGGACGCTCTCGTGATGTGCGGCGGCCGCGGCACCCGCCTCGACGCGCCGGTCGAAAAGCCGCTCGTGGACGTCTGCGGGCGGCCCATGCTCGACCGGGTCGCCGCGGCGCTCCGCGGTTCGAGCGTCGGGACCGTCCGCGCGGTCACCTCGCCGCACACGCCGAACACCCGCGACCGCGCCGCCGACCTCGGTCTCGACCCCATCGAGGCCCCCGGCGACGGCTACGTCTCCGACCTCGGATACGCGTTAGACCGCGTCGGGCGGCCGGTCGTCACCGTCGTCTCCGACCTGCCGCTCGTCGCTCCCGAACACGTCGACGCGGTCGTTGCGGCCGCGGACGGCGGGGCCGCCACCGCGTGCGTCCCCGTCGAACTGAAGCGCGACCTCGGAGCCAGCGTCGACGACGCGCTCGTGTTCGACCACGAGGGGACCGCCGTCTGCCCGACCGGGTTGGGCGTCGTCGGTCCCGCGGACGCAGACGCCGATATCGACGCCGAGACGAACGCCGACACTAACACCGACACCGACACCGACACCGATTCCGACAACGCTCACTCGACTATGTACCTCTCCACGGACTCCAGACTGGCACTCAACGTGAATCGCCCGACAGACATCGCGCTCGCGGAGGCCCGATGCGAGTAGTCCTCGTCGCCGGCACGACCGAGACGGCGAAGATTCCCGGCATCAGCGCCGCCGGCGCGGACCCGTCGCTCGTCGGTCACACGCCGAGCGCCGACGCCGAAATCATCGAGTACGGCGAGCCCGTCCGCTCGCCGGTGACGCCGGTCAGTCCGACGGGCTGTCCGACGCCCGCGGCCGTCACCCGCGCCGTCAAGCAGCTCACCGGCTTCGACGTGCTCACCGTGGACGCCGGCCTCGCCGAGCCGAGCGCCGCGCCGACCATCGACGTGGGCGCGCGACCCGGCCGCGACATCCGCGAGAGCGAGCCGGTCCCGACCGCGCCCGGCGCGTTCGAGGCGGCCCGGCGGATGGGCCTCGCGCTCCCCGAGGACGAACTCGTCATCGGCGAGACGGTCCCCGGCGGGACGACCACCGCGCTCGCGGTGTTCCGCGCGCTCGGCGAGGAGTTCCCCGTCTCGTCGTCGCTCCCGGACAACCCGACGAGCCTGAAAGAGGAGGTCGTCGCCGAGGCGTTCGAAGCCAGCGACGTCGAACCCGGCTTCGCGGCCCACAAACCCCGGCGCGCCGCCCGCTACCTCGGCGACCCGGTGCTTCCGGTCGTCGCCGGACTCACCGTCGGCGCGCTCGAAAACGGCATCGACGTGACCCTCGGCGGCGGGACCCAACTGCTCGCGGCCGCCGCGCTCGCCCGCCACGCCGGCGCGAGCGGCGACCTGACCCTCGCCACCACGTCGTACCTCGCCGAGGACGTGCCCGAGTTGGCCGACGCCGCCGAGGCGTTCGACCTCGAACTGACCGTCACCGACCCCGGCTTCGAGACGCACCCGCTGGACCGCTACGCCGCGGGCGAGGCCAAGGAGGGCGCGGGCATGGGCGGGGCGCTCATGCTCGCCGACCGGATGGGCGTCCTCGACGACGTGGAGGCGGCCACGCTCGACGTGCTCTCGACGCTGGACCCCGAAGCCGTCGAGACCGGGACCGCGGCGGCCGACGCCGGCGGGGCCGACACTAGCGGCGTCGACGCTGGTGGGGCCGACATCGACGATGGACCCTGAGTCCGTCCGCGCGGGGAGCCGCGTCCCCCACGGCGGGACCACCGACCCGACCGTCCTCGACTTCAGCGCGAACACCAACCCCGAGCGCCCCGACGGCGTCGAGGCCGTGTATCGGGAGGCGTTCGACGCCGCGACGCGCTACCCCGACGACGACTACGCCGACTTCCGGGCGGCCGCCGGCGACTACGTCGGCTGTGCCCCCGAAGCGGTCGTGCCGACTGCGGGCGGCCTCGAAGCCCTGCGGCTCGCGTTCGAGGTGACGCTCGCACCGGGCGACACCGCGCTCGTCCCCGAACCGAGCTTCGGCGAGTACGACCGCGAGATTCGCCTGCAGGGGGCGGAGCCGGTGGCGGTCGCCCACGACGCGATTCTCGACGCCGACCCCGCCGACCACGCGGTCGCGGTCGTCTGCACGCCCAACAACCCGACGGGCGAACTCGCGCCGGCTTCCGACATCCGGGCGTTCGCGGCGCGCTGCCGCGAGGCCGACACGGTCCTCGTCGTCGACGAGGCGTTCCTCGACTTCACCGCCGAGCCGAGCCTCGCTGGCGAGTCGGGCGTCGTCGTCGCCCGGTCGCTGACGAAGCTGTTCGGCCTGCCGGGCGTCCGCGCCGGCTTCGCCGTCGCCACCGACGACCTCGGCGACCGACTCGCCGTCGCCCGGCGGGCGTGGTCGCTCTCGACGCCCGCGGCCGCCGTCGGCGCGCACTGCATGGACGACACCGAGTTCGTCTCGCGCACGCGAGAGCGCGTCGCGGACGAGCGCGAGCGACTCCGCGAGACGCTGTCCGAGGCCTTCGGCGTGTTCCCGTCGGACGCGCCGTTTCTCCTGCTCGACGTCGGCGACCGCGATGTGGACGCGGTGGTCGAGACCGCCCGCAACCGCGGCGTCGCCGTCCGGGACGCGACGACGTTTCCGACCCTCGACTCGCACGTCCGAGTCGCGGTGAAACGCCCCGACGAGAACGACGAACTGCTCCGGGCGCTCGCCGCCGTCGCCGACGATGTTTGAGGCGACGCGCCGCGACGGCGTCTGCCGGCTCGCCCGCCCGGAGACGCGCTGGCTCTCCACGGGCCACGCCGGCGGCGAGTCGCGGGCCGACGCCGCGTTCAACGTCACCGTCCCCGAGGGCTGGCCCGAGACCGACCTCGACGCGTACGTCGAGCGGCGGCTCTCGGCGGCCGGCTTCGACGAGCGCGGGCCGGCGCTCCTGACGGGCGTCGGGCAGGAACACGCCCGGCGCGCCCGGTTCGGCCCGGTCGAGGTCGTCGCCACCGCGGGCGTGTCGAATCCGGCCGAACTCCCGGTAGACGGCGAGTCGAGCGACTGGGGCGACGCGTCGCCCACCTCGGACGCGGCGGCCGGCGACGACCGAGAGGAGCGAGACGACCCGGTCGGCACGGTCAACGTCTTCGTCGGGACGACGCGGTCGCTGGAGCCGGGCGCGCTCGCCAACCTCGTCGCCGTGGCCGCCGAGGCGAAGGCGGCGACGCTCCTCGCGCGCTGCGGCGCGCCGGGGACGACGACCGACGCGGTGGTCGCCGCGTGCGACCCCGCCGGCGACCCGGTGACGTTCTCGGGGAGCGCGACCGAGGTCGGCAACGCGGCGCGGGTCTGCGTCCGTGACGCGGTGCGCGCGAGCCTCGATTCGCGGTACGACGCCGACTCGATTCCGCGGGGCGTCGACGAGGCGAGCTACGGCGTCGTCGCCGACGACCGCGCGACCGTCTCTCCGATCTGAGAACCGCCGGCCAAACGCCTTCTCGGCCGAGAAATCGACGCTGGTAGCTAAGTGGTTCCCGCAGAAGCCTTGATTATGGTCGGTAGCTAGCACGTCGGTATGGACCCCGGTTCCGTTTCCGACGTCGACCACGTGACCCACGGCGGGACCGCCGACCACTCGCTCGTCGATTTCAGCACCGGCTCGAACCCGGAGCGTCCGTCCGGTCTCGCCGGCGTCTACGAATCGGCGCTCTCCACGGCGCGGCGGGACTCGCTGGACGACTGCTCGCGGTTCCGCGTCGCCGCCGCGGCGTTCGTCGGCTGTAACCCCGACGAGGTGGTCCCCGCCGCGGGCGTCGTCGAGGCGATGCGGCTCGCGGTGGGCGTGACCGTCTCGCCGGGTGACAGCGTGGCGCTTCCGGCCCCCTGCTGCGGCGAGTACGCCCGCGAAATCCGGCTCCAAGGGGGCGAACCGGTCCACGTACCGCACGACAGACTCTTGGAGACTGTCGACCCCACCGCGCACGCGGCGGTGATTCTCAGCTACCCCGCGAACCCCGTCGGGACGGCGTACCCGAGAGACGAGCTCCGGGCGTTCATCGACGACTGCCGCCGGGCCGACACGCCCGTCGTCGTCGACGAGTCGTACCTCGGCTTCACGCGCCTCCCGAGCACGGCCGGCCTCGACGGCGTCATCGCGCTCCACTCGGTGACGAACGTCTTCGGCGTCCCCTCGCTCCGAGCGGGCTTCGCGGCCGCGACCGGCGACCTCGGCGACCGGCTCTCGCGGGCGCGCTGTACGCGAGTGCTGTCGGCCCCCGGGGTGGAGGTGGCGACCTTCTGTCTCGAACAGGACGACTTCCTCGAAGCGACGCGCGACCGGGTCGAGCGGGAGCGCCCGCGGGTAATCGCCGAGCTGGACCGACTCGGCTACGACCCGCATCCCGCCGACAGCGCGCTCGTGTTGTTCCGCGCCGCCGACGTCGACCGCGTGCTCCGCGAGACTCGCCGGCGCGGCTTCGCCGTCCGCGACGCCCGCGACTATCGGGGGCTCGACTCGCACGTCAGAATCAACGTCCGCCGCCCGGACGAAAACGACAGCCTGCTCGACGCGCTCGCCGAGGCGACCTGAGCGGCCGCGTCGACGCCGCCGACCCGACTCACCGACGCGAGCCGCACCGACCGACGGTCTCAGCTTCGTTCCGGGCGGGGCGCGAGACTCGTTTGCACGCCGCGATTCGAACGGACGTCACCGATTCAGGTACACGATGAACGCGATGGCGAGGAGGGTCGCGTACACCGCGAACGTCGAGTCTTCGACCACGAAAGCGAACGATTGGATAACTATTCTGAACATCGGTGGTCGTTTCACACCATGGTGTCCTCGCTATTAATGTTTGTTACTGGTTGACACGATATTCGTCGGCGCGCGTCCACCCCGTTCCGAACACTTATGCGAAATCGCCGGACACGTGGGGGCATGGTCGAGGCGTTCGCCGTCGCCAGCGGGAAGGGCGGCACCGGGAAGACGACGAGTACGCTCGCGCTGGGGATGGCGCTCGCCGAGGACTACGACGTGACCGTCATCGACGCGGACACGGGCATGGCGAACCTGCTTTTCCACGCCGGATTGGACGACGCCGACGTGACGCTCCACGACTTACTCGTCGACGAGCGCGACGCCGCGGTGTCCGACGCGGTGTACGAGCGATTCGGCATGTCGGTCGTCCCCTGCGGGACGAGCCTCGCGGCGTTCGAGGCCGCGGACCCCGGCCGCCTCCGCGACGTGGTCGCCGAACTCGCCGCCGGCACGGACGTGCTCCTCCTCGATTCGCCCGCCGCGCTCGGCTCGAAGAGCGCGGTGCTCCCCGTCGTCCTCGCGGACCGCATCGTCGTCGTCCTCCAACCCACCGTGCCGTCTCTGTCCGACGGGCTGAAAGTCCAGGAGTACGCCCACTCCTACGGCACCGACACGGCGGGCGTGGTGTTCAACCGCGTGCGCCCCGACGAGAACGTGGATACAATCGCCGAGCAGGCCGGCCGCTACTTCGGCGGGCAGACGCTCGCGTCGGTTCCCGAGAGCGACGCGGTCCGCGCGGCCCGCCGCGAGGGGAAACCCCTCCTCGCACACGCGCCCGACGGCCCGGCCGCTGACGCCTTCCGCGAGGCGGCCGCCCGACTCGACGTGCGCGACGGCGACGGCCGCGAGGTCGCAGAGCGGTTCAAAAGCGCCGTCGTCCCCGAGCGGATATGAGAATTCCACGGGGCGAACTCCGCCGGTCGCGCGTCGTCGACGACGCCGCGGCGGTGCTTCGGACGGTGCTCGACGAGGAGCTCACCGGCTATGTCGTCTTCGAGCCGCAGGACGCGCTGCTCCTCGGCGAGGCCACCCGCGGCGTCGTCACGTTCGAAGACGGGGTCCCCGTCCTCGCCTACGACACGGAGCGCGAGGTCGGCGGCCGCGACGGGCTGGAGGGGTTCGCCGTCACCGGCCCGACCCGCGCCGCGGTCCACGCCGTCGACGCCGACGCCCTCGCGGACGCCCACGAGGTCGAGGCGTTCCGCGTCCCGCCGGGCGAGCCGGCCCGCGTTCTCGCCGGCGACGAGCGGTTGGCGGCGAAGACCCTCGACGCCGCCCCCGACGCCCGTCGCGAGGAGGGGCGCGACCAGAGCGCGGTCGAATCGTTCCTCGCCGACGCCGACGCCATCGAGGAGATTCGGTCCGAGGCCCGCGAGGAGGCTCGCGCGCGGGCGTCGGAGTGGGGACTCGACGACGTGCTGGCCGACGACGCCGGCGATGCCAACCCCGGCGACGACGCTGACGCCGCCGCGATAGACGCCGGCTCAGACAGTCGCTGACGCGCTTCTCGACGGCTGAGAACCGTCTTCTGTGGCTATCGCTCTGCGGCGTCTCTACGGAAGTATGTCCGCCGAGAAATCCCAGACTCAGACCCTGACCTTCGCCGTCGCCGCGGCAGCCGAATCGCCGACCGAGACCCGCGTCGCCGCCCGCGACTTCGAGTTCGTCGTCGACGAGCCGCAGTCGCTCGGCGGGGAGAACGCCGGACCGAACCCCGTCGAGTACGTCCTCGGCGCGCTCGCCGGCTGTCTGAACGTCACGTCCCACGTCGTCGCCCGCGAGATGGACCTCGACGTTCGCGACCTCGAAATCGCCATCGAGGGCGACCTGGACCCCGCGAAGTTCATGGGCAAGCGCGACGACGGCCGCGCCGGCTACGAGGAGATCCGCGTCGCGGTCACCGCCGACGTCGACGCCGACGCCGAGACCATCGGCGCGTGGCTCTCCGCGGTCGAAGCGCGCTGTCCGGTCAGCGACAACCTGAACAACGCGACGCCGCTCGCGCTCTCGTTCGACCGGCGGGAGTGAGCGACCGCCGCCCGCGCGGGGACAGAGCCAAACCGCCGTCCTCCGTAGTGCCCCTGTGACCGTCCTGCGCCTCCTCCGACTCCGCCGCCCGGCCGACTTCGCGGACTGGTACCGAATCGGTGCCGAGTACGTCCACGACGTGGCCGCGGGCATGGGGCTCCGCGTCGGCGACTTCGAGTCGCGGGTGGTCCGCGCGACGGACGCCATGCGGGCGGGGCGGACCGACCTGCCGCCGGACCTCGCCCGCTCGGTCGCCGCCGACCTGCTGGCGGACGCGGCGTTCTGCGACCCGTTCTGCCAGTGGATGCCGCTGTGGTACGAACTCGGTCTCGCGGCCCCGTGTGCCTACGCCGACTTCCGGCTTCGACGGGTCGCCGAACGGTACGCCGACGACCTCCCGCACCTGTCGGTGCCGCGGTTCTCCCGCCCGGAAGACGTGTACGTCGACGGCCGGCCCGCGACGGCGTACGTCGACGGCTTCGCCGAGCGGTTCGTCCTCGCCGACGCCGTCCTCCACCTGGAGTGGTTCGTCTACGTCGCCCGCGAGTCGGGCATCTTCGTTCCCCCGATGTTGATCGAGCGGACCAGAGAGCAGACCGTCGCCTACTACGCCGGCCGACGGGCGGAACTCGACCCCGACGTGCGGACCTTCCAGCGACTGCTGTTTTCGGACGACGAGTGGGTCCGCCGCATCGCCGACGTGTACGACGTCGACAGCGTCCTGTTCGACTACTGGGCGCGAACCCTCGCACGGGAGCG
The DNA here is from genome assembly GCF_902410085.1 of Haloferax sp. KTX1. Lineage (NCBI taxonomy): Archaea > Methanobacteriati > Methanobacteriota > Halobacteria > Halobacteriales > Haloferacaceae > Haloferax > Haloferax sp. KTX1. The sequence continues at coordinate 17,023 of NZ_CABPRH010000010.1, read as the reverse complement.
CCGCCGGCTCTCGACGTTCGACGGCTGACCGTTCGGTCGCCGACGAGTGAGTTCTGTGCACACGCGTCATATGACATTTGAAAAATGTTTTAACGGTGGACGTTGTACGCGTCTACTGCAGGTAGATACCTGCACTTGGGTTGCGTATACAGGGGAGGTTTTTCCCCAGTGTCCGTGGAGTGCGGGCGGGTGCCCGGTCGTCCGCGCTCTTCCTTCTCATCCGCCGAGCCGCGCGTTCGTCGCGCAAAAAGTATCGGGTTCGGGTCGGTCACGCCTCGGGGAGTTCGACGGCCCCGAGTTGCGTGAGCATGCCGAGCATGTCCGGTTGGACCCACCGCTCGGCGATCATGTCGTCTTCGATTCGGGTGAACACCATGTTGCCGACCTCGATGGTCTTCCCGGTCGGTTCGATACCCATGAACGCGCCGTCGTGCGTCCCGCGAAGTGTGACGCGCATCGCGACCGTGTCGCCCGCCGAAATCGTGTCTTCGACCGTCGCCGAGAAATCGCTGAACGACTCTCTGAGCCCCGAAATCTGGGCCTTGAGTTCCTCGCGTCCGCGAACCTCGCCGAGCGGACTGTGGTCGAGGACGTCCGCGGCGCAAATCTCGTCGAGGAGACTGATGTTCCCCTCGGTCACGACTTCCTCCGGGAAGCGTCGAGCGATTCGCTCGTTCCCGGTCGGCGTCGGTGTCGGTGTGCTTGCTGATGCCATCTGTGTGTTTTCCCTCTGTCGCATCCGTCCGCAGACCGCAGCGTTCTCGCCCGCCGTCGGCGGCGGATACACTCGCTTCTACGCCGTGCGAGACGTTAACTATTGTTTGTTATAAACTGCGAGTTCCGGCGAGTAGTACTGTTCTTGTAACGCACAAACGATTGTGGTGGGATGAGTAGTGTTGTCGTTCACTCTGTGTATATGTCCAGAGAAATTGTTCCGAAATAGTTCTCATATACGATATACGGCCATCTTTCGAGTCGTATATTGGATTTATACGGACATCCGTGTTTCTCTGAAATCGTGACCGCTCGTTCCTCCTCTGGGAGTATTGTGAAAATCGTAGTTTTCAGAGTCGGCGACGACCCTCTCGGCGCGGTAATCTTTGTAGCGAACCTGAGTGCATTTCGGGCCGACGCACGTACGGCGAACCCTCAGTGATGACTCACTCACAGCAGACGGGCCGACGGTCGCCCCCGCGGTCGGCGACCGACCCGTTCGAACGCAATACGTATATGGGTGTGCTCGCTCGATTTCCGACAATGAACGACACGGTAGTACGGTGTTGTGCGGATGAGTGAGGTCCGCAACGACGTTCAGGCGTACACGCTCCGACTCGAACTCGTCGACGAGCCCGGCGAACTCCTGCGCTCGTTGCAGCCCATCGCCGAACACGGGGGGAACCTCCTCTCGATTTTCCACGAGCGCGGCAACGTCACCCCGCGCGGCTACATCCCGGTGGAGGTCGACATCGAGGCGACGCCCGACCGGTTCGACAACATCGTCGAGGGGTTGAGCGAGGCCGGCATCAACGTCATTCAGGCCGGAACCGAGCGCTACAGCGAGCGGCTGACCATCATCCTCTCGGGTCATCTCATCGAGACGGACCTCTCCGACACGCTGACGCAGATCGAAGCGACGCGGAACGCGACGGTCACCGACATCTCGCTGTCCGCGCCCGCGGGCTCCATCGACGTCTCCAGCGCCCGCCTGCAACTGGCCGCCGAATCGGGGTCCACCGAAGACGTCCTCTCGGCGATGCGCGACATCGCCGACGAGAAGGACCTCCAGCTCGTCGAGCCGCTGACGGTGGGTGGTCGCGCGTGAGGCTCTGCGTCCTCGGTGCCGGCGCGGTCGGCAGCGCCGTCGTCGAACTGGCCGCCGAACACGGCCACGTCGTGACCGCGTTCGCGGACTCCGAGAGCGCCGTCGTCGACGCCGACGGCATCGACGCCGAGGCGGTGCTGTCGAAGAAACGCGCCGACGGCGTGGTCGGCGACGCGGACCCCGCGGCGGTGTTCGACGCCGACTACGACGTGCTGGTGGAGGCGACGCCGACGACGCTCGGCGACGCCGAACCCGGCTTCTCGCACGTCGAGCGCGCCTTGGGCGACGACCGCCACGTCGTCTTGGCGAACAAAGGTCCGGTCGCCGAGCGCTGCGCGGACCTGCGCGCGCTCGAAGCCGAAAGCGAGGGGACCGTCCGCTTCGGCGCGACCGTCGGCGGCGCGCTTCCCATCCTCTCGACTATCGAGGACGTGGGCCCGTCGCGCGTGTCGGCTGTCTACGGCGTGTTGAACGGGACGGCGAACTTCGTCCTCTCGCGGATGGCCGCCGAGGGACTCGACTACGAGCACGTGCTCGCGGAGGCACAGGACCTCGGCGTCGCGGAGGCCGACCCGACCTTCGACGTCGACGGCACGGACACGGCGCTCAAGGGAATCATCGTCGCCAATGTCCTCTCGGACGGCGAGACGGAGTACGCGCTCGACGACGCCGAAGTCGAGGGGATTCAGGAGCTTTCGGGGAGCATGCTCGACCTCGCCGCCGAGGACGGTCAGACGATTCGACTCATCGTCGAAGTCGCGGACGGCGCGGTTCGCGTCGGCCCGCGGTTAGTGCCCGAAAACGGGGCGGTCGCCCCGTCGGGAACGGAAAACGCCGTCCAAATCGAAGCCGACTACTGCGGCCGACTCGGCATCACCGGCCAAGGGGCCGGCGGTCCCGAGACGGCGAGCGCGGTGCTGACGGACGTCGAGCGACTCGCCGACTGACGGCGGGCGACGAGTCCGCGGCGAGAAGAGATGAAACGAGTCTGCTGACGGCGGGCGACCGGCGAGTCGCGGTCGTCAGTCCGAGAGCGTCAGTTCCTTCGGCACCGACACCTCGCTCCGGATGGTGTCGATGACCTGTCCGTCGCCGCGCTCGTTTTTCGTGAGTTCGATGAGCGAGGCGAGCTTTTCGAGCGGAATCTGCCCCGGCGCGTAGTCGTTGTCGTCCGCGAGGAGGGGCGCGTATCCGAGCTTCGACCCGTAAAGGTGGCCGATGACGCGCGTGTGGCTCCCGATTTCGCCCATCGAGATGCCGGCGACGTCGATGCCGCGGTTGGTCGCGTCGTTGACGGCCTCCAAGAGCGTGAGCGTGTCACCTTGCTTCTGGGGGAAGACGGCCACCTTGGCGACGTCGCCGAACTCCGCGCACTGCTCGATGATGGCGTCGAGCACGTCGCGGTCGGGCGTCTCCTCGAAGTCGTGATGCGAGATGATGAGCTGCACGTCGTTCTCGCGGAACTCGTGGGGCAGCCACTCCTTGGCGCGGACGGTTTCGAGTTCGATGTCGACGAACTCCACGGCGTCGTACCGAGATGCGGAAAACAGGTCGTCCAGCCGGCCGGTGTCGCTCGCCTTGCCCCCGAACCAGCGAGCGCGATTGGTCGCGATTATCGGGAGTTCGCCGTCGTACGCGGCGAGTTGTTCGAGCGGGTCGTCCGCTTGGTCCATTCGGAATTCGATGAGGTCTGCCACCCCTCGTGCGTCCACCTCTCGTGTGAGGTCGTTTGTTGTCGCCGCCAGTGCAGACTCGTCGAGTTTCATGTGAACGCCTATCACCCCGTCGCCTATAAATGTTAGCTGTCGACGCAAGAGTTCTCACCTCCTCGTAGACGGTGAGAGACGCCGTTTTCGGCGGATTATCAGGAACGTTCGTCGATGATGTCGAGCGTGAGCCGAACGGTTATCAGTCCCAACTTGAATGTAGCCGAGAAATCGTCGATATTCGGGAGTCAGAGTCGGCTATCTGTTCTTCGACGGGGCGAACGGGCACCGGCAGTCGGCGTCCGTCGGTGACGGGATGTGTCCGTGAGCGGCCGGCCGTCCGGTCGTCAGGGAACCTCGGCTCGAACGGCGTTCGCTCGGGCCAAAACGGCTCTGTTTGAGCCGAATATAACTAAATTCATTGAATACACTATATCTGATACTATTGGCGAATTATCGAGCGCGACGTTCCCGAACCGAGACGCTTCTCGCTGCCGACGGTCGCGGGCGGTCATCGGACGCACCCGCCGGTTCGGCGCGAACTGTCGCGTCGATGCGCCACGCGTGTCTCTTCAGGGCTCAGCTCGCCGAGGCGACCCATTCGAGGAGGTTCGACAGCGTTCCGAGGTCGATGTCGTCCTGAGCGCGTTCGTCCTTGACGATGGTCGCATAGGCGATAGACGCGCCGTAGAAAACCCCGATGACGCGGGTGTGGCGGCCGATATCTCCCAGCGCGTAGCCGGTGACTCGCACACCCCGCTCGGAGGCGGCGTTGAACGACTGTAACAGCGCGAGCGAGTCCGACTTCTCCTCGGCGGCGACGACGAGCTTCGCCACGTCCCCGTATTCAATACATTTTGGTATTATCACTGATAGCTCTGATTTTTGAAGGGTTTTCTGTCGGTCGTAGTGGGAGACGATTAGTTCGACGTCATGCTCGCGCAGTTCGTCCCGAAGCCACTCGCACTCGCGGAGCGTTCGCAGTTCCACGTCGACCATCTCGACGGCGTCGAACACTTCTGTGATCCCTCGGTGGTCAGTCACGCGGTCGTCTGCGATTACCTTGCCTTATTTATACAATACTATTTGCCCAACGACCGCATCAATCGCTCGACGGAAGAACACCGGTCGAGGAGGTCACTAATTAGACAGTGCCAGCGGGGGAAACGCGTTAGGTTTCTCAATAATCACAGTAGGATTCCGACGAGCGCGCCGACGCTCGACCACGCCACCAGCGGCGCGAAATTGTGACCGCCGTTCGTCCGCCTTACATCGCTGGACGGAGACGCGCCAATAGATCGAGCTCCCATTGCTGCGTCCGTTCCCAGAGCAACATCGCGGGCGGGAGTGCGATCACCGCCGCCAGGAACGAATAAGTAACGCTCAGGCCGATCAGGACGCCGAAGTTGCCGAGAATCGGGGTGATGGCGAGCGCGAGCGCGCCGGTTCCCAGCGCGGTCGTCAGCATACTGCCGAACAACGCGCCTCCCGTTCCGGTCAGCGTGATCATCATCGCTTCGTGCGCACCCGTCGTCGCGTCGTACTCGTCGATGAAGCGGTGAGTCGTGTGTACCGAATAGGCGATACCGACCCCGACCGAGATGGAGAGAATCGTCGCGGTCAATGCGTTCAGCGTGATGTCCAGATACCGCATCGTCCCGAGCAGGAACGCGATGGCGATCAGTATCGGGAAGACGTTAACTACGCCGAGCATCGGTTTGCGTTCCAGGATTCCGTATATCGCCACGAGGAATGCGGCGGTCAGCACGACTGCGAGGACGAGTCCCTGAATCGCCGACTGGAAGATACGGTCCATCACCGCCGCGCGGACGACGATATCTTCCGTGGACGTCGCTTTAAACTGGAACGTGTCTGCCAACTCGTCCCCACCGGTTGTCACCGCTGTCTGTGAGGCATCGGAGTCGGTCTGATATTCGACCAGCGCGGACCGGTAGTCTTCAGTGAGGTACTGTTCGGCCCGCCCGCTCGCCGAGGATGCGAACAGTTCGTCGTAAATTCGTTCGAGGTTCTGGTCGGGTATCCCGTTATCGTTCTGGTCGTTCCGAGCGACTAAGGCGGCGAACTCTTCGTCTTGATCCGCGTGGGATCGAATGACGGTCACGATGCTCCGTGCCTGTGCTTGCCCACCGGGTCCAACTGCGAACGACTCCGGGGGGTTGTCGTTCGGAGCCACGAGGGTTTCGAGCGCGTGATCTTCCTTGAAGTTTCCTTCGGCGTATATTTTCACGGTACTCCCCTGACTGCTCCCGAACTTCTCATCGAGCAAGTTGATCGTTGACGTGATCGTATACTCGCCTGGCGCGAACGGTTCAGGTAAGCCCGTGACGTAGGCTGGGAGCTCCTCGGGCGGGAGGAAGTCCTCGTTTTCGAACGAGGTGCCGACGCCGGCCCCGTACGCGCCCATGGCGACACTTGACAGGACTAGTCCCAAGACGATTACCGTCGGTGCGTGCTGGCTCACCCGTGCGGGGAACGCTAACACCCGTCCGAGGGCTGAGTCCTCGGACGCTATCGGAGACGAGTTGAACTCCGGGACGCCGAGACGCGTGCGCACGTTATCGCACACCAACTTGGCTGCGGGTAGAAACAGCCCGAAGATGAAGAACGTGAACAGGATACCGACCGCTGACGCGATGCCCAAATTCCGAATCGGCGTCAGGTCGGAGATGACGTTTGCACCGAATCCGAACACCGCAGTCACGGTGACGATGACGAACGCGATCAGGAGCTGGGCGTTCGCTTCTCGCATCGCTTCGACCGCTTCGAACCCGCGTTCCGTCTCCTCTCGGTAGCGGTTGATGATGTGGATCCCGAAGTCGACGCCGACCGCAAGCAGTAACACCGGGACCGAAATCATCTGCTGGCTGAACGGAATCCCCGAATACCCGAGGAACCCGAACGTCCAGATGATCGTCATCACGAGCGCGACCAGTCCCAACAGGACGTCGATGGGGTCACGGTATGCGACCACCAAGAAGAACAGTAACAGGAGGATCACGACGGGCATCACAATCAGGAGCGAGTCCTGCACAGACTGCGAGATCTCTGTTTCGGTCGTCCCTGACCCGAACGCACGAACGTCGCCCGGCGTATCGTCAGCGACCGCTTGAAGGTCCGTCTGGACGGCAGTCAGGTCGTCATCACCGAAGCTCCCGGGGAAGTCGTGCGAAATCGTCGTAATCGATGCAGACGCGGAGACGCTGGTCGGATTGAAATCGTTTGACACTACCCCGGTAAGTCGGGACCCGTCTCGGAGTTCTCGAACGGCCTGTCTGATTTCGGACGGAGTCGCACGTTCGAGCGTTCGCCGATGCTCTGCCGGCGTCGTCGCTGACGGGTTGAGATGCTGCGCAATGATTGGAGCCGGGCCACGAGCCGATTCCATCCGGAACTCGTCGCGTTCGGCAACGCGTTCGAGCAGGCGAGCGTCACGGACGAGTGCCTCCTTCGTCAGGACGTTGCTGTTCGTCCGAATGAGTTGCGTCGTCGTCTGGGCATCCGTCTGGAACGGCTCCTCGAAGTTCTGTTCGACCTCTTCGAGGGTCGCCTGTTCGGGTAAGTCATCCGTGAACGCGTCAAGCCCGCCCGCGCTCATCTGTACAGACCCTAACCCGCCGACGAAAACCCCCGTGAGCAGCAAAAAGGCGACGACAACTGCGCGTGGGCGGTCCACGATCGTCGTGTTGAATCGTTCTGTCGCCGTTTCAATCCTCTCAGCCAGTGGCATTACTTCCGCCTCCAGTAGACGACTGCGACACCGCCTGCGACAACCACCCCCAATCCGAGGATGAGCGTGATGGGCGACGCGCCGCTGTTCTGCGGTTTGACAGCGTCCAGCGGCTTTCTGAACGTGTCGGTGAGATGGGTGCTGCCGTCGCTGTCCGTATACCGGAAGTCGAACGAAATCGGATACGTGCTTCCCGCCGTTGCAGCGGACGCCGCCGTCACTTCGAACGCCAGCGTCGTGGACTCACCGGGCTCTAAGGACTCGATATAGCTCGTGTCCGAGGCCCCGGCGCTGAGGGGGTCGTCGGCGAACAGCCGCGCTTCGACGTCGGTGACCGTCTCGTTGAGGTTGTTCGTCACTTCGACGGTGACGACCCGCGATTTACCCACGGTGATCGTCCGGTCGGAAACCGCGAGTCCGAATTCGTCTCGGTCCGGGCCGATAGTCGCCAGGAGGTCGAGTTTGTCGTAGGTCCGTTGATCTCCGTCGCCGTCACGGTACCGAACCTCGACGTTGAGTAATTTGTCGCCGACCTCTGCCTCACTCGTAATTTCCATCGGGAGTCGGAAGGACTTGGACTCGCCCGGAGCGAGCGACCCGACGGCGGTGGAATCCTCGCTCGGGACGACGGATGCCGGATTGTCCACCGGGCGAATCGTCACGCTTCGTACCGTGTTGGGGCCGGTGTTCTCGACTGTGCCGACGATTTCCCCGTCTTCGCCCACTCGGAGCGACGAGGACACGTCCGAGAAGGCGAACGACTGTGCGGGGAGCGACTCGACAGTGGTCGTGATCGGGTCGGACGTACGACTAATGCCGTCGGTGTCGTCGTAATTGACCACCAGATCAACCGCGTATGCGCGCACCGCCGAGTTGGACTCTAGTGCGGCACTGTACGTGATCGTCCGGTTTTCGCCCGGCTCCCAGTCGCCGACGGACGCCGTCGAGGACGCGTCGCCGGACTCGAACGTCAGGGAGCTACTCTTTGACTCTGCGTTCACACTCGCGGCTTTCGCAACTTCCGAGCCGGTGTTCCTAAGCGTGACCGAGATATCGTTATCGTCGCCGACTTGGGCCGTCGCGTTTGTCTCGATGACCTCGAACCGAGCGTCGTCCTTGATCTGAATCGTTATCGAGCCGGTCTGCGTTCGCGTGGAATCGGTTCCTTCGGTGGTTCCGCTGGGACCGTACCGAAGTTGGCGGGTGTACGAGTACTCGTAGGTGACGGGAACCTGATAGGTCCCCGGCTCGGCGTCTTCCGGAACCGTGACCGAGACCGTCTTCTCCGTGCTTCCAGTCGGGAAGTTCCCGATAGAAACCTGTCCGGTTTGGACGTCGATCGGTGCGTCTTCGTCGTCTACCTCGAACGTCAATCCCCTCGCAGTCATCACCTCCTCTTCGTACTGCGATGGGCCGTGTTCGATAATCAGTCCGCGATTGACAACCGAGATTGTGAGCTCGTCAGTCGTGCCAGCTGAAAGCGTCCCGGACGACGTTGCAAACGTGATATCCGGGTTCCCAACGATGTCTCCGGACTGTGACGTCTGAGCGGTCGCAACAGCGGGGACCGCACCAGCGATGAACCCCACGACGAGAACGGCGGCGAGCGCGATGGCCAGCGGCCGCGAGCTACGAAGTGTATCCTGTATCATTCTGATCCTTATTGAGTACTCAGTCAAATTCGTGGCGGGGAGATTAATGTGTCGGTTCAGGTCAACAGCGTGCGCGACTCTGACGCGGAGACCACCGCGTGTAGATGGCGGATAGATAGCCTCCAGCGACCATCATTCGAAGAGGGTAACCGCTAATTAGGTGCAGGGGCAACTCGACAGCATGGACAAACGGGCCCCTCTTTTTGTCGACGAGCCTGATGATACTAAGACGGAGATATTGAAAGCGACGTTTGACGCCCTTGCCGAGCACGGATACGCCAATCTGACGATCGACCGAATCAGTCAGCACTTTTCCAAGTCTGAGGGGTTGGTCTTCTACCATTACGATGGAAAAGACGACGTTCTTTTGGACCTCCTCAACTACTTACTTTCTCGGTTTAGACAGGTCGGAATGCCCGTCTCTGACGATGGAGACCCGGAAACCAGACTTCGGAGCCTCTTTGACCAAGTTATCCCCGAGCCCGACGAGCAACAAATCCGAGATTACGAAACGGTACTGACGGAGTTGCGAATGCGGGCCGCACAAGACGAAGCGTTCCAAGAGTGCTTCAATCAGTCTCAAGACGTTTTCCGCGAAACGATACGGGAGATACTGCAGGACGGTATCGAATCTGGCGATTTCAGGGAGATGGATCCGGAGCTAGTCACGAACTTTCTGGTAACGCTCGTGAGCGGGCAGACGTTTGAACGGGTGACGACAGGTATCTCTCGCCCCATCCAGTCAGAGCTGGATAACTATATCAAATACAGGCTCTTGGCAGACGCGGAGGACAACGTCTGAGAACGTGGGAAGACAGCTCTCCCACTGTTCACCCCTTAACTAGACGGTGCCCCGAGAACCCGATAGATAATAATCGCAGATATGATGGAAAATAGATAGTTCTGTATCGCGGAATTGGCCCGATTAACGGTTCGAAAACGGAATATTCCCACTACACACGGTCGAAATGGCTGACTTCGCGTATTACTCGGTCGTACGTGTTCTCGTAGTTTGGCGATGACTCATCACTGCTAATATCTACACGAATCGCTGATTTAGCCATCCTATGGGGTGGTTCTCCCCTACAGTCTCTCTCCGCTGTACGAGTCGCCGGAACGTATCTCTCGAAGGTAATTCGCGGGTTTAGTCTGATCGTTGTCGTTAACGAGAGTCCCCGACGGACCGGCTGTTTCTCCGGCCGCGCGACGCCCGCCCCGGCCCTCAGTTCGGACGCACGGCGACCGTCAGGTCCGTCCGCGACCTCGGCGTGGCGATTCGGACGTCCACGAGGATGGCGACGACGGATTCAATTGCGACGCTGAAGAAATACTTGAGATAATATATCTACTCAAGAGTACTAGAAGATCTATCCTATTGGATCGCTTCCTACTGTGCCTGTGGACTGTTTTGATGGAGTCGTATCCGTTTTCTGGACGTGGTGACGGGCCTGATCGCTCTCGACGGCGTGCCCTACATGGCGAACATCGTTGACCAAGACGAGGGCTTGGAAGCGTCGCTCACCGAAACACTGATTCTGGACGCCTACAGGACATTCCTCGCCGCCGACTGGACCGGATCCATGGGAGCGCGCACTGGATCCAAACCGGAAGACGACGCCGAACACACCTACGAAGTCCTCCAGCCACGTGCCGAGCGCGTGAGCGCTGTTTCAGCCGGTAGTTAGTTCGGACGCATTGCAACCGCCATTTCGACTGGAGCACACCCCTGCAGACGCCCCGCAACAACAGCCCAAAACAACAGCCCAAAAAACAGCCATTGCGCCGACCAAACAAACACTGGCCATCGCGACACAAACAACGGCAGCCATCGTGAGGCGGTATGCAACTCGAACGATACGTGAGAGACGCGTGCTGGCGAGCGACAACGGGCAATACGGCTGTCGCCGCGCGCTGAAGAGGTGGGGGAGTAGCGACGAGTGAGTCGGGGTGCACGCGGCGAAAGTGGCCCGAACGACACAATCGAAAACAGGCAATACACCACCTGTACGATGGGTTGTACTGGGAACTGGGGTACGTAGATAGTCGTGTCTCGCGGCGTGGAGACGGGTGTCCACGCCAGCGGACGAGGTGAGTGTTGAACCGAAACACGTCGCGAGCGGCAGCAAGCGTGGGTACTTCGAGCGAATCGAAGTCTCGATAGAGATCGAATTGGAGGGATCGACGCGTCGTCGCCACACCCCTGACCTCGTCATGACCGAAGACACCCTTGCGGAGAATCGGCGTGCATGTACACCCCTGGAAATCGGGGCTGTAGCGCGTGTATCGCGGTTTATCCTCCCCACGAGGGGTGTAGGGATCGGCCCTAATTAGCACCCTCGTGAACGCACGGGAAACAGCTATCATGGACCTGTCGAGACCACAACTCGCAATGACGCCACCACTCCCGACACGAGAACAGCTGCCAAACGCTCTCCTCGAACAGGCGACGTGGGTGGGATGGCGCAGACAGACGCGTGGTGGAGACGAAACGAAGGTTCTTCGGGACGTGACAGGAGGGGACGCATCGGCAACCGACCCGGTGACGTGGACGACGTTCGACATAGCGCGTGCGTACGCGACCGATGGCCCAGCCGACGGCGTGAGCTACGTGTTTACCGACGACGACCCGTTCGTCGGCGTCGCTTTCGACGCCTGTCGGGACAGCGAGACGGGTGTGACCGACGACTGGGCAGAGGAACTCATCGAACGGGTATCGAACGCCGCGAACGGCGGGACGTTCAGCCGCCTGTGGTGCGGGGATACGACAGGGAACGACAGTCACTCCGAAGCGGACATGGCGCTGTGTTCACTCCTCGCGTTTTGGACGGCGGGCGACGCCCAGCAGATAGACCGACTGGTTCGTGACTCCAGGCTGTCCCGGCCGAAATGGGACGCCGTTCAGTTCTCGGGCGGGTCGACCGACGGCGAGACAACCATCGAGCGGGCAATCGCCGGGACGAGTGACTAGTACCAGCCGTCGGGGTCGAAGACGGATTTGGGGTCGAATCGCGACCGAGCAGCGGCCGAGGCCACCGACACGCCGGCTGACCGAACCGCCCTATCGACAGCATAGCGGCCGACAGTCACATCCTCACTCGGCGGTCGCGAGGCGGCCAAAGTCCGGGTGCGTGAATTAGAAGCAGACGCGGCTGAGGATCGCGGCGGGTGGTCGTTGTTCGGGTGGTTGCGGTCGTGACGTGGGTTACTCGTCTTATGTGCTAAGGACTGAGACAACAGACTCCAGACACCCACGGCCGACACATCCAGTCTCGCCAACAGAGATAGGTTCGGTCATGCTTCTTGCCGACCCACTTCCATTGATATCACCGATGAGCGCTACATGATCGGACACAGCATCGGTGACCATATCCAGTACTTGTCCACCGAAGTATTGGACTCCAACCAAGACCTGTGGGACTGTCGTCTCCGTCGTGGAATCGAGATACCGACGTTGGCGTCGAAGTTGGTGGTTAATCTCGTCGATGGTGCTGCTATTCACGCCACGTTTCACCTCAACCACGCCGTAGAGAAGCGACTCAGGAACGATTGCGAGTGGCTTTCCATCACGATAGGCCCATGCGACATCCCCCCGATAGCAGACAATATCGAATTCTGGAGAGGCACTCGTATCAACGCTCGATGCACCCGCTGCTGATGCTCCGGGATACTTTTGAGAGCCGTAGTCATCAACGACAACGCCATGCTCGAAGCGCAACTCCATATCGTACTGCTCGTAAGCGATTTTCTGGAGTTCCCTTATGACAACGCGTTCTAAAAATCGACCGACACCTTTTGGCTCACCGTCGTTACCATACTGTCCAGCGGTTAGCCCTGCTTTTGAGGCCCGGTATTCTTCTCTCGTGATCCGTTCTTCTGGGCTGTCTGCCCACTCACCAGTAGACATGTCTACATTGTGTGGACACAACAACAAATTATCTTTCCTACATGTTCAGGGCAGACGGATTTCGGCGGTGGAAGTCGACACGCAAGTGTAGAGGCTTCTGGTAGTCCCTTCGAACGCCCCCGCGGCGACAACTCGAGGGCCTCCGTGCGCGCCTCGGCCTCCGGCCTGCGGTGCTACAGTCGGCCGTCTTCGTTCTCGCCGCGGCCCCGTTCAGTCCCACCCGGTGGCTGGTCGGTGGTCGTCGCGTCTGTGGTCGACTCGTAGTGCGCGCCAGTATGTTGTGGCGCGCCTGCAGGGGTGCAGGCGCGTATGTTGGCCTGCGTTGATTCACCAAGTGTACTATGAGACGGAGCCGACTGTTGACGAAGCGACCAAACAAACGATGGCATTCGAACTGTACGCGTGGCTTCGGCTCTACGCGGACGAGGGTGTCGACTCTGCAGATCTCGTCCAGTTGTTGTTGCAGACGGCTGTCGTCGTCGACGAACCGGACGGGGTGCCGCGGACGCCGCGGGGATACGACGGCGTACAAACAGCTGTTAGCGCGGACGGACGAGGTGCGCGAGCGGTTGGACGTCAAAGAGACGAACGACTGCGACCATCTCTGACGACCTTCTCTAATTATATTTATTATGTTGTCATAACTACAACTATGCCTCTAACCGTTGACCAGATTCACAGTAATCTCTGTGGACTGTACTGGAAAGATTTTGAGCGACTTATCGCTGATATCTGGGAGTCCCAAGGGTATGATACTGAAGTCACGGACGAATCTGAGGAATGGGGAGAAGATGTTAGAGCAACCCGAACGCTTCCATACGAGGTTGAGATACACTTCCAAGCGAAACGTCTCAAAAAAGGAAGTAAGGTTGGAAAAGGAAAAATAGAGCAGTATGGATTACCAGCATATGCTCCAGCTGATGTGATGGTCGTTGTCACAACGGGAACGTTCACCGCAGGTGCTGTCGAAACTGCTCAACGAAGACGAACGCCGAAGTTAGTTGATGGAATATCGCTTGCGAGGTATATCCTCGAAATTGGTGCTGAAGAACTTGTAGAGCAGTACGTCGACAGCCAGCAACCATCCCGTCACAAGAACGAAGAAGATACCTCTGACGTCTCTACTGAAGCTCTTGGTGACATTCGAGGCATCGGTCAAGTGACTCTTGAGAAACTGTACTCAGCGGATATCCTGACTATTGAAGATTTTGTGGACGCAGATATTGAGTGGCTTTCTGATGAAACAACTCTATCTGCCCGAAGTCTCACAAAGTGGCTAACAGAAGCGGCCTACCACCAAGGGAAGCATGCTCTTGTTGTGGAATTGCTTCAAAACCCTGACGAGGACGTAATAGTGATTCGTGGGATTGGTGATACGTACACCACCCAGCTAGCTGAGGTAGGGATTAAGACTCTTGGTGAGCTGGCTGTCTGTGACCCGGAAGCAGTCGCGGCTAAGGGCAGTTTCACAGAATCTCAAGTAGAACGGTGGGGACAACGAGCACGATACTACTCAGGATAGCTTCGAATCACTATAGAAACGTTTTCAAACAGCTCTCTTCTCGAAACGCCGGAATCGAGAGGTAGAACTTGTGTTCCGACCAGAGTTCGTCGAAGGCGATTCGGTCGGTTCCCTGTGTTTCGGCGACCCGCTTGAACGCCGCTTGCATGTCGTCAACGGCGATTCGTGTTGATGGATTGCTCCCCGAAGTGGGGTTGAAAACTTTGCTGACCGCCGTTCGGTCTGTTCGACTGCCATCGCTCTCGTGGATACACTTCGTGTCGGCGAGTGCGCTCGTGACGTGTATGTCAAGCGGGACACGCAGGTCTGCCACCCACGAGTCTCGGAATTCGAACGCGTGAACGACCTTTCGGAGATACTCGTTCGCAATCTTCCGACCAACGTCGTCGATTGAGGTGAGTAACTCGTATGCCTCGTCGTGTGTGTCTGCTGCACGGAACGCGTCAGTATCGAACTGCTTCTGGGCGGCAGTCAATCGAGTCGTGCCAATGGATCCTGCTCGTTGCCGGACCGTAATCGCAAACACACGGTCGAGGTCGCCTTCAATCGTCTCGGGTGTAATTTCGTAGATAGTCTCGTACTTCTGGCGTGTGTAGTGGACGTGTCGGCCGACGCCACCGTTGTCGTCTGTCGGAAGCGCTTCGAGGACGGCCCCCAAGCGTTCCTCATCAATCTCGAGTTTCATGTGAACTATTCGCACTGAAGCTATGTGACGATATCGCTGGCTGTCACGTCGGGTCCCTCCAAGCGTTCATCAACGGCGTGACCGAATAGTGGGCGTCTTCCACGCGTCGCTCTCGGAGTGAACAGCGACGCGCATCCGTACGCTTGGGAGTGACTGCTCGGGTTGTGCGCGCTCCGGCGGGCAGACCGTTCCTGCCGGGCCCGAGCATTTCGCGCTGCCGTTGCGTCTGCGACGGACGGGGCACGGTCACGGGGCCGGGTCGGGCCGGGTGCAGCCACCCGATACCGGTCAGCCCCGAGGGCGGGCCTGCGAGCGCTCGGCCCGCATCCGGGCCATGACCGAAACCGGGCTGGCTGCATCTTCACCAGCCGTTGGGTCGGCGCTCCCTCGATACGGTCGCGCCGCCGGCCGGCTGGTTCAGACGTGGCCGCTTGCGCGGTCCGGGCGGGCTGCTCGCCGCTCGGGCACTTGCCCTCACCCCTCGTTCGCCCGGGCTGCGGTGGCTACTGGGGGCTCGCCGTGCTCACCCCCAATATGCCACGGTCCGGGGCTCACTCAGGGCTGGCTGTGCGGCCTGCCGGGCGTGCGCTCAAACTCGGCCGCGACGAGCTGTGGGTCCGCGGGCGTCCAGCCCGCACCGGGCTGCCGCACGAGGCGTTTCCGTTGCGTCTGCGACGGACGGGACAGGCTCGTGCGGGTCCGGGCACGGTGCTGTTCCGGCGGGTCCTCGCTCTCTGCGGCCTCGCTGTGGCCGTATGCGACGCCGTTCAGGACTGTCAACCCCCCGCTTACCGCCTCGTCGTCCCGGTTCAGCCGTTGCGTCTACGACGGACGGCCTGTACGGGGTCGACGACGCGCGGGTCGGTGGATTGACTGCCCTGACCGCGCGCTCACCTCGAGGTTCACCCCCGCGCTCGTCTGTGAGGGACACCTGTTGGCGACGCGCCGCGCCGGACAAGCCGGCGAAGGCGCGGCGGCGTCGCCGTGAGACGATTGGTATCGGTCAGTCTGTGAGAAGACTGCGGCTGGAGAGTCGTAGTGTCGGAAGAAGACGCCGAGTGAGCGCCTTCAGAGATCAACAATGAGTAGTAAGAAGCAGTTCCGTAATGAAGTTTCGCACACCAACCACCCCCGAGCGGTCGACGACGACGTGGTCGATGAGACGCCAGCGCTCCATCCCACAGTTGAACTCGAAATCCAGGCCAAAGTTGACCTGAACAATCCGGACGCGGTTGGTCGGGGGCTGACCCTCGCGGAAGAAGAGCGAATGGCTGCACGTGAGTGGGAGATCGAACAGACGCGTGACCGGTGGGACCGGAGACAGACGTCGAGTCGGGAGGCGCGGACGGCGACGGCGGTGGAGCAACAACGTATCGAGGCAACGAGAGCGTTCAAGAAACGCGCGGGGTGTGTCAATCGGTGGGCTGACCCGGAAGAACCGGATCCACGTGAGCAACTGACGGCTGAACAGTTGGGCGTCGTGAACAGAGAGGCAGGACGAATGCAGTCGAAACTCGAAGGGTGGTCGCGGTCGGTGATCAGCCGGCGGTTAGCCGAGGCGGTCGCAGACGGGCAGTCGATGATGAGTGCGGTCGTGGGTGTGTTCGAAGAGTTTCAACAGGCTCCGGGGACGGTGATTCCGATTGCGGCGGTCAGTGAGGTCAGCCGTCGAGAGGTATCAATCGAGGGGACGATAACCCAACTCTGGACGTCGTCGAATTCGGCGATCCAGCAGGTGGGACTCATCGAGGACGAGACATCGCGAACGAAATTCACGGTGTGGCATAATAGTCGGCAGCCAGCTGTCAGAGAAGGCGAGCGGGTGACGCTGCGGAACGTCGCGAAGAGCTGGTACGGTGGGCGCGTGTCGGTGGCCGTGACGGGGTGGTCGGACGTCAGATTCCCAGAGCGCGAGGCGTGGTGGGCTGAGTAGGCGTCGCGGGCGGTGTGTTCTTTTTGACGTCTCCACCAGCCCGGCCCCACC